>NZ_JBXAMO010000002.1:0-490110 GCF_058800725.1 Tardiphaga sp. GW822-FHT04G09 | reverse complement strand
GCCGAGCGTGTCGCGAGAATGCGGCACACCTGCAAAGCTCCAACACCACGCAGATGGCTCTTCGACCATTTGCTGGCGCGGTAGATCAACGGAGGTGCTGATGCCCGAGGTGCATCGGAATAAGAGACGGGCTAAGCATCATAGTGACAGGGCCGCCGAGCGCGGGGGACGGTATCCCAATGCTACTTGTTCACGATTTGTTCTGGCGCTACTCGCGGCGGTATATTTCGGATCAAGCGCCGTCGCGGTCGCAATTGACCTCACGACGGTGATCTGTCACGAGCCGAGCGTGTCGCGAGAATGCGGCACACCTGCAAAGCTCCAACACCACGCAGATGGCTCTTCGACCATTTGCTGGCGCCCGTTCGAACAGACTTAGGTGCACCCTTGCTCGAGCCTAGGTCTGAGAGAACCCTCCCGAACTATCCAAAGCCAGCGCGACTGCTATCAAAGGCAGCCTTGAAAAGCGCTTGGTCTAAATCGAAGGATCGAAAAGCCAATGCTGGCCGACCTGGCATTGATGGCATTTCCGCGGAATTATTCGCGGCGAATCTCGACGTAAATCTTTTGAAACTAGCCAACGAAATTCGATCGGGGAGCTACGGCCCTAGCAACTTGAAAGCAGTATTCCTCCCGAAGCCGAACTCATCGAAAGAGAGGATGATTTGCATTCCAACCGTCAAAGATCGACTCGTTCAACGAACTATAGTTGAGCACCTGACGGCCACAAAGAAGCTGCCCATTTATAACCTTTCTTCATTCGGCTTTATCAAGGGAAGAGGCGCAGGCGCTGCAATCGAGGCTACACGTGCGGCGAGAGCCCGCCATCAATGGTGCTTAAAGACAGACATCGAGAAATTCTTCGACAGCATTCCGCGCGCGCACCTGAAATCACGCATTCAGGAGACACTCGGTCGGAGCAGCCTTCCTCCAATCATCTCGAAAGTCATCGATTGCGAAGTTAGGCTCGATCAGCGAACAAGAGAAAAACTTCGAGAGCAAGGAATCAAACCGGGCGTTGGATTAAGGCAGGGAATGCCATTGTCACCGATCTTGGCAAATCTAGTTCTGTCCAAATTCGACAAGTCGATAGAACGAGAACATATTCCAATGGTCCGCTACGCGGATGACCTTGTGTTATTCTTCGACAGCGAGAATGCCGCGAAGTCCGGACATAAGCTCGTTAAGGATGCGCTTGCTTCGATTGAGCTTAATATTCCCGAAATATCGAAAGATTCGAAGACCGCCATTTTCGGCCCTGAGGAACCAATAGACTTTCTGGGACGCGAGATCATCTTCATCAACAATGAGATCGGTTACGTGTCGGGAATTAGCAAAAAACAATCGCAAAAAATACGACAGAAACTCGAACTAGAATATTCATACTCGAAGCAGTCAAAAGACAAAAAGACACTACAAGAATCTGTAGTAGACCTTTGGAAATCAGTATCTGCATATCGTGGAATATACAAAGAAGCGCATAACTTCGATCGATTTGATAGCGAGCTTAGAAGCACTGGCCGCGCCGTAATTTCGAGAATGCTCTCGGATATTTTTGGGAATGGTGCGTTGGAAAAGCTCGACAACTACAAGCGAGACTTCTTGGGTATCGGTCAGTTAAATCTCGATCCGGCCGTGAACGACCTGGAGCAGGATTAACCGAGGCGATTGCACTCCCCGGCCGCTATCTCATTTTACGAAACGTTTCTGGCGCCGCTAACGCGGCAGCTTTGTGGAGAATATTTCAGCACAAATTTGCGGGGCTCCATGTCCATCGAAAAGATCAACCTTCGGAAGCTTCTTCAATACTTCTTTTCTAACCATAAACTGCGCAGATCATTGCTCCTCGATGACATTCGCAAAGATAAGGCAAAGAAACTTGCCGTATCGACCGACGGCGGCGATTTCTACGGCCCATTTTGGTCGGACGTTAAAAGACATGCGGCTGGG
Source organism: Tardiphaga sp. GW822-FHT04G09 (assembly GCF_058800725.1). Taxonomy (NCBI): domain Bacteria; kingdom Pseudomonadati; phylum Pseudomonadota; class Alphaproteobacteria; order Hyphomicrobiales; family Nitrobacteraceae; genus Tardiphaga; species Tardiphaga sp. GW822-FHT04G09. The sequence continues at coordinate 488,160 of NZ_JBXAMO010000002.1, read as the reverse complement.
ATGGTCGACATCGCCGACGCTACAGAGGGTCGAATTGCCGACAACAAGGCTCGCGCTCGTCTATACCCGCTACTCCGAGACTCATTCTTAGAACTGTGGAGTGAGAAGATGCGGTGGCGCAACGAACCCTTCGAGTTCGTTGCGGAAACTGTCAAAGCACATTTCCCAATTGAAGAGCTCGGCGCAACTATAAAGATCGAGAACACCGTTTCTGTCAAAGTTTGGGATGGATCATATCGCATCATCTACCCCTACTTCAGCGAAGATCCAGCGTTACCGGAGGAAGGCGCGCGGCTAGGTTTTTGGGCACTTCAAAAGGCTCTTCCTGATTTCGAAGCCAATGACTTTCGAATTGTTGATATGCAACATCGAGCATATTTTCGACCGAATGACGTCGGATTGCGCGGAGATGAGGAGAAGAAATTTATCGATAGATACAAAGCGCTACTAGATGAGCGAAGACGCCTCGAAGAAGAAAGATAAGCAGCGGTCGAGTGCGCAAACAAAGTCGACGGATCTTTAGATCCACCATCTTGTAATGACGATAACTGAGATAGCTAAGCAAGCGTAGGGCGAATAGCGCAACGTACTTCGGTGACACCCGTGAATGGCGGGTTACGCCTTCGGCTAACCACCCACCGCCCTTTCACCCCGCGCCGCCCGCCATCTGCCTGTTCGTCATCACCTGCGCCGCAATGATGATCCACGGGAGCACCAGCTCCGGCACGAGATAGGTGATCCACACGGCATGCGGTTCGGGCAGGCCGACCTTTGATATCGACAGCACGCGGCCGAGGCCGCCGACGAACACCGTCGCCGCCATCAGGACAATCAGCGTGTTGTGTTCGCGAATGGTCGAGGCCGCCCACAGGCCCATGACGCCCGACATCAGATAGATGCCGCCCATGAAGCGATGCACATTATCGAGCCGCGGCGCGGTCTCGGGCTGGCCGAGAACCATCTGCAGCGAGCCGCCGAAAATGGCGATGGCGCCCACCAGAAACAGGCAGACCTGGGCAACGCGCTGGCTGAGCAGCATCGGGGCGAGCGACGTCATGGCAATGTCCTTTTGAAAAATGGATGGAGCAATGCGCAACGCTAGCGTGTGGTGAGCCTCCATCAAAGGGCCTGTTGCGCACCGGCCGCGACCTCCTGCGTCCCGTTGCACGCGGCGGGCGCGGTGAAGAAAGCGCGCCTGCGACACCTCTTGACATCAAGAACAAAACGAGAACATACTTGCAGCCATACTAATCAAACGACGAGGCGCGTCATGGCCGACATCATCTGTTTCGCCGCAACGCTCTTTCCGGATGGCGGATCAGGGTCGCCGGCGGCGCATGAACGCACGGCACGCACCAGCGAAAATGCCCGGCGCATCTAGCGAAGCTTGCTTCGCGCTGGCCGGGCATCATCAGAAGGATCAAACGATCGAAAGCGACGCTTAGTTGTCCAGGAACGACCGCATCCGCCTTCGCCAAGAGGCTTCGGCGGACGAGGCTTGCTAGTTATCCAGGAAGCTCCGCAGCTTGCGGGACCGCGACGGGTGCTTGAGCTTGCGCAGCGCCTTGGCTTCGATCTGGCGGATACGCTCACGGGTCACCGAGAACTGCTGGCCGACTTCTTCCAGCGTGTGGTCGGTGTTCATGCCGATGCCGAAGCGCATGCGCAGCACGCGTTCTTCGCGCGGGGTGAGCGAGGCCAGCACGCGCGTGGTGGTCTCGCGCAGGTTGGACTGGATCGCCGCATCGATGGGCAGGATCGCGTTCTTGTCCTCGATGAAATCGCCGAGATGCGAGTCTTCCTCGTCACCCACGGGGGTTTCGAGCGACAGCGGCTCCTTGGCGATCTTGAGAACTTTTCGAACTTTCTCCAGCGGCATGCCCAGCTTCTCAGCCAGTTCCTCGGGAGTAGGTTCGCGGCCGATCTCGTTGAGCATCTGGCGCGAGGTGCGCACGATCTTGTTGATGGTCTCGATCATGTGCACGGGAATGCGGATGGTGCGGGCCTGGTCGGCGATCGAACGCGTGATCGCCTGCCGGATCCACCAGGTCGCATAGGTCGAGAACTTGTAGCCGCGGCGATATTCGAATTTATCGACGGCCTTCATCAGACCGATGTTGCCTTCCTGGATCAGATCCAGGAACTGCAGGCCGCGATTGGTGTATTTCTTGGCGATCGAGATCACGAGACGGAGGTTGGCTTCCACCATCTCCTTCTTGGCCTGGCGGGCTTCGCGCTCGCCCTTCTGCACGCCGTGCACGATCTTGCGGAATTCGCCGATCTCGAGACCCGTGAGCGCCGCGAGCTGCTGGATTTCGCCGCGCAGTTCCTTGATGCGGTCCTTCTCGATGGCGACGAAGTTCTTCCAGCCCTTGGCCGAGAGTTTCGAGACGCGGTTGAGCCAGCGCGGATCGAGCTCCGAGCCCTGATAGTTGCGCAGGAAGTCCTCACGCGCGACGCCGTGGCTGTCGCCGAGGCGCAGCAGGCGGCCCTCGAACGACACGAGGCGCTTGTTGATATCGTAGAGCTGCTCGACGAGTGAATCGATACGCGCCTGGTTGAGGCGCAGCGACTTCACCTCGACGATGATCTCGTCCTTGAGCTTCTTGTACTTGCGCTCCTGCGACGGCGACAGCGAGGGGCCCTGCGAGGCGCTCTCGAGCTGGTTCGCGATGTCCTGTTCCTGCAGCTTGCGCAGCTTCTTGTAGCTGTCGGCGATCTTGTCGAAGGTCTCGACCACCTTCGGCTTCAGCTCGGCCTCGATGGCGGCGAGCGACATCTGGTTCTCGAACTCGTCGTCGTCCATGTCGCCGTCGGCAGCGCCTTCCGACGCGCTTTCGCCGGCGGGGGCCGCAGCAGGCGCCGAACGCGGCGGCGCCGGACGGAACGGGGTGGCGGACGGCGGCGCAGCGGGCGGAGCCGCAACGGCTTCGGCGCCCTCGGCCACAGCTTCGCCATCGACCGGCGGCGCGATCAGCGCCGGGTTCATGTTGTTCTTGGCGTCGGGACCGGCATAGGTCGCTTCGAGATCGATGATGTCGCGAAGGAAGATCTTTCCTTCGTTGAGTTCATCGCGCCAGATGATGATGGCCTGGAAGGTGAGCGGGCTTTCGCAGAGGCCTGCGATCATCGCCTCGCGGCCGGCCTCGATGCGCTTCGCAATGGCGATTTCGCCTTCGCGCGACAAGAGCTCGACGGTGCCCATCTCGCGCAGATACATGCGGACGGGATCGTCGGTGCGCTCGCCGGGCTCCGACTTCTTGACTTCGGTGACGGCCTTTTGCGTGACTTCGACGAGTTCGTTGTCGGTATCGTCGTCCTCGTCCTTGCTCTCTTCCTCGCCGTCCGAGTCTTCGTTCTCGGAGACGTTGATGCCCATGTCGGAGAGCATCGACATGATGTCTTCGATCTGTTCAGGAGAAGTGGTATCAGACGGCAAGACGTCGTTGAGCTGATCGAAGGTCACGAAGCCGCGCTTCTTGGCCTGCTTGATCATCTTCTTGACGGCAGCGTCGGACAGGTCGAGCAAAGGCGACGGCGCTTCAGCGGAGTCCTTCTCCGGCGCGTCAGCTGCCTTGTCGTCTTTTTCCTTGTCCTTGGTCTGCAGCGTCTTTGCCTTGGTGGCCATTCAATGCTCCTGAAACGCGCTCACGCCGGGGGCGTCACCGCCCCGCTATCAATCCAGGGGGCGCAGGCGCCCCGATCCAATCATCGTCACCGCTTGACGCACAAAGGGCGGCGCACATCCATCGCCACCCCCGACGTCGTCTTCGCGGTTTTCACTACTTAAGCCCCAGACCCTTAGCGTGGAGAGCCTTAAGCTCGGATTAACCCTGTTTTTGCAGCCAAACCATGGGTTTGGCGAGTCTTTTCGCGGTTTGCCCGGGCACCATCCGCAGCAAAGTTGCCTTCGGCAGACCTTACGAACTGCGCTGGAACCGCCCCGAGGATTCTCCGAACCCCTCGATCAGCGCCTCGATCCCGTCGACCTCAGCCAACCGGGCCTTCACATCGCGCAACCAGCCGTAGTTCGTTTCGCTTGCTTCCGCGCCCAGAGCAAGCTCCGCGTCTTTGAGTTCTCTAAGTAATGAGTGCCACTGGCGATGCAAGGCAACGAGCTGCGTCCAGGTGGAAAGAACGTCCTCGCGGGCCGCGCCGGGCCGTGCCGCCCACACCGCCTGGGTGGTAACTGCCTGCTCAACGTGTTGTAATTGCTCGGAATACCCGGCCTTAACCAGATCTGAACGCATTTCCGCACTTTGCTCGGCCTCGTCGCCATGATGATGCTCATGGGCAAAGGCCGCGATGATCGCCGCGCGCAGCTTGTGCATCTCCGGATGGGCGAGTTCCAGCGCCGCCACCTCCTCCAGCCGGTCATGCAGCAGCCAGGGGTGGTTGATCAGCGACTGCACGATCAGCGCCTCGCGCCGGGAAATGGCGCTGCGCTGGCCGCGCATGATCGAGGACGTCGCAAGCTGTGGACTGACTACCTGATAGGGCCCGCGCTGGATGGTTTGCGGCCCGGCATTGGCCCCAAATCGCCCGCCGCCACTGATTCGCCCGGCCGGACCCGGCGTGAACGGGCGCGGACTGCGCGCAAAACCGCCACCGCCGCCGGGCTGGAAGCCGCCACGGCCGCCGCTGTTACCGCCATAGTTACCGCCGTAGTTTTTTGGGCCGGTGCCGAAGGCGCGCTGCAGCCGCTCGGTCATGTCCTGGCGGTAGTATTTCTTCACCACCTCGTCACGGATGCCGTTCGACAATTCGTTGATCCGCGCCTCCAGCGCCGCGCGGCGCTCCGGCGTCGCGAAAGTACCGCCGGCGATCTCGCGTGCCCAGATCAGGTCCGACAGCGTGCCCGCCGCCGCCATCACGTCCTCGATGGCCGCGCGGCCGCCGGAACGCGCAAGGTCGTCGGGATCCTGCCCTTCGGGCAGCAGCGCGAAACGCAAGCTCTTGCCGGGCTTGAGATGCGGCAGCGCCAGTTCCGCCGCGCGCCAGGCCGCCTTCTGCCCGGCCTTGTCGCCGTCGAAACACAGGATCGGCTCGTCGGCCATCTTCCAGAGCAGTTGAAGCTGGTTCTCGGTCAGCGCGGTGCCGAGGGGGGCGACCGCCCCGGGAAAGCCGACGCCGACCATGGCGATGACGTCGACATAGCCTTCGACCACCACCAACGGCGCGCCGTCATGGGCGGCCTTGCGCGCCATCGGCAGGTTGTAGAGATTGTCGCCCTTGTGAAACAGCGGCGTTTCCGGCGAGTTCAGATATTTCGCCGGCGCATCCTTCTTCAGCGCACGGCCGCCGAAGGCGATGATGCGTCCACGCACGTCGGAAATCGGAAACATCACGCGATCGCGAAAGCGATCATAGGGCACCGGGATGTCCTCGCCTGATATCAGCAATCCGGCCTCGACCATATCGGGCACCGGCACGCCGGCGGCGCCGAGATATTCCTTCAGCGCAAAACGATCTTCGGATGCAAAGCCCATGCGGAACTGGAGCTGCACCGCGGGCGTGATGCCGCGATCGGCGAGATAGCCGCGCGCTCGCGCGCCTTCACGCCCCACCAGCGTCTCCGCAAAGAATGTCGCGGCGAGATCCATCACGTCATAGAGCGTCTTGCGGCGCTGCTCGTGGCGCGCGGCATCGGGCGTCGCCGCCGGCAGCGCCACGCCCGCCATCTGCGCCAGCCGCTCCACCGCCTCGACGAAGCTCGCGCCGTCGGTCTCCATCACAAAATTGATGATGTCGCCGTGCTTGCCGCTGGAGAAGTCGTGGTAAAATCCCTTCTCGTCATTGACGAAAAACGATGGCGACTTCTCCTGCTGGAACGGCGACAGCCCTTTCCACTCCCGCCCTGCCTTCTTCAACTTGACGCGCTTGCTCACGACTTCCGAAACCGGAAGCCGGGCACGCAGATCGTCGAGGAATTGGGGCGTAAAGCGCATGGGGGGTCGTTATGGGTCGATCGGGTTAAGTCGGTATTGCTGGCCTGGATTCGAGCCTGTGGGGCTGTGAGGTTGGTAAGGTCTGTCACCTTCCCAGCCGACCATGGATATAGGTTTTCCGGGAGCAGATTTGAACCGGCCGTTATTGATACCGCTATTCACAGGGCCGGGCCGGATTGGGTTGCGCCACACTCCAACCTCATCCTGAGGAGCGCGCCCTTGCGCGCGTCTCGAAGGATGGCGGGCCATTCGCTGGAGACGCACCCCACATCATGGTTCGAGACGGCGCAAGAGCGCCTCCTCACCATGAGGACGGAGTTTTTGGTGAGATTCCCCGCCATTCCAATTGGAACGGCTGAGGTTCGCGCGAGCTTCGCTCGCACGCCCCGGAATGACGTAGCTGTGGCAAGCTTGTTTCAATTTGCTTGAACTCACCCCGGTTCCACGCTCTCATATCCCATGTTCACGACATTCCGCGGCGGAAATACCGGTGCATGGCAGGTGATCTCGATCTCGCCGGTCAAGGGCGAGACGCTGAAACCCGTCAACGCGCTCTCCATCACCCATGCCGACGCCATCTCGCTGCCGCTGCTGCCCTCGCAGACATCCTGGCGCCTCGCCGGCGTCGTCAGTCATGTCCGCTATGTCGAGCGCACCGAGAAGATCGCGCTGGTTGCGGCACAGGCCGGGCTCGGCCGACCAGAGGCGACCCATGGCGCGCTGATCCCGATCCGGAAGAACGCCGCCTGGTGGGACATGACCCAGAACGAGCGCCGCCGCATCTTCGAGGACAAATCCCGCCACATCGCCGACAGCCTGAAATACCTGCCGGCCATCGCGCGGCAGCTCTATCATTCGCGCGATCTCGGCGAGCCGTTCGATTTCCTCACCTGGTTCGAATATGCGCCGGAACACGCGCAGGAGTTCGAAGATCTCGTCGGCGGCCTGCGCGAGACGGAAGAGTGGAGCTATGTGGAGCGCGAGGTCGATGTGCGGGTGGTGAAGGTGGCTTGACCACATATACAATCGTATATACGATTATATTCTAACTCTTGCGTAGCAAATCCCCCGTTCGGCACCCTATAGTTGCTGGCGTTGATCGGGGCTTTGCGATGACAGAGAACCTTGCGCATTTGTTTGTCGGCATTTCCGAGTTCGGCTGGAATCCGTCCAAGCGCGAAAGCAATCTGATCGATCACAAGATCGACTTTGCTCAGGTTCGACAAATCTTTGATGGCTACATTTTCGTCCGGAGATCGGATCGTCATGGCGAAATCAGGTACCAAATCTTCGGCTATCTCGAAGGGCGAGAAGTCGCCGTCGCGTGCACGATCCGCGGCACATTCTGCCACATCATCTCGGCGCGCCGCGCGCGAAAAGATGAGCGAAGAAAATATTACGATCATCTCTAGATACGAACCTATTCGAGGCAGGACCGATTGGGCCGCACTCGACGCGCTGACCGACGAACAGATCGAAGAAGCGGTTCGCAACGATCCCGACGCCGTGCCTCTCGATATCGACTGGTCGGATGGCGTCGTCGTCATGCCTGCAAAGAAGAAAGCCATCTCAATCCGCATCGACGAGGACGTGCTGGATTTCTTCAAGAGCGAGGGCGACGGCTATCAGGGCCGGATGAATGCGGTGCTGCGGTCTTACATGCTGCAGAAGGCCAAGCCGAAGACCAAGAAACGGGCATAGTTCTCCCGGAATCGTGACGTCGGAGTCTCCGGCAGCGCCAGGCCATATCGGGACGGGTTCGCATGCGCTGACGCGCATCCGCCCCGGAATGACGGCGGGTTATTCACCACGTCAACCGCCCGACAAGGCCCGAACATCCAACCTGCATGGCTCCCATTCAAGACACCACACTTCTGGCATGGCATCACATGCGCCATATCTCTCGGCAATCGTCCCGCCCGCCTGAAAGCCTCCATGCCCTCATCGTCCGAACACGCCGCCCGCGACTCCGGTCCCGGCGGCTGGCTGATTTTTTCCTTTGCCGTCGCCTGCGGCGTCACCGTCGCCAATGTGTATTACGCGCAGCCGCTGGTCGGGCCGATCAGCGAAGCCTTCGGGCTGGACCTGTCATCCGCCGGCGTCATGCTCACCATGGTCCTGTTCGGCTATGTGCTGGGACTCTTGTTCCTGGTGCCGCTCGGCGATCTCGTCGAGAACAAGACGCTGATCCTGGTGACGCTCGGCTGCCTGATCGCGAGCCTGCTGATCGCGGCAGCGGCACCAACGGCATCGATCTTCCTCGCCTCATCGCTGCTGCTTGGCGTCACCGCCGTCGGCACCCAGATGATCATGCCGGTGGTGGCACATCTCGCACCCGAGCGCATTCGCGGGCAGATCGTCGGCACCGTGATGAGCGGGCTTTTGTTCGGCATCCTGCTGTCGCGGCCGCTGGCCACCATGGTGGCCGGCTCGTTCGGCTGGCGGGCCGTGTTCGTGATGTCGGCGGTGCTGATGTGTGGTGTGTTCGCGCTGATGATGGTCGCGTTGCCGCGCCGGCAACCGAAGCATGAACTGACCTATGCGACGCTGATCCACTCGCTGTGGGATCTGATGCTGACCACGCGGGTGCTGCAGCAGCGTTCGGCCTATCAATGCCTGCTTTACGGCGCCTTCAGCCTGTTCTGGACGGCGATGCCGCTGGTGCTGGAGCAGCCGCCATTCTCGTTCGGCCATATCGCCATGTCGGCCTTCCTGCTGTCGGGTGCCGGCGGCGCACTTGTGGCGCCGCTTGCGGGACGCCTCGCCGATCGTGGCCGCGGCGATCTCGTCACCGTCACAGCCATGTTGCTGGTGCTGGCGAGCTTCGTGCTGACCTGGATCGCCGGCCACACCGGCGGCACGCTCGCTATCACGCTGTTCGTGATCGCGGGAATCTTGATCGATGCCGGCACGCAGGGCAATGTGGTGGCCGGACAGCGCGCGATCTACGCCCTCGCCGGCCATATCCGCAGCCGGCTCAACGCGCTGTTTCTCGCCTGCGCATTTTTCGGCGGCGCGGTCGGTTCAGGCCTTAGCGGATTTGCCGTGGCATCGGGCGGCACATCCATGATCGCCTTGATCGGCATCGGCGCATCGCTGACTGCGCTGGCGCTGTTCGGGCTGGAAGTGGCGAGCAGACACAAGCAAGGTTAGATTTTCTATTTGAGCATGATCTTTTCGGAAAACCGGTTTCCACTTTTCCGGATCATGCTCTAAGGCGCCAGGAAGCGGCCCGACCTGATGCGCGTCGTTTCATCGACCGGCCTGTTGTAGATATAGGTCCAGGCTTCGCTCACACGGCCATCGGCGAGCGTCACGGCAATCCGCTCGCGCAGATACAGCGTCGGCTGCGGATGATCGGGGCCGACGCTTTCATAGTCGTCGAGCGCCGCCATCAGCTCATCCGGCTTGCGCAACCGAAACAGCTCGCCGAATACGATGTCACGGGCATCGTCGGAATGCAGCAGGCCCGGATAATGCGCGACCATATACAGCCTGCCGCGGCACGAGGCTTCGCCGAGAAAATCCGCGCCGGATGACAGCAGCTTCGACATCGGATGATCGAAACCGCGCATCAGGGTGCCATAGACGAAAACGCGATCGGGCATGGTGTCGGTCAGACTTTCTCGGCAAGCGCCGCGGCGACATCGTCGCCGGCAGACACCACATTGATACTCACATCCATGCCGAGAAACGCGTCTGCCGAGCCCATATAGGTGCCGTGCAGCGGCACCGCCTGGCGCGGATCGCGCGCCACGGCGACGCGAATGAGATCCTTGCTGCCGATGATGCCGTTGGTCGGATCGAATTCGATCCAGCCTGCAGCCGGCAGATAGACCTGCACCCAGGCATGGGTGGAGCCGCCGCCGACATAATTGTGGTCGCGGTCGCCATGGATGAACAGATAGCCCGACACGAAACGCGCGGCGATGCCGAGCCGGCGCAGCGCCTCGATCATGAACAGCGCGAAATCGCGGCAGGTGCCGGATTTGGTCTGCAGCGTATCGAGCGGATGCTGGGTGCCGAGCTCGTAGCGCTTGCGATAGGCGAACTGCTTGCGGATGCCGAGCGTCATGCCGGAGAGAATATTGTAAGTCGGCGTGCGGCCCTGCGGATCGAGAAAGCCGCGCGCCCATGCGGCGAGTTCGCCATCGGGATCGCCATATTGCGGCCGGATGAATTCCTGCAGATCCGGCAGTTCCTCGGCGTCATACAGGAACGGATAGAAATAGGCCTTGTCGTCGGCCGTCAGCGCGAACTCGTCCGACGGCAGATGTTCGATGGTTGCGGTCGATACAAATGTGAGTTTGCGCGCGTGCTCATCGAAAGTGGCAATGGCGACCGAATTGCCGAACACATCGTGGATCCAGCGCAGCGACAGCGGCTCTGGCGTGATCTCCAGCCTGCCATTGAGCATGCGCAGATCATGGCCATCGCGCGGCCGCAACATGATCCGGTGCTCGCCGAACGCAACGGGATGTGCGTAGCGATATTCGGTCTTGTGATGAATCGTAAGCAAAGGCATCAATGGTTCGTTCATGCGTGATTTGTCCCGTGTAGCTTATACGGAAGACATTTTTACGGAAGGCCCGGCAATCACAGGCCGGGATGCCGCATCGTTAGGCAGATTGGGAAAGCCTTTGGATAGCCATCAGGACACAGTTCTACACCTCGGGCCAGAGGAAGTTCCTCCGGTTCTGGAGCTCAATATCCGGGGAACGTCCCCTTTTCTCCTGACTTGCGATCACTACGGCCGGCTGGTCCCCGAGATGCTCGGCGATCTCGGCCTGCCCGAAAGCGAGTTCGCCCGCCACATCGCCTGGGATGTCGGCATCGCCGGCGTCGCCGAGCAGATGGCCAGGGCGCTCGATGCGCATCTAGTGGCGCAACGCTATTCGCGGCTGGTGATCGACTGCAACCGGCCTCCGGACGCCGTCAGCGCGATTCCACTAATCAGCGAAGCGACCACAGTGCCCGGCAATGATGGCCTCACGCAGGACGCCAAAGCGCGGCGGCGCGAATTGATCTTCGATCCATATCACCAGCGCATCGACGAGGTGATCGATGCACGGCTGGCAAACGGCCAACCGACGGTGCTGGTGTCGCTGCACAGCTTCACGCCGGTCTATGCGGGCATTCAGCGCCCCTGGCATATCGGCACGCTGTATCAGCACGACACCAGACTGCCGCCATTGCTGCTGCATCATCTGCGCGCCGAAGCCGATCTGGTGGTAGGCGACAACGAACCCTACGCGGTCTCGGATGCGACCGACTATACGATCCCCGTGCACGGCGAAAAACGCGGGCTGATGAATACCGGCATCGAAATTCGTCAGGATCTGATCACGGACGCAAGCGGTCAGACCGAATGGGCGGAGCGGCTGACGCGCATCTTCACGGAAATCGAGGCGACGCTGATCACGCCGCACGCCTCGCACCTGTAGCCTTGTAGCCTTGTAGCTGCCAATGCACCCGCGCGGCGCGAGGTGCCTAGCCGTGCGTCGCGATGAAATAGGCCACCACCACAAATCCCGCCGCGACCGCCCACAGGAAATAGGCGGCACGACCTCCGGGACGCAGTGTTGAATCGGATGGATTGTCGGGATTGACGAAGACCTTCACCGCATCACCGTTCTTGTAGTCCATCCCGAACAGCCGCAACTGCCATGGCGGCGGGTTCGGATTGCTCGTGCTCAGGCTTCCGGCGGACCCGATATAGGCGACGTGCTTGAAGCGATAGTTGTACTGCACGTTCCGGGTCTGCATCACCGGTCCGCTGCGCCCGGTATCGCTGTCGCGGCTCACATAGGTCTCGGGTGCGCCCAGTTTGACAATGCCGGGCACCACCGGCCACCTCCGCGCCAGCGACCCCTGCCGGTGCAGCGCCAGGCCGAACAAGGCAACGAGGAAGCCGAACCCGCAAAGCGCCGTCACCATCGGAGACACCTTTGGATCGGCAAGATGTGCGGCGAGGAATTCATTGATGCGTGCTGCACCAAAGGTGCCGCCAATCACAAGCGTCAGCACGATGACGGCGGCGATGCCAAGGCAGCCGCCGATCCCCTTCGGCATTTCGCGATCGAGTACGGCATCGCGCGGGTGCCGCGGATTGTAATAGACCATCACCGCAGTGCCGACCGGATAGCGCGCGATTGTTTCCGCGACTTCGAAATTGCCGCGGTCCTCGCCGATGCTGACGCGGTTATTGGTGAGCTTCTGTCCGCTGACTGTATATTCGTAGACGATATTCGCGAAGTTGCGCTGCTCGGTACGTTTGCGATCTTCCCGGGTGTCGTCGAGCACCTCGACGTTACGTACTTCGGATGTCGAGACGATCACCTTGCCGCAGGTGGATGGCCAGTCGCTGGCAGCACGGACCTGCAGATATTTGGTGCCGGCGGCGACCAGGATCAGGCCGAACGGCGCCAGCAGCATGGCATAGACGAACCAGGGAATGTCGGGCACGGCGGATCCTTGCGGCACGAACGCCGGCGGCGCCCTCAGATCGTTGGACGTGCGGACGCGGCATAAGGTTCAGCGGGCGCGGGTCAGCGCCAGCCAGACCCCGCCGCCGATCATGAAGCCGCCGGAGATGCGCGACAGCAGCCGTGTCCGCCGTGCCGAGAAGAACTGTCGCGCGCGGCCCGCCGCCACGGCATAGACCATGTCCGTCAACGCCGCCGTCACCATGAATGTGGCGCCGAGGATCCCGACCTGAAGGAAATGGTTCTTCTCCATGTCGACGAATTGCGGAATGAAGGCGCCGAAGAACACCAGCACCTTCGGATTGCTGAGCAGCACCATCATGCCCTGCAGGAAGAACCCGCCGCGCGGCGGCGCCGGCGGCGTATCGGCGTCGATGCCCTCGACCGGCGCGCGGACCAGCTTGATGCCGAGCCACACCAGATAGGCAGCGCCGGCAAAGCGCACCCAGTCGAACCAGTAGCCCATGGTGGCCATCAGCGTCGCCAGACCGAGCGCGACGATGCCGATCACCACGGCAAGCCCCGCTTGCGTGCCGGCAATGCTGATCATCGCTGCACGCGTGCCGTAACGCAGCCCATTGGCGATCACCAGCGTGACATTCGGACCCGGCAGCAGCGCCAGCGCGATGCAGGCGACGACGAAAGCGAGATAGACTTGAAGCGACATGGCGTTTCTCTCAGGGGAGTCTTGCTGGTGGCCGAACTCTAGCCCACGCGCTGCACCAGACAAGAGCATCGCTTGACAGGCAACCATTTGGTTGCCTATTATCCCGACCATGGATGAGGTCTTCAAGGCACTGGCCGACGCGTCGCGGCGCTCATTGCTGGACCGGCTTCACGCCGACAAAGGCCAGACGCTGAACGAGCTCTGCGACGGGCTGGACATGTCACGGCAGGCCGTGACCAAGCACCTTGCAATTCTGGAAGCGGCCAATCTTGTCGCCACCATCAGGCATGGCCGCGAGAAGCTGCACTACATCAATCCCGTCCCGATCCATGAGATCGGCGAGCGCTGGATCAGAAAATTCGAGCGCGGCAGGCTCGCCGCGCTCAGCGAGTTGAAACGACAGCTGGAGACGCGTGATGAGTAAGCCGGAATTTGTTTACGTCACTTTCATCGAGACCACGCCTGACAAGCTTTGGCAGGCACTGACGAACGGCGACTTCACCGAACGCTACTGGTTCGGTTACCGCCTCGATAGCGACTGGAAAGTCGGTTCGCCCATGACGCTCGGCAAGGGCGGCATCGTGATGGATGAATGCGTGATTCTGGAATCCGATCCACCGCGCCGGATCTCATATAGCTGGCATCCGATCTATGACGACGACATGGCCACGGAGAAGCCGTCTCGCGTCACGCTCGATCTCGAACCGCGCGGCAAGGTGGTCAAACTCACCGTCACACATCAGGGCTTCCCGGAGCACAGCAGAGTGCTGCCGAGCATCTCCCGCGGCTGGCCGATGGTGTTCGCAAGCCTGAAGACCTTCCTCGAAACCGGGCAGCCACTGTCGCTCGACCCGACGAGCGAGACGTAAGGAGCAGCCGATGGATATCAGCACATTCAAACCCGCCTTCGCCTACACGATCTACATTGCCTCCACACCGGAGAAAGTCTGGCAGGCGCTGACCTCTGCAGAGTTCAGCCGGCAGTATTTTTCCGGCTTTGCCGTCGAATTTGAGCAGAAAGTCGGCGGCACGTTCAGGGTTCTGATGCCGGACGGATCGCTGCATATCTCCGGCGAAGTGATCACCTGCGATCCACCGCGCAAGCTTGTCATCACCTGGGACGTCAACTGGCCCGGACTTGTCGAGGCGCTGGGCTCGACGCTGGTGACCTATGATCTCGCGGCATCCGGCGAGACGGTGAAGCTGACACTGACGCAATCGCATGACCGCGAACTCAGCGACGACATCCTGTCCGGCGGGCGCGCCGGCTGGCCGGCGATCCTGTCGAGCCTGAAGAGTCTGCTGGAAACGGGCAAGGTCCCGGCGATCCAGATGGAGCCGCCACTGCGGCTGCTGGCGGCGCTGAAGGAGATGGGGATCAAGGTGCCGGGGATGTGATTTCGTAGAACCTCATCCTGAGGAGGCGCACTTGCGCCGTCTCGAAGGATGGGGTTCGGGCGCTCGTGGCCATGGTTCGAGACGCGCGCGGCGGCGGAGCAAGCGCTCCGCCTGAGGGCGCGCTCCTCACCATGAGGTCCGAGCTACCCCAGCGCCCGCAATTCCCGCCGCAGCACCTTGCCCGTCGCCGTCATCGGCAGGCTCTCCGCAAACTGCACATGGCGCGGATATTCATGGGCGGCGAGTTGCGACTTCACAAAGTCCTGCAGCTCGCGCGCCAGCGCGTCGCTGGGCGCGAAGCCCGGCCGCAGCACGATCCAGGCTTTCACCGCCTCGGTGCGGATCGGATCGGGAATGCCGACCACTGCCGACAGCGCCACCGCGGGATGCTTCAGCAGCGTATGCTCGATCTCGGAGGGGCCGATGCGATAGCCGGCCGAGGTGATCACGTCATCCTCGCGCGAGACATACCAGAAGTAGCCGTCATCATCCTGAATGCCGAGATCGCCGGTCAGCAGAAACTCGCCGGCGAATTTCTTCGCGGTGCCTTCCGGGTTTTGCCAGTAGCCCAGCATGGTGCAGGGATTGGGCTGGCGCACACCCACGATGCCGCGCTCGCCACGCGGCAATTCCTCGCCCTGCTCGTTGACGATACGCACATCGAAGCCCGGCGTCGGCTTGCCCATGGAGCCCGGCCGGATCGGGAACAGGTCGGCATTGTTGCCGACCACCAGATTGCATTCGGTCTGGCCGTAGATCTCATGGGCGTCGATGCCGAACGTATTGCGTACCCAATCGAGCAGTTCCGCGCCGAGCGACTCGCCACCGGTGAGCATGCTGCGCAGCTTCACGCCATCATGTTTCACGTTTGCCTGCCGCATCAGCTTCAGCGCCGTCGGCGGCAGAAACACGTTGCGTATCTTGTGATCGGCCATCAGCTGCATCGCGGCTGCCGGTTCGAATTTCTTCGCGCGATAACCGACAATGGGAACGCCGTGATACCAGGCTGGAAACAGCGCATCGAACAGTCCACCGATCCACGCCCAGTCGGCCGGCGTCCAGTAGACGTCGCCGGGCTTGGGGAAGAAACCATGCACCATCTCCACATTGGGCAGATGGCCGAGCAGCACGCGATGCGCATGCAGCGCGCCCTTGGGATTTCCCGTGGTGCCCGAGGTGTAGATGATGATGGCGGGATCGTCACAGGACGTATCGACCGTGGTGAAGTCTTCGGACGCCGCCTCGATCGCGGACCAGAACGGTTTGGCGCCGGCATGCGGTGCACTGTCCGTGACGTAGATGTCCTGTAAATGAGGCAGCCGCTCGCGGATTTTCGACAACTTGTCCCAGCCACTCGCATCGGTGACGATGGCCTTGGCCCCGGAATTGGCAAGGCGGAATTCCAGCGCATCCTCGCCGAACAGCGTGAACAGCGGCACCGAGACCAGACCCGAACGGAACGCGGCGAGATGCACGATCGGCAGTTCCACCGATTGCGACAAGAACACCGCAATGCGGTCGCCGCGCTGCAGGCCGTCCGCCTTCAGCACATTGGCGAAGCTGCGCGAGAAAGCCTGCATCTCGTCGAAGGAGAAACAATGCGTGCCGCGGTCCTCGTCCACATAGATCAGCGCCAGCCGCCCGCTACCGTCGGCATGACGGTCGCAGGCCACCGTTGCGATGTTAAAACGCTCCGGCACATCCCAGCGGAAATTGCGGGCGAGCGTCTCATAATCCGTGGTTTCGACCAGCATGGCAGGCTCCCTGCGGCCTCGTTTGCTTCTGCTCGTTATTCCAGGGGAGAAGTCTGAACGGCCGCAGTGACGTCATAGCCTATTTCCAGAAGGGGTTGAACTCAGCCCTCATGGTGAGGAGCGCGCTCTCAGGCGGAGCGCTTGCTCCGCCGCCGCGCGCGTCTCGAACCATGATATGTTTGTCGCCATCCTTCGAGACGGCGCCAAGGGGCGCCTCCTCAGGATGAGGGCTGGTGTCCGCCAAAGTGCCTTGAAATTCCCGGCCCGGCATGGTCTCAAGCACCCTATTCGGAACCCGGCGCTATCAGCGCCTTCGCAAGCTCAATCCGGCAGAAATTCCCCATGGCACGCAGGTTTTCGGCCGCCTACCAGTCGGAGCCAGTATCCAGCCTGGCGCTGTGGGCGCGGCGCCTTGCGGTTTTTGCCGCCCTTGCGGCCCTCACATCGATCATCATCGTTCGCTTCGGGTTCCTTGAGGTGAAACCGGCGCTGATGACCTTCTTCGGGGCATTGGGCTTTGCCGGCCTGTCGATCCTGGTCGCGCTCGCCGGCTTTGCCGCGATCTGGCAGAACGGATCGCGCGGCATGAGCGTGATCCTGGTGGCGCTGATCCTCGACGCGGCTATCCTGGCTTATCCCGGCTACCTTGCGTACCAGTATCGCAAGCTGCCGAAGATCCACGACATCACCACCGACCCGATCGACCCGCCGCGCTTCGAGGCGCTGGCACGGCTGCGTATCGGCGACGACACCAACTCCGCCGTCTATGCCGGCCTTTACTCCGCTGAACAGCAGCGCGTCGCCTATCCTGATATCGAGCCGGTCGAACTGGAAGTGCCGGTGCAGCGCGCCTATGACGTGACCCTGGCGCTGGTCAACAAGCGCAAATGGCTGGTGATCGACGAGCGCCCGCCACTGCCGCCGCGCCGCATCGGCCGCATCGAGGCGGTGGCCCGCACGCCGATCATGGGTTTTCGCGAGGACGTCTCGATCCGCTTCACACCCGACGGCGAGGGCTCGCGCGTCGATATCCGCTCGTCGTCACGCTATTTCGAAGGCGACCTCGGCAGCAACGCGGCGCGCATTACCAAGCTGATCGACGATATCAACACCGCCGTCGACAGCGCGCCGGCACCGAAGAAGGCGGCGACGCCGGCGAAGGCCGCCGCGAAGGGCGCGAAGAAGTAGGATCCGATACGCCGGCCTCTCGCTCCCTCGCCCCGCACTTGCGGGGAGAGGTTAGATTGCAGCGACGCAGTTACCCCTGCGCACGTTTCTCCACATTGGCGATCCGCTCGGGCACGCCGAACTCCTGCCGGCACACGTCGGCGAGAACCGCGATGCCTTTGCGGATTTCGTCATGCGTCGGGCTGGCAAAACAGATCCGGATGTGGCTGCCGGCATAGGCCTTGTCGACGGACCATTCCGGGCCGGGATTGATGGCAACGCCAGCCTTGAGGGCGGCCTGATACAGTTTCATGGCATCGACATTGTCCGGCAGTTTCACCCACAGAAAGATGCCGCCGCGGGGATCATCGAATTCCGCCGCCGTGCCGAACTGTTCGTTGAGCGCGTCCATCAGCGTCTCCAGCTTGGCACGCAGACCGCGCGTCGCCTTGGGCACATGACTGGCGAAATGCGGCACGCAATATTCGGCCAGCACCATCTGCTCCAGCGCACCGGACCCCGCATCGGTCTTCAGCGCCAGCATGCGTGACATGATCTCCCAGGGCGCAACGATGTAACCAACGCGCAGCGCCGGGGCGATCGATTTCGAGAACGAGCCGATATGGATCACGCTGCCGGTCTTATCCATCGCGTAAAGCGCCGGCGGCCGCTCGCCGTTCCAGATCAGGTCGGCATAGCAATCGTCCTCGAAAATCGGGACGCCGTATCTGGCCGACAGCGCCAGCAATTCGCGGCGGCGACTCTCCGGCATGATGGTGCCGGTCGGATTCTGCACTGTCGGGATCGTGTAGATATATTTCGGGCGGATGCCCTTCGTCTTGAGGTCTTCCAGTGCTGTGGCCAGCGCATCCATCTGCATGCCGTCCTGATCCAGCGGGATGCCGACGATATTGACGCCCATCCGCGTCAGCCGGTTGATCGAGCCCTGATAACAGTCGCGCTCGATGATGACGGTGTCGCCCTTGGCCAGCAGGCTGTGATTGACGAGATCGAGCGCCTGTAGCGAGCCGGAAACGACCAGGATGTCATCGGCGGTGCAATCGATGCTCGCATCGCGCTTCAGCTTGCCCGCAATGAAATCGCGCAGCGGCAGATAGCCCTGCGGACCGCTCGCCAGACCATATGTTGCCAGCGTACGGCCCTCGCGCAGCATGACGGCATTGGCAGCAGCGGTCAGGCCCTCCACCGGCACCTGGTCCATGTCGTTATTCCCGCCGACAAAGCTGTATTTGGCGAGACCGGTCCATTTTGCCGCAGGTGCAGGCAGGCCCGGAGGCAGCAATGGCGCATAATCGAACCGTGCGGTGGTGGTGGTCATGAACGTCGTCTCCCTGTCGCCTTTTTGTATTAAAGGCCGCTTTTATGATGAAGGCTGCCTCGTTGGACCGCCCTCCGCGTGTATCATGCGCTGAATGCCGGATTTTACCCCTTTGCCCTCACGTGCTGCACCATTAGAGTGCCGCCGCAAAGACAAGCTTTTTCCGGCAGGTGCATGCACGACTTAATCCGCGATATCACGCTGTGTATCCTGTTTGCGTGGGGCATCGGGCTCGTTGCGCATATCACCCGGCAGCCGTTGATTCTTGCTTATCTGATTGCCGGCTTCATCATTGGGCCATTCGGCATCGGCTGGGTCAAGTCGGACGAATCCATCAGCACGATTTCCGAACTCGGCCTGATCTTCATGCTGTTCATGATCGGTCTCGAGATCGACCTGAAGAAGATCATCCGCGCCGGCAAGGTCATCCTGTTCGCCGCGGGCGGGCAATTGATCGCCGGCTGCGTGCTCGGCGCGGCCTTCTTCATGGCGCTCGGCCTCAAGCTCGGCGGTGGCGGCTTCGATGCGCTGTATCTCAGCGTCGCCTGCGCACTGTCCTCGACGGTGGTCATCGTCAAGGTGCTGTATGAGAAACGCGAGCTCGACACCCTCCCCGGCCGCATCACCCTCGGCATCCTGGTGCTGCAGGACATCTTCGCGATCCTGTTTCTGGCGGTGCAGCCGAGCCTCGCCGATCTGCAGGTCAGCGTCATCGCTTTGTCGATCGCGCGCGTCGGCGTGCTGGTCGCCACCGCCCTGATCCTGAGCCGCTATGTGCTGCCGCCACTGTTCCACCAGATCGCACGGCGCCCTGAACTGGTGCTCCTGGGCGCACTGGCCTGGTGCTTCCTGATCGGCGAGATCGCCGAACGGCTGCATCTGTCGCGCGAGATGGGCTCGCTGGTCGCCGGCGTGTCGCTGTCAACCTTCCCCTATGCGCTCGACGTCACCGCCAAGGTGACGACGCTGCGGGACTTCTTCATCACGCTGTTCTTCGTCGCCGTCGGCATGACGATCCCGATCCCGAACGGCGCGACCATCGGTCTCGCACTGATCATCGCCATGTTCACCGTGGTCAGCCGTCTGCTCACGACCTTCACGCCGCTCTATCTGATGAAGCAGGGGCTGCGCGCCAGCCTGCTGCCGGCGCTGAATCTGGCGCAGATCAGCGAATTCTCGCTGGTGGTGCTGCAGACGGGCATTGCTGCCGGCCATATCACCACGCAGACCTCCAGCGCTGCGTCCTTTGCCTTCGTCATCCTCGCGGTGCTCTCGACCTTCACCATGATGCGCAGCGACCGGATCACGCGCCTGCTGATCGGTCCGTTGAAGCGGATCGGATTGCGCGACCTCGATCATGGCCAGGCCGGCGAGGCCGATCACGGCGGTCATGGCGATGCCCGCCGCATCGTCATTCTCGGCTTCTTCCGCACGGCCTCCGCCCTGCTCGCCGAGATCGAGCGCCAGAACGCATCGCTGCTCGACCAGATCAGCGTCGTCGACTTCAATCCCAACGTCTTCCGCACCCTGGTCGGGCGCGGCCAGCACGTGATCTATGGCGACATCAGCAATGTCGACACGCTGGTCCATGCCGGCGTCGGCAAGGCCGAGATCATCATCCTCAGCGTGCCGGACTCGCTCCTGAAGGGCGCGAATAACGAGAAGCTGGTCCGCCATGTCCGCTCGATCAACCCGACCGCCAAGATCATCTCGACGGCGGATGTGCTCGTCGACGTGAACGATATTTACGCGGCCGGCGCCGACTACGTCACCGTGCCCCGGCTCAGCGACGCCCATGCGCTGTATGAGGTCATCGAGGCCGTCGATCAGGGCCTGCTCGACGCCAAACGCGCCGAAACGGACGCGCAACTGGCCGAACGCCGGGAAGTGCTGCCGTAGCTTCTGCCGGCGGTTACGTCGCGGCGCCAGCGGGCGCGAGCGCTGGCCGTATGCGGTCCGGCAGCATCAGCGCAACGGCGGCGCCGGCGGCTGACAGAACGGCAGCCACGCCCAGTGCGGCCCGGAAGCCGGTGCTGAATGTCTCCGGCGTCTGCAAGCCGCCGAACCGATTGAAGACCGCGACCATAAGGGCGATGCCGAGTGCCCCGCCAAGAAAGCGGAACATGTTGAAGGCTCCCGAGGCCTTGCCGATGTCGGCGGGCGAAACCGCGCTGATGACTGCATTTTGAGCGGCGGGCATCGCCAGCGACACCCCGGCGCCGGCAAGGATCATCGGCGCCGCCAATGTGGTGAAGGCTCCATCGGGCGCAGCGATCATGGCGATCCACGCCATTCCGGTCGCCTGCAGCAGCAAGCCACCGACCACCAGCGGCCGCTCGCCGAGCCGGTTGACCAGCCGCCCGCCGAGCGGTGCGAACACGAACAAGGTGGCGGTCCAGGGCATGATGCGCAGCCCGGCACCGAGCGGCCCGAAGCCCTGCGCGGTCTGGAAGAACTGCGCGACGAAGAACAGCACGCCGTACATGGCGGCATAGAGCAGCAGGCTGGCCGCGATGCCGGACGATAGAGCGCGGCTGCGGAACAGCGGCATCGGCAGCATCGGCTGCGTTGTGCGCCATTCGAACGCGACGAAGCCAACCGCCAGCAGGATGCCAGCGGTCAGCGCCGTCACCACCTCGGGCGCGGTCCAGCCGGCCGTGTTGCCGCGCGTCAGGCCCCAGACGGTCGCAAATGCGGCGCTGCTGACCAGCGCGATGCCGCCGATATCGAGCGCGGCGGCCGGGCCTCGGCTTTCCGGAATCCGCAAATAGACCAGCGGCAGCACCACCAGGCCGACGGGCAGGTTGATCCAGAAGATCCATTGCCAGGCAAAGCCCGCGACGATGGCACCGCCGACAATTGGCCCGGCGATCAACGCCAGTCCGGTGATACCGCCCAAGATACCCAGCGCCCTGGCGCGCTGCTCGCGCGGGAAAGCGACGCCGAGCAGCGCCATGGCCAGCGGCATCAGCAGCGCGGCCCCGGCCCCCTGCAACGCGCGCCCCGCGATCAGTGCGCCGACGGTTTTCGACATCCCGCATATCCCGGATGCGACGACGAAAAGGCCGATTCCTGCGGCGAACAGGCGGCGGCGCCCGAACCGGTCACCCAGCGCGGCCCCGGTCAGCAGCAGTACCCCGAAGGACAGGTTGTAGGCGTTGACGGTCCATTGCAGCATCTCGATGGAGGCACCCAGGTCGCTGCGGATGGTACCGAGTGCGGTGGTCACGACCAGCGAGTCCAGCGCCGCCATGAAGGATGCGGCCGAGGTCAGTGCCAGCACCCAGTTTTTCGTCGTCGTCTCGTCGCCCTGTGCCATGTCAGATCCCGCTTCAGGAGCCCGCGCCTTGCAGGCTGTGTCCCGAGGACGAATGAGGAGCGGCAAAGGATGCAGGAAAAAAAATTTCGTGCCGGCGCATCCTTTGCGCCACCAGCATCGTCCTTGGATCAGGAGCCCGGCGGTGACGACCGGCGCGAACGACGGAGCAGGCAAATGAAGCGGACTTTGATACGCTACCGGACCAAAGACGATGCGGCTGCGGAAAATCAGCGTCTCATCGAGAACGTATTCCGGGAGCTGCAGGCCAAGGCGCCCGAGGGAGTCCGCTACATGGTGCTCAGACTGGGCGACGGCAGTTTTGTTCACTTTGTCGAGGACGCTGACGGGCGCAATTCGGTGCCCGAGCTCGATGCCTTCAAACTGTTCCAGAGCGGCATCAAGGAGCGCTGCGCCGAACCGCCGCTGGCGCATGCCGCGACCATCGTCGGCAATTACCGCATGCTGGATCCACGATGAGCGATTTCGCCGCGCCGGCCGCCAGCCGTGATGCGTTCGATCGATTGCTCGGTGAGCTCCGGCCGAAGCTCCATCGCTATTGTGCGCGCATGACCGGCTCGGTGATCGACGGCGAGGACGTGGTTCAGGAGGCGATCATCAAGGCGCTCGAGGCCTTTGCCGATGCGGGCCCGATCGCCAGGCCGGAGGGCTGGCTGTTCCGGATCGCGCACAACACTGCGCTGGATTTCCTGCGCCTCCGCGCCCGGCGCGCAGGCGACCTATCCGACGAGGATCTGGCAATGCTGATCGAGCCGACCGATATTGTGCAGGACCGCGAGATCGCCGCCACCAGTCTGCGCACTTTCATGCGGTTGCCGGCGGCGCAGCGCTCCAGCGTCATCCTGATGGATGTGCTCGGCTACACCCTGGACGATATCGGCGGAGTGACCGGCGCTACCGTGCCCGCCGTCAAGGCCGCCCTGCATCGCGGCCGCGCGCGGCTGCGCGAACTGGCAGCCGAGCCCGAGGACGCGCGGCCGCCTGCGCTATCGGCCCGCGAGCATGCGCTGCTGACCGCCTATATCGACCGCTTCAACGCGCGCGATGTCGATGCTGTCCGCGCCATGCTGGCGGATGAGGTGCGGCTCGATCTGGTTGCCCGCCACAAGGTTGCCGGCCGTGCAGAGGTCTCGAAGTATTTCACCAACTACGACAAACTGCAGGACTGGCATCTCGTCGCCGGCACGGTGGAAGGGCGCGCCGCGGCGCTGGTATGCGATATCCGCGATCCCGGCGGACCGCCGCTGTATTTCGTGCTGCTCGCCTGGAGCGGCAACCGTCTGCTGCACATCCGCGACTTTCGCTATGCGCGCTATGCGATCGAAAGTGCAGCCGTGGTCGCGTTGTGCTAGGCTGACGGCGCTGCGCAATTCTCCCGCTTCCTGCACATGTGGGGGATGAATCGGGCTCAATTCCGCACTGCGGACGATGGCGACCCGCCATACGATCCCGTGGGTTGCACCGCCTGCCGCTCTGCGCCATATGGACCTCACACAGAGCAAGAGTACACGCATGGCCGACCCGATTTCAGACGTTCTGCAAGCCTTTGCCGCCGGCGAAATGGTCGTGGTGACCGACGATGACGACCGCGAGGGCGAAGGCGACCTCATCGTCGCCGCGTCCTTCTGTACCGCCGAGAAGATGGCCTTCATCATCCGGCATACCTCCGGCATCGTCTGCGCACCGATCACCACCGAGGATGCGCGCCGGTTGCGGCTCGATCCGATGGTCGTCAACAACGACTCCAATCACACCACCGCCTTTACCGTTTCGATCGACTACAAACCCGATGGCGGCACCGGCATTTCGGCCGACGAGCGTGCCTCCTGCTGCCGCGCGCTGGCCAATCCGAATGCCGGCGCCAATGACTTCGCCCGCCCCGGCCATATCTTCCCGCTGATCGCCAGGGAGGGCGGCGTGCTGATGCGCTCCGGCCATACCGAAGCTGCCGTCGATCTTTGCAAGCTGTCCAATCTCGCCCCGGTCGGCGTCATCAGCGAATTGATGAACGACGATGGCTCGGTGATGAAGGGGCAGCAGGTCGTCGACTTCGCGGCGAAGCACAAGCTCAAGCATGTCACGATCGCTGACATGATCGCCTATCGCCAGGCGCGCGAGAAGCTGATCGAGCGCGTCTCGAGCTTCATTACCGAGAGTCCGATCGGCCCGCTGCACGGCTATTCCTATCGCTCGCCGTTCGATCCGATCCACCATGTTGCCTTCGTTTACGGCAGCGTCGGCGACGGCAGAAACGTGCTGACGCGCTTTCACAAGCCGAACATCGTCAAGGATATCTTCTACGGCCCGGTCAAGATGCAGGCTGTGCTGGAGCGCTTCAAGAAGGACGGCAGTGGCGTGCTGGTCTATCTGCGCGATGGTGCTGCGGGGGTTCCCGTCGAGCCGCTCGATGCGCCGAAGTCGGCAGAAGCCGACCGCAACCGGCAATGGCGTGAAATCGGCGTCGGTGCACAGATCCTGCGCGATCTCGGCGTCACCTCGATCCGCCACCTGACCTCGTCGACCCATGACTACAAGGGCCTGTCGGGTTTCGGCATCGAGATCGCCTGCAACGAACAGCTTGATGGCTAAAGGTCGAAGACCTAAAATACCGAATTCCACATAGGCCAGGGCCACCTCTGGCGGCAATGACCTATGTGAGACGTAAATGCGCAGGCAAGGAAACAAAAAGCCTGCGCACGAACCAGCCACGATATGAAAGGGATTTCGATGAGCGTTGCCCCCAAGGGTAAGGACAAGCCTGCTGCGAATTTTCAGTGGGACGATGCGTTCCTGCTCGATAGCCAGCTCACCGAAGACGAGCGCATGATCCGCGACACCGCGCGCGCTTACGCCCAGGACAAGCTGCTGCCGCGCGTCAGCGACGCTTATCTCAATGAACACACCGACCGCGAAATCTTCAACGAGATGGGCGAACTCGGCCTGATCGGCATCACGCTGCCGGAAGACTATGGCTGCGCCAATGCCAGCTACGTCGCCTACGGCCTCGTGGCCCGCGAGATCGAGCGCGTCGATTCCGGCTACCGCTCGATGAACTCGGTGCAGTCGTCGCTGGTGATGTATCCGATCTATGCCTATGGCAGCGAGGAGCAGCGCAAGAAGTACCTGCCCAAGCTCGCCACCGGCGAATGGGTCGGCTGCTTCGGCCTGACCGAACCCGATGCCGGCTCCGATCCCGGCGGCATGAAGACCCGCGCCGAGAAGGTGTCGGACGGCTACAAGCTGTCCGGCTCCAAGATGTGGATCTCCAACGCCCCGATCGCCGACGTGTTCGTGGTGTGGGCGAAGTCCGCCGCCCATGACAACCAGATCCGCGGCTTCATTCTCGAGAAGGGCATGAAGGGCCTCACCGCACCGAAGATCGGCGGCAAGCTCAGCTTGCGTGCCTCGATCACCGGCGAGATCGTGATGGACGGCGTGATCGTGCCCGAAGAGAACCTCTTGCCCAACGTGTCGGGCCTGAAGGGTCCGTTCGGCTGCCTCAACCGCGCCCGTTACGGCATCTCCTGGGGCGTGCTCGGCGCCGCCGAGGACTGCATGGCCCGCGCCCGCCAGTACACGCTGGACCGCAAACAGTTCAACCGCCCGCTCGCGGCCACCCAGCTGGTGCAGAAGAAGCTCGCCGACATGCTCACCGAAATCTCGCTCGGTCTGCAGGGCTCGCTGCGCGTCGGCCGCCTGATGGACGAGGGCAATTTCCACCCCGACATGATCTCCGTGGTGAAGCGCAACAATTGCGGCAAGTCGCTGGATATCGCCCGCATGGCCCGCGACATGCACGGCGGCAATGGCATCCAGGCCGAATACCATGTGATGCGCCACGCGCAGAACCTGGAGACCGTGAACACCTATGAGGGTACGCACGACGTTCATGCGCTGATCCTCGGCCGCGCCATCACGGGCATCCAGGCATTCGGTTAAGCGTCACTCGCTTTCAATGTTTCGAAATGCCCGGCCTCGCGCCGGGCATTTTTCGTTTGGCGAACCCGGAATAACGGAGGGTTGACGCGCCCGGCGTCATGTATCATCATAAGTTACATGAGACGAGACAGCCGCCTTTCCGCCACGCTGCATGCGCTGCTGCACATGGCCGAGCAGAATCGCCCGATGACCTCGGCCGAACTGGCCATGTGCATGACCACCAATGCGGTGGTCGTCCGCCGCACCATGGCGGGGCTCCGCGAGGCCGGCCTTGTGCGCTCCGAAAAGGGCCATGGCGGCGGCTGGGAGATCGCGCGCGACCTCGCCACCGTGACGCTGAAGGACATCTATGACGCGCTGGGCAAGCCCAGCCTGATGGCCATGGGCATTCATCTGGAAAGCCCGACCTGCCTTGTCGAACAGGCCGTCAATCACTCGCTCACATCGGCTTTCGCGGAAGCGGAGGCGGTTCTGATCGGCCGCCTTGCGGATGTCACGCTGGCGCAGCTCGCCGCGGATTTTCACGCGCGGGCGGAGGACTATCGCAGCAAGACGCCTACCAGGACTCCAAGGAAGAAATCATGAGTTTCGATGCCATCGTCATTGGCGGCAGCTATGCTGGCCTCTCCGCAGCGCTGCAATTGGCGCGCGCCCGCCGCAAGATTCTGGTGATGGATTCAGGCCAGCGGCGCAATCGCTTCGCTGAACACTCCCATGGCTTTCTCGGCCAGGATGGCCGCGCCCCCGGCGCGATCGCTGCAGACGCCCGTGCACAGCTGATGAAATATCCCACGGTCGCGTGGGTCGATGCGAAAGCCACAACGAGTGAAGGCGAAGCGAACGCTTTCACTGTCAGCACCGAGAACGGCGCGCGCTATCAGGCCAGGCGCATCATCCTCGCTGCCGGCGTGGTCGATACATTGCCGGATGTGCCCGGCCTCGCCGAGCGCTGGGGCAAGCATGTGTTTCACTGTCCGTATTGCGACGGCTACGAACTGGATCAGGGCCGCATCGGCGTGCTGGCGTCGTCCGACATGTCGATGCATCACGCCCTGATGCTGCCGGACTGGGGATCGACCACATTGTTTCTCAATGGCGCCTTCGAGCCGGACGCCGGACAGATGGCTCAACTGAAGAAGCGCGACGTCACCATCGAACATGCGCCGATCGCGAAATTGTCGGGCACATCGATCGACGTCGAACTCACTGATGGCCGCATCATTCCGCTCGACGGCATGTTCACGTTGTCGCGCACCAGCCCGGCCTCGCCCCTCGGCGCGCAACTCGGCTGCACCATGGAAGACGGGCCGATGGGACCGTTCCTGCAAACCGACATGTTCAAGGAAACCACAGTTCCCGGCGTGTTCGCCTGCGGTGACATGGCGCGCGCGACGGGCTCGGTGGCGCTGGCTGTCGGCGACGGTGCGATGGCCGGAGTCGGCGCGCACCGGTCGTTGATGTTCGGAATGGGGCACGGGTAGCACACACTCGTCATTCCGGGTTCGGTCCCGTTGCCTGCGGCGCGCCCGCCCCGGAATGACGAGATCTGACGCATATCAGCCGCGACGCGCCGCCGTTTGCTTTCCCCGCTCCCCTTGCTAGTCATCACAGGCTGAGAACAGACTGGGAAGGACCGACCATGAGCGACAAGGATAACGGCGCCAACGACGACATTCCGTTCAATCGCGATTATCCGCTAAAGGCCGGCGTCGTCGATCAGGTTCGCCCGGGCGTGCGCCGCGTTCTCTGCAATAACCCCTCGCCTTTCACCTTCACCGGCACCAACAGCTATATCGTGGGCACCGGCAAGGTCGCGATCATCGATCCCGGCCCGGCCAATGACGCCCATCTGCAGGCGCTGCTCGATGCCGTAAAGGGCGAGACCGTGACGCATATTTTCGTCACCCACACCCATAGCGATCATTCGCCGAACACTGCGGCGCTCAAGGCCGCCACCGGTGCCACGGTCTATGCCGAAGGTCCGCACCGCGCCTCGCGGCCGCGCTTCGAGAGCGAAAAACATTCGCCGGAGTCAGGCGCCGACCGCGACTTCAAGCCGGACGTGCTTGTCGCCGACGGCGAGGTGATCGAGGGCGACGGCTGGGCGCTGGAAGGCGTGGCGACGCCGGGCCATACGGCCAATCACATGGCCTTTGCCTGGCGCGAGAAGAAGTATCTGTTCGTCGCCGATCACGTGATGGGCT
This sequence comes from Tardiphaga sp. GW822-FHT04G09, assembly GCF_058800725.1. Classification (NCBI taxonomy): domain Bacteria; kingdom Pseudomonadati; phylum Pseudomonadota; class Alphaproteobacteria; order Hyphomicrobiales; family Nitrobacteraceae; genus Tardiphaga; species Tardiphaga sp. GW822-FHT04G09. The sequence continues at coordinate 459,922 of NZ_JBXAMO010000002.1, read as the reverse complement.
GGTCGACGTCGATTGTCGCGCCGCCCGATGGCTCGATGATCGACTATATGGCCTCGCTCGATAAACTCGCTGCACGCGACGAGGATCTGTATTTCTCCGGCCACGGTCCGGACATTCCCGACGCACAGCGTTATGTGCGCTTTCTCATTCGCCACCGCCGCGCCCGCGAAGCCTCGATCCTGCATCGCCTCGGCAAGGGCGAAGCGGATATCCCGACCATCGTGCGCGCCATCTATATCGGCCTCGACCCGCGCCTGACCAACGCCGCCGGCTATTCGGTGCTGGCGCATCTGGAGGATCTCGTCGCCCGCGGCATCGTGCTGACGGATGGTGATCCGGTGATTGGTGGAAGGTATCGGATGCCGTCCTAACCTCTCCCCGCCTAGCGAAGCTTTGCTTCGCAGGGAGCGGGGAGAGGGAGCGAGAGGCCTGCGCCAGAACATAGCCGCTACGGCAGGTTCACGATCTCGACCCAGTTCGGATTCTTGCCCACAGCCGCCTCGCTCAGCTTGGTCAGGTTTCCCTTCGACTTGTCGATGGCATAGGCCGTCATGCTGTTCGAGAGCTGACCGACCGCCAGCAGAAAGCGGCCGGACGGATCGATATTGAATCCGCGCGGCTGCTTCTCGGTGGCGGTGGAGCCGAGCGATGTCAGCGCACCGGTCTTGGGATCGACGCGGAAACCCGCGATGGTGTTGCTGGTGCGCTCGGACGCATAGAGAAACTTGCCGTCCGGCGTTAGATGGATATCCGCCGCCCAAGGCTTTCCCTCAAAAGGCTTGCCATCAAAGTCCTTCGGCAAGGCAGATGCGACCTGCGTTTCCTTCTTCAAGGTGCCGGTCGCGGCATCCCACGGAAACACGTAGATCGCCGCATCGAGCTCGTTGAGCAGATAGACGAACTTCTTGTCGGGCGAGAACACCAGATGGCGCGGGCCACCTTTCGCCTTCACGCTGACGGTCGGCGGATCGTTCGGCGTCAGCTTGCCGGCCTTGGCATCGAATTTCTGCTGATAGATGACATCGCCGCCGAGGCTCGTATGCAGCACATAGCGGTTGGTGGGATCGACGATGATGCAATGCGCATTCGGCTCGGTGGCAACCACCTGCTGCGCCGGTGCGATCACGCCATTCGGCCCGATCGCATTCACCGTCACCTTGTTGCCGCCATAGGAAGCGCCGAGCAGAAATCGCCCGGTGCGATCAACGGTGAGATAGGCCATGGAATCCGCCAGCGGCCCGGGACCGACCAGCTTCAACTTTCCGGTCTTTGCATCGATATCGAAGGTCACGGCCGTATAGGGCTCGTTGCGCAAACCGGCATAGAGCCGATGCTTCTCGGGACTGATGGCCAGCGGCAGCGAACCGCCCGGCTTGGCCGGTCCCGGCACCGCCACGGTTTCGATCGCAGCGAGATCGCCATTCGTTTTCAGTTCGAGAACGCTGATGTTCTGACTGTCGGCATTGCCGACATACACGACGGTAGCGGCGCTGGCCGATGACATGATGAGTCCTGTTGCTAACGGGAGCGACACGATCGCCAGCAGTGCCCTCAAACCGGCACCAACATGCGTGAACGGCCAACGACGCGAGATGGAGCGAACCCGTGCGAGCATCAACACCTCCCTGCCCCTTTTAATTGGGAGGGATGATGCTACCGCCCTTTGGAATTGGCAAGCTGCGCTGCGGCAAAGTCAGAACGACGCAATCAGAACCGACCGGCCACCGTCACCCGCAACGCCAGCGGCTCCACCGGATGCAGCACACGGTCCATGATGCCGGTCTGGCACACGGCGGCGGGCGCCGTCGGCGCTCCGCCGCCTGCGGGGAAGCACGCGGCGAACAGCGAGTCCGTTTTCAGCAATGAACCATAGGCATAGGTGATCTGGTCGGACTTGCTGTCGAGCATGTTGAAGGCATCGAGCTGGATACGCCAGCCATTGTCGAAGCGATAGCCGAACTGGCCGTTCAACAATCCCGCCGCCGGCGAAATGAAGGCGCCGTCTTCGGTGAGCGGCCGCGGGCCAAAATAGCGATAGCGCAACGCGCCGAACCAGCCGGTGGCTTCGCCCAGACGAATGCCGGCGGAGGCGATCATGTTGGGCGCACCGGGAATGAGATTGCCGGGCGCGTTGCCGATCTGCGAGGCCGGATAGCCGTCGAGCTCCGCATAGGCCGCCGCCTGATCGGCATTGCTGCCACGAAAGCGCGCGCGCGTCATCGCGAGATCTGCCTCGAGGCTCAGCCATGATGTCGGCTTGTAGTCGTTGGTCCATTCGAAGCCGACGCGACGGCTGGGGCGGCTGGCTTCAGTGGTACCGGCATCGCCGACGAACAATATCTCTGAGGCCGAATCCAGCATGAAGAAGGCGAGTGAGCTGGTCAGGCCCGGCACAAGTTTCGTGCGCAATCCGATCTCTGCACCCTTGGTCTTCACCAGGAATGGCGAATGATCGACGGGCGAACCATCCGACGGCGATTCCCTGATGGTCACGCCGCGCGCATCGTTGCTGTGAAAGCCCTCGCCGGCGTTCAGGAATAGTTCGGTCTTCGCAAAGGGACCTATCACCAAACCCGCCTTGGGACTGCCGATGGTGGCCGTGGCACTGCCGGAATTGGCGGGATTGAAGAACGAATTGACCGTGGTGTCGTAATAGTCGCCGCGCCAGCCCACATTTGTGCGCAGCCAGCCGGTCCAGAATGTGGTGTTCTGCACGAACACGCCGACGCTGCCTTCCTTCACGCCGTCGCTGCGGGTGGTGGAGAGATATTGCCGCTGGATGGTATTGCCGAGGCTGACATTGATATCGTCGTAGCGGCTCTGGAGTCCGACTTCGGTCTCGTTACGGAAGCCAGCGATAGTGTACTTGAATGTATGCGCCGCATTGATGCCGCCGAGCACGCGATCATCATATTGATGAAACTGATCGCCATTGACGGGATCGCTCAGGAAGAACGTGAAGTTGTTCCACAGATTGAGCCTGCTCTTGATGACATAGAAATCGAGCTTGGTCGCGCTGTCGAGATCGGTTTGCCGGAGACGGCCGGACAGCGAGAAACGCTCCGAATTGCCGCCATCGCTCGGATCGAGCGCGCCGTAGCGGCCGATCTCACCCGAGATGATCGCGCGCAGCGGGACCTGATCGGTGGAATTCCATTTGTTGCCATAGGCCATGCCGGTGAGCGAGAGACCGTTGTCCGCGGTACCCTGGCTGTAGCGGATCACGCCGTTGAGCTTCTGGAGCTTGTCGGGATTGTCCCACGGGCCGTTATAGATATTGGCCTCGGCGGCCACCAGCAGCGTGCCCTCGCCGACTTTGCCCGAGGTGACACCAAAGGCACGGTTGTAGCCGAAACTGCCTGACGTGATCGACGCCATGGTGCGCGCGACACTGTCGATCAGGCTGACATGGATCGCGCCGACCGATGAGAAATCGCCTTCATCGGCGAAATACGGACCCTTGCGGACATTCACTGAACCGACCAGCTCCGGGATCAGGAAATTCGTATCGGCATAGCCCTGGCCATGACCATGGGTGCGCATGTTTACCGGCATGCCGTCGATGGAGATCGCCAGATCGGTGCCGTGATCCAGATTCACGCCGCGCAGAAAATACTGGTTGGCTTTGCCCTCGCCGGAATGCTGGGTGATGATCAGGCCCGGCGCCACTTCGAGCGCTTCGGCCGGACGCGACAGCGGCCGTGCATTGACCTCGGCGCCGCTGATCGTCTTTTCGCTGGCGGAGGCGACCGGCGCCTGTGCCGTGCTGACGCCAGGCGTGATCCCTCGGCCGCCCGAGCCTTGCGTCGGTGCAGTCACACTGCGCGGCGCCGATCGGCCTGTCTCGGTCCCGCTGCGCGGCACGCGCGGCTTCGCCGCATGCCGAGGCGGCGCCTGAACCTCGACGGGGGACAGCACGGTCGTGGGCTGCGCAGCCGACGGCGTGACGGTCGTGAGTGACGAGGCCAATACGAGTCCGGCCGATGAAAAGAGAGAGCGATGCATCGGTCAGTCGGCCGGGCTATGCTGGGTTCAACGGGAACACACTGACACGCCGAGTATGACGAAGTCAAAGATTCGTCATACTCTTTGAGAGGACCGATGCAGCGCATTACGATCACGCTCGACGACGACCTGATGGAAGAGCTGGATGCGATGATCGCCGAACACGGCTATCAGAATCGCTCCGAAGCGATCCGCAATTTCGCCAGGGCCGGCATGCAGCAGGTGGCGCAGGAGAAGGGCAAGACCGGCGAATGCGTGGCCGCACTGGTCTATGTCTATGACCACGCCCAGCGCGACCTGTCACGCCGGCTGGTTGACACCTATCACCATCACCACGATCTCTCGCTGGCGACGCTGCATGTGCATCTCGACGGCGACAACTGCATGGAAGTCACCGCACTGCGCGGCTCCGGCAGCGAGGTGCAGCACTTTGCCGATCACATCATCGCCGAGCGCGGCGTGAAATACGGGCGGGTAGTGATGATGCCGACGGGGAAGAAACCGGAGGGGAAGAAGGGGCACAGCCACGGGTGAATGCGGAGTTGCGCGACACGCTGTGGGAATCCCTCCCCCTTGCGGGGAGGGTCGGCCGAGCGAGGCGATGCGCAAGCATCGACGAAGTGGAGGCCGGGGTGGGGTAGTCCCCACACTCAGGCCGGAGCTTGTGGCACCCCCACCCGACCGCGCTACGCGCGGCCACCCTCCCCGCAAGGGGGAGGGATAAGAAAGCGCTCAATCCCAATCAGGCGCAAACGCCGGATTCACCAGCCGCTGGGTCTTCGGCAGCGCTGCGATCGCCTTGCGGTCCTCGTCGTCCAGCGTCACCTTCAGTGCATCCAGATTAGCCTGCTGGCTCTCCTTGCGCGACGCCTTGGGGATTGCGGCCACGCCATCCTGATCGAGCAGCCACTTCAGTGCGACCTGCGCAGCGGTGACACCGTGTTTGGTCGCAATCTTTTTCATCACATCGTTGTCGGCCAGCCGGCCCTGACCGAGCGGACAATAGGCCACCAGCGGAATCGATTTCGAGCGCAGATAGGTCAGCAGCTTCGTCTGGTCGAGCAGTGCGTGGTATTCGACCTGGTTGCAGGCGACCGGCGCGCCGATCTCCTCCACCGCCTGCTTCATCAGCTTGACCGGGAAATTGGCAACGCCGAGCGCGCGGATGCGGCCTTCGTCCTTGAACCCCATCAGCGTTTTGAAGATCGCCGGCAGGTCCATGCCCTTCGACGGCCAATGCACCAGATAGAGATCGACGACATCGAGCCCGAGTTTCTTCTGGCTGGCGTCGAAGGCGCGCTTGATGGCATCGGGTGCCAGATTTTCGTGCCACACCTTGGTGGTGACATGCAGATCCCCACGGGCAATGCCCGAAGCCTTGATGCCGGCGCCCACTTCGGCCTCATTGCCATACATTTCGGCGGTGTCGATGTGGCGATAGCCGAGCCCGATGGCGCTTGCCACGCCGGCAACGCAACCCTCGCCCGTGAGCTTGAAAGTGCCGAGGCCGAGCTTCGGCACGCGAATGCCCTGGGTGTTCAAATTGTCCATGTCAATTCCTCAATGTGGCGAAACCGCCCGAGACGACGGCGCCAGAAGTGTTTGATACGGTGCCAGCCTGCAACGATAAATTCAAATCGCCGGGAGAGTTTCATCACCATGGAAAAGGCATTACGCGGATGGCTGGAATCCCACGGCCTGCTCGCCATCATTGCGGCGGTTCTCGGGATCATCAGCCTGCTGGCCATGACGCTGGTGCTCGGGGGCTTCTGGCTGGCGCGCTGAGCGGCATGATTTCACGATGTCGCTAATGGGCTTCTTGATGTCGTTGATGGACTGGTACCGATCCCCAAAATACGCAACACTCCGGGCCTGATCGCCGCCCGGATTTTTCATGCGCTATTCGCTGACCTCCCTGCTCAAGCAGACCCTCACCGGCCAAAAGGGCTGGACGCCGCAATGGCGCGATGCCGCGCCCAAGGCTGAATACGACATTGTCATCGTCGGCGGCGGCGGGCACGGACTGGCGACCGCCTATTATCTGGCGAAGGAATACGGCCTCAGGAATATCGCCGTCCTTGAGAAGAGCTGGATCGGGTCAGGTAATATCGGCCGCAACACCACCATCATCCGCTCCAACTACCTGCTCTCCGAGAATATCTCGCTCTACGAGTTGTCGCTGAAGCTCTGGGAAGGCCTCGAGCAGGACTTCAACTACAATGCCATGGTCAGCCAGCGCGGCGTGCTCAACCTTTATCACTCCGACGGCCAGCGCGATGCCTATGCCCGGCGCGGCAACATGATGCGGCTGAACGGCGCCGATTCCGAGTTGCTAGATCGCGATGGCGTCCGTAAGCTCTATCCGTTCCTGAATTTCGATGCCGCGCGCTTTCCCATCCAGGGTGGCCTGCTGCAGAAACGCGGCGGCACCGTGCGCCATGACGCGGTGGCGTGGGGCTATGCCCGCGCGGCCTCCGATCGCGGCGTCGATGTGATCCAGAATTGCGAAGTGACGGGGATCGACATCGTCGACGGCCGCGCGGTGGGCGTGCAGACCTCGCGCGGCGCGATCAGGGCGAAGAAGATCGGGCTCGCCGTCGCCGGCTCGTCCTCGCGCGTGGCGGCACTGGCCGGGATGCGGCTGCCGATCGAAAGCCATGTGCTGCAGGCCTTCGTCTCCGAGGGGCTGAAGCCGATCATTCCCGGCGTGATCACCTTCGGCGCCGGGCATTTCTATATCAGCCAGTCCGACAAGGGCGGGCTTGTCTTCGGCGGCGATATCGACGGCTACAACTCCTATGCCCAGCGCGGCAACCTGCCCGTGGTCGAGGACGTCTGCGAAGGTGGCATGGCGCTGATGCCGGCGATCGGCCGCGCGCGCATGCTGCGCAACTGGGGCGGCCTCGTCGACATGTCCATGGATGGCTCGCCGATCATCGACCGCACCCACGTCAAAGGGCTCTATCTCAATGCCGGCTGGTGCTATGGCGGCTTCAAGGCCACGCCGGGCTCGGGCTTCGTCTTCGCGCATCTGCTGGCGAAGGACGAACCGCATCCCGCCGCAAACCGCCTGCTGCTGGATCGCTTTCGCTCAGGCCACATCGTCGATGAAAAGGGCCAGGGCGCCCAACCGAGCCTGCACTGAGGCCCCATGCGCATCCCCTGCCCTTATTGCGGATCCCGCGACGCTTCGGAGTTTGCCTATTCCGGCGACGCCACGCTGACACGGCCCGCGCCCGGCAATGCCGATGCGATGTTCGACTATGTCTATCTGCGCGACAATCCCGCAGGCGTTCACAGGGAATATTGGTATCACGCAGCCGGCTGCCATGCATGGCTGAAGGTGACGCGTAACGTCTCGACTCATGAAGTGATCGACGCCGTGCTGGCCCATGACGAGGCGACGTCATGAGCACATCGCGTCGACTTACGTCCGGTGGACTGATTGATCGGTCCAGGCCGGTCAGCTTCACTTTCGATGGCAAGACCTATGGCGGCTATGCCGGCGACACGCTGGCGTCAGCCCTGCTCGCCAATGACATGATGTTGGTCGGCCGTTCGTTCAAATATCACCGGCCGCGCGGCATCTTTTCGGCCGGGCCGGAAGAACCGAATGCGCTGGTGACGCTGCGCTCGGGCGCACGCGTCGAACCGAACACCAAGGCCACCACGGTCGAACTGTTCGATGGGCTGGACGCGTCGAGCCAGAATTGCTGGCCGTCGCCGCATTTCGATCTCCGCGCCGTGCATCAGCTCGCCGGCCCGCTGCTGAATGCCGGCTTCTACTACAAGACTTTCATGTGGCCGGCGGCGTTCTGGGAAAAATTCTACGAGCCCGCGATCCGCGCCTCGGCCGGTTTGGGTGCGCTGAGCGGCCTCGACGATCCCGACACATATGAGAAAGCGCACGCCTTCTGCGACCTGCTGGTGATTGGCGCCGGTCCTGCCGGCCTCGCCGCAGCGCTGTCTGCCGGGCGCGCCGGCGCGCGGGTGATCTTGGCCGAGGAAGACTTTGTGCTCGGCGGACGATTGCTCAGTGACACCACGCAGATCGATGACGTCTCCGCCGCGTCGTGGGCGGCGCTGGCGGAAGCGGAGCTTGCGATGATGCCTCATGTCCGCATCCTCAAGCGCACCGCCGTGTTCGGCGCCTATGACGGCGAATATGGCGCCATCGAGCGCGTCAGCGATCACCTGCCTGTGCCGCCGCCCTTCACGCCACGACAACGACTGTGGAAGATCGTGGCCAGGCAATGCGTGCTCGCCGCGGGCGCGCAGGAACGACCGCTGGTGTTTCCCGGCAATGACCGGCCCGGCATTATGCTGGCCTCCGCGCTACGCACCTATGCCAACCGCTTCGGCGTCTCGCCCGGCCAGCGCATCGCCATCTTCACGACATCGGATGATGGCTGGCGCAGTGCGTCCGACCTGCAGAAGGCCGGCGCCGAGATCGCCGTCGTGATCGATGCACGGACGGACGTTTCGCCTGAGGTGCGCAAACTCGCAGGCAACGCACCTCAGTTCCTCGGCGCGCATGTCTCGGACACATCGGGCTATCGCCGGCTGACGAATATCACGATCACCGACAGCGCCGGCCAGACGCGTTCTGTGGCCGTCGATACGCTCGGCGTGTCCGGCGGCTGGTCGCCGAGCATCGGCATCGCCACGCATCTCGGCGGCAAGGGCAGCTGGTCGGAGGAGAAGTCGGCGTTTCTCTGCAGCGACATGCCACCGGGCATGCAGATCGCCGGCGCCGCAGCCGCGCAATGGACGCTGGCTGACGCGCTTGCGCACGGCGCGCTGGCCGGCGCGAAAGCAGCTTCGCATGTCGGTCTCGGCCTGCAGACACAGAAGCCCATCGTCGCCAGCGACGAGGCATCCGGGAACCATCCCGTCTGGCTGTTCAAGGGATCGCGCCGCAAGGCATTCGTCGATCTGCAGAACGATGTCACGGCAACCGATGTCGCGCTCGCAGCCCAAGAGGGCTTTCGTTCGGTGGAGCAGCTCAAGCGCTACACGACGCTCGGCATGGCGACGGATCAGGGCAAGACGTCCAACGTCAACGGCCTCGCCATTCTCGCCGGCGAGATCACAAAGACCATTGCCGAGACCGGCGCGACGCGGGCCCGCCCGCCGCATGTGCCCGTTGCCATCGGCGCCTTTGCGGGCCTGCATGCGGCCAAGCATTTCAAGCCCACGCGGCTGACGGCGAGCCACGCCGCCTCCGCGGCAGCGGGCGCCACCTTTGTCGAGGCCGGCCAATGGATGCGTGCGCAATGGTTCAATGCGCCCGGCGAGAGTGACTCGCTGCAAAGCGTCACCCGCGAGGTGAAAGCCGTGCGCTCCGGCGTCGGCATCTGCGATGTCTCGACCCTCGGCAAGATCGCACTGTGCGGATCGGATGTCGGGACATTCCTCGATCGCGTCTATATCAACACCTTCTCGACCCTGCCTGTCGGCAAGGTGCGCTATGGCGTAATGCTGCGCGAGGACGGTTTCGTGATGGACGACGGCACCACCGCGCGGCTCTCCGCTGATCACTGGGTGATGACCACCACCACGGTAAATGCCGGCAAGGTGATGCAGCATCTCGAATACTGCCATCAGGTCCTATGGCCCGAGCTCGACGTGCAGATGGTGTCTGTCACCGAGCAATGGGCGCAGTATGCGGTCGCCGGGCCGAAGTCGCGCGACCTGCTGCGGGCACTGCTCGGCGACGCCTTCGACATCTCCAACGAGGCTTTCCCGTATCTGGCCTGCGCTGAATTCCTCGTCGGCAACATTCCGCTGCGGCTGTTTCGCGTCTCGTTCTCCGGCGAGCTTGCTTACGAGATCGCCGCGCCCGCGGGCCATGGCGAGGCGCTGTTCAACGCGCTGATGCAGGCCGGCAAGGCCTTCGATGTGACACCCTATGGCACCGAGGCGCTGTCCGTGATGCGGATCGAGAAGGGCCATGTCGCCGGCTCCGAGCTCAACGGCCAGACGGTTGCGCGCGATCTCGGGCTTGGACGGATGATGTCGGTGAAGAAGGACTATATCGGCCGCACCATGGCGGCGCGTGAGGCGCTGATCGATCCCGAACGGCCGACACTGGTCGGCCTGCGGCCGGTCGATCGCAGCCAGCGTTTGCGCAACGGATCGCTGCTGTTCGCGCGCGGCGTGACGCCTGCGCCGGACACCAATGCCGGCTTCATCACGTCCACAGCTTTCAGCCCGGGCCATAACCACTGGATCGGCCTTGGCCTGCTGGCGCGCGGGCCGGAGCGGCACGGCGAGATCATCCGCGCCTGGGATCCGGTGCGTTCCGGCGATTATGAGCTCGAAGTGGTCGATCCCGTCTTCATCGATGTAGAAGGAGCGCGGCTGCGTGCTTGATCTCGCTCATATCTCCGCCTTTGCTGAATTGCGCTCGATCGGCGACGGCCGCGGCGTCATCGCGCGGGAACGTCGCGGCATCGCCATTGCGACGGTCATGGCCCGCAAGGGCCAGAGTGCCGCGCTCGCTGCGGCCGTGAAGGAACAATTCGACGTCAACCTGCCGCTCGGGCCGCATGGCTCCGGCAGCGATGCGACATCGTTTCTTGGCACCGGTCCCGGCCGCTGGCTGGTGACTCACGACGCGGGCACGCCGCGTTTCGTGGACAGTCTCGCGCAGCAGCTCGACGGCCTCGCTTCGGTGGTCGATCAGTCCGACAGCGTCGGATTGCTGCGGCTGACCGGGCCGGCCCTGCTCGACGTGCTGGCCAAGGGTGTCGCCATTGATCTCGGCGCAACGGCGTTTCCCGCCGGCAGCGTCGCGGTCACGCAGATCGCGCATATGGGCGTAACGCTGTGGAAGGTGGATGAAGCGCCGACGATTCACATCGCCGCCGCGCGCAGCATGGCCGGCAGTTTCCTGCACTGGCTGGAAGCGTCGGCCGCGATGACGGGATTGGCGGTGGAGTAGTTGTTTCTCTTTAACCTCTCCCCGCCTAGCGAAGCTTCGCTTCGCCGGGCGGGGCGAGGGAAAAGTCAATATCCCCGGCTGCGATCCACCGAATCCTTCGGCGTTACGCCGGCCTGCACTGCCTCGGCGGTGGCGAGGATGGTGTCGCCAATGGCGGTCATGGTGACCTCGCAGGCGTCATGCGGCGTCAGCACGATCTGCGGATGCGACCAGAAGGGATGATCCCTGGGCAGCGGTTCGGTGTGGAAGACATCGAGAGTCGCGCCGGAGAGCTGCCCGCTGGCGAGCGCATCGAGAATATCCTGCTCCACCGAGTGCTCGCCGCGGCCGACCTGAATGAGATAGCTGCCACGCGGCATCTTCGCAAACAGGCTTGCATCGAGAATGCCGCGGGTTTCCTCGGTGAGCGGCAGCAGGTTGACCAGCACCTCGGCGCCCGCGAGCATCGCGTCGAGCCCCTCACTGCCGTGGAATCCGGTCACGCCCGCTGTCGTCGGCTTGGCCGAGCGGCTCCAGACCCGGACGGGAAAGCCGAGCATCGCCAGATCCGACGCGACCCGCGCACCGATGGCGCCATAGCCGAGAATGCCGATCGCAACCTCGGACGGGCGGCGCCCGCCGCCGAGGCGCTTCCAGACCTTGTCGCGCTGGTTCTGCAGATAAGTGCCGAACTGGCGCTGGTAATAGATCACGTTCCAGATCACGAAGCCGGACATCATCTGCGCCTGTGCCGGCTCGACCACGCGCACCACGTCGATGCCATCGCGCAGGCTCGGACAGTTCAGGATGCTGTCGGCACCGGCGCCGATCGAACACGCCGCCTTCAGGTTCGGATAGTGATCAAACGCATCCGCATGCGGATGCCAGCCGACGGCCATGCTGACTGCAGCGGGATCGGTGCCGTCGAGGTGATCGACAAAACTCACCTTGCCGTCCAGCCGGGCGATTTCGTTGGTCAGGTATTTGCGCAGGTTGATGGTCCTGCTCAGGAAAACGCAGGTCACGGAAGGCGTCGGCATAAGATCAAGCGGCCTGGGATGGCGAACTCTGGCCAGGGACGGCGCCGAGCAATTCGCGGGTGTAGGGATGTTCGGGCGCCGCAAACAGTTGCGCCGTCGGTTTCAGCTCGACGATGACACCGCGCTGCATCACGGCGATACGGTCGCAGATCTGCGCTGCGACGCGCAAGTCGTGCGTGATGAACAGCATCGAGAGACCGAGGCGGGCCTTGAGGTCTTCCAGCAGTTTCAGCACCTGCGCCTGCACCGAGACGTCGAGTGCGGAGACGGCTTCGTCAGCGACGATGATCTCCGGATCCATCGCGAGCGCGCGGGCAATGCCGAGGCGCTGGCGCTGGCCGCCGGAGAATTCGTGCGGATAGCGGTCGAGCGCGCCGGCATCGAGGCCGACCATCCCGAGCAGATCACGCGCACGCTGCATCGCGACCTTCGGATCGGCACCGCGGGCGATCGGGCCATCGGTGATGATCTGGCCGACCCGGCGACGCGGATTGAGCGAGGCGAACGGATCCTGGAAAATCATCTGGATGCGATGGCGCTGCGCGCGCAGCGCCTTGCCTTCGAGTGCCGTGAGATCGACATCGCCAATGCGCACCGTGCCGCGATCAGCCTCGATCAGCCGCATTACGAGACGCGCCACTGACGACTTGCCCGAACCGGACTCGCCGACCAGACCGACGGTCTCGCCCTGCATGATGGAGAACGTGACTTCATTCGCGGCCTGCACGCGGCGATCCGGCTTGAACCAGCCGCCCGAGGTCACATAGGTCTTGTCGAGGCCTATGACTTCAACCGCCTTGGCGTTTTCATCCAGCGGCGCGCGCACCGGCGGGTGCATCGACGGCACGGCAGCGAGAAGCGCCTTGGTGTAGTCGTGCTGCGGATTCCTGAACACGGCGTCGATCGAGCCTTCCTCGACGATCTTGCCATGGCGCAGCACGACGACGCGGTCGGCGATATCGGCGACGACGCCGAAATCGTGGGTGATGAACATCACCGCCATATTGCGGCTGCGCTGCAGGTTGCGGATCAGCTTGAGGATCTGCGCCTGGGTGGTGACGTCGAGGGCTGTCGTCGGCTCGTCGGCGACGAGCACCGACGGCTCCAGCGCGAGCGCCATGGCGATCATCGCACGCTGGCGCTGGCCGCCGGAGAGCTGGTGCGGATAGGCGCGGATGATGCGCTCGGGATCGGGCAGACCGACTTCCCTGGCGAGACTGAGCGCCTTGGCGCGACGCTCCTTCGGCGTCAGCAGATTATGCGCCTCGAACATCTCCATCATCTGGTCGCCGATGCGCATCAACGGATTGAGCGCCGTCATCGGCTCCTGGAACACCATGGCGATGCCGCGGCCGCGCACTTCGCGCCAGCCGCTCTCGTCGAGCTTGAGGAGATTCTGGCCCTCGAACAGAACTTCGCCGGTCTCGGTCTTCACGGTGTCCGGCAGCAGACCCATCAGCGCATGCGCGCACATGGACTTGCCGGAACCGGATTCGCCGACGACGCAGACGATCTCTCCGGGAATGAGATCGATGGACACGCCATCGACCGCATAGGGGCGTTCGGCGCTCTTCGGCAGGGCAATCTTCAGGTTCTTGATGGAAACGGCGGGGGTAGCGGTCATCAGCGGCTATCCTTCGCCAGGCGCGGATTGAGCGCGTCGTTGAGGCCTTCGCCGATCAGGTTCATGCCGAGCACCGAGATGAGAATGGCGATGCCGGGGAAGACGGTGATCCACCAGGCCTGACGGATCACCGTGCGGCCGGCACCGACCATATAGCCCCAGGACATCAGGTTGGGATCGCCGAGACCAAGGAACGACAGCGAGGATTCCAGCAGGATCGCATTGGCCACCATCAGCGAGGCCAGCACGATCACCGGCGACAGCGCATTCGGCAGGATCTCGCGCGAGATAATCCAGGTATTGCTCTGGCCGGTCACGATGGCCGCCTGAACATATTCGCGTGTGCGCAGCGACAGCACCTCGCCGCGCACCAGGCGCGCCACCGGCGGCCACGAGACGATGGCGATGGACCCGACGATGGAATAGATCGACGGCTGCAGGATCGCCACCAGCACAATGGCCAGCGGGAAGCTCGGAATGGTCTGGAAAAATTCGGTGAAGCGCATCAGGGCGTCATCGACCTTGCCGCCGAAATAACCGGCGATGGCGCCGACCGGCACGCCGATGGTCAGCGCCACCGTCGTGGACACCAGACCCACCAGCAGCGAGACGCGGGCGCCGTAGATCAGGCCGGCGAACACATCGCGGCCCAGCGCATCGGTGCCGAGGGTCACCATGGGATTGGTGAATGGCGGCAGGAACGGCCGCTGCACCATCCGCCAGGGGGAGGTCGGAAAGATCATCTGCCCGAACAGCGCGATGAAGATCGCAATCGTGATGATGATCAGACCGATCAGGCCGCCGGGATTGCGCAGCATCAATTTCCAGAATTTCTTCATGATGCAAACTCGATGCGTGGATCGACCAGCCGATAGACCAGGTCGGTGACGAGGTTGAAGATCAGGACCATCGCCGAGCAGACCACGAAGACGCCGAGCAGAAGGTTATAATCGCGTTGCAAGAGCGCCTCATAGAGCAACCGGCCGATGCCGGGCCATGCAAACACCGTCTCGGTGAGCACGGCGCCGCCGACCAGCGTACCGGAGTGGACGCCGGCCAGCGTCACCACGGGCAGCAGCGCGTTGCGCAGCACGTGACGGCGCTGGATGATATTGTCGCGCAGGCCCTTGGCGCGCGCGGTCTTGACGAAGTCGAGGCGCTTGACCTCGAGCATCGACGCCCGCGTCATGCGCGTATAGGTCGCCATGAAGAACAGGCCGATGGTCATCGCCGGCATCACCAGATGCAGGGCGACATCTTTCACATGAGCCCATCCGGTAAAGTTTCCACCGACGGTCTCGTAGCCGAAACTCGGGAGCCAGCCGAGATAGACCGAGAACAGCAGGATCGACATCAGCGCGACCCAGAAGATCGGCGTGGCGTAGAACAACAGCGCAGAGACCGTGATGGCGGTATCCGCCCATGTCCCCGCAAACCTTGCGGCCAGCGTACCGAATGTGATGCCCAGCAACAGCGATATACCGAACGCCGTCAGCGTCAGCAGCAACGTCGCCGGCAGACGCTCGGCGATCAGCTTCGCGACCGGCATCTGCTGGCGGAACGAGAAACCGAGGTCGAGGGTGACTACACCCTTCACGTAAATGAACAGCTGCTCCGGCAGCGGCTTGTCCAGTGAGAACTTTTCGCGCAGCTGCTGGACGAACTGTGCATCGCTGGCGCCGGCTTCACCGGCCATCACCGCTGCGGGATCTCCGGGCGCAAGGCGGATCAGGAAGAAGTTCATCACGATGATCGCAATCAGGACGAACACGCCCTTCACGATCCTCTGGGCAACGAATGACAGCATCAGAGGTCCATCGCATTCAGGTCAGAGTACACAAAGAAAACCCGTGACGATCACAGCGATCGTCACGGGCATCAGGTTGAAAGCTACTTGTCGATCCAGACGTCGCGGAAGCCGTCATTGACGCCGATGCCTGTGGTGATCAGGTTCTTGATCTTGCAGTTCGTGATGGTCGGGAACTGCAATTCAAGCTGCCATGCCACCGGCACGTCTTCGACGAGGATCTTCTGGACCTTGTCGTAGATTTCCTTGCGCTTCGAATCCGGCGTCGCAATCGCGCCCTCCTCGAACAGCTTGTCGACCTCGGGATTGGAGTATCCTTCGAGATTGTTGAACAACTGGCCCTTCTGGATGGCGCTCGTCACGTAGTTGCGGCCGACGCCCAGCGCCGGATCGCCGTACTGATACAGATAGGTGAACGAGATGTCGTAATCCCATTCGCTGTTCTTCTGGTTCGAGCCGGGAACGTCGGTGGCGATGGTCTCGATATTCATGCCGACGTCGACGAGGTTCTGCTTCACGGCCTCACCCCAGCGCGACCAGGTCTCGCCATAGGGCAACGGCATCAGGCGGATCTTTTCGCCCTTGTAGCCGGCTTCCTTCAGCAGCGCCTTGGCCTTGGCCGGATCGTAGGGGTATTTCGGCACGTTGTCGGTGTAGAACTTGATCGCCGACGACGACGGGCCAGTGGCCACCTTGCCAAGACCGTTCCAGATCACGTCCTTGGCGAATTCGCGGTCCACCGCGAACATGATCGCCTGACGCACCTTCTTGTTGGCAAGGATCGGGTTGCGGTTGTTCAGCCACATCCAGGCCATCGGCGAGAAGAACTCCCAGCCGTCGCCGGTGACGCAGGTGTTCGGCAACTTGCTGACGCGCGGCACGTCGAAATTCTCGATCGAACCGCCCGGCAGCACGTCGACCTTGCCGGTCTCGTAGGCCACCGAACGCGCAGCGGCGTCCGGAATGATCTGCCAGTAGATGCCGTCGATATAGGGCTTGCCTTTGACGTGATAGTTCGGGTTCTTCACCAGCTGGATGAAGGAGCCCTTCTTCCATTCCTTGAACATGAACGGGCCGGTGCCGATCGGCGTGTTGTTCGCCGGATTGGTCTTGATATCGGTGCCTTCATAGATGTGCTTCGGAATGATCGGCATCGAGCCGACCTCGAAGATGCCGATGAAGGGGCCGAAGGGCTGCTTCAGCGTGAACACGACCGTATAGTCGTCGGGCGCTTCGACCTTGTCGAGCTGCACGAGGTTGTTGCGCGCACGGGCGTGGGTGACCTTGAGTGTCTCGATGGAAAACAGCACGTCGGCCGCAGTGAACGGCTTGCCGTCGTGCCAGGTCACGCCCTGCTTGAGCTTGAACGTGTAGGTCTTGGCATCCGGGCTGATGGTCCAGCTCTCGGCGAGACCCGGCTGCGGCTCCAGCGTCTTGCTGTAGCGCAGCAGGCCTTCATAGATGTTGCCCGAGACCATCTGCGTCGGGCCGTTCTGCACCAGCGCGAGCATCAGGCCCGGCGGCTCAGGCTGGATCACCGCATTGATGGTGCCGCCCATCTTCGGCTCCTGCGCGAGCGCCATCGTGCCCGTGAAGACGAGCGGGCTCACGCTGCTCAGTGCCAAAGCCAATACAAATTTCTTCAACATATCTTTCCCCTTAGTGCCGGCTGGCACGTACCCCAGATCAGTTGACGATGTGTAGCGGAAGTCGGATCAATTCTTGTAATCGGCGTCCGTGCGATCGAGCATGCGCTTGAAGGCTTCCCATTCGCTGTCCGGCTTGCCGCCTTCGGCGCCATGCACCTTCTCGTAGCCGCGGTCGTATTGGCCGGCGGTGTGCGCGGCAATGGCATGCGAGGGGCGAATGACCTCTGCACCGGTAGACAGGATCGCGAGCTGCGCGCGGCACGAGCGCTCCATGTTGAACATCAGCTTGAAGGCTTCGCCAACCGAGCGACCGCAGGTGAGCAGGCCGTGATTGCGCAGAATGAGAACCATCTTGTCGCCGAGATCGGCGACAAGGCGCTCGCGCTCGGACAGGTCCAGCGCGATGCCTTCGAAGTCGTGATAGGCGATACGATCGGTGAACTGCATCGACCACTGGTTCAGCGGCTGCAGACCGTCCTTGAGGCACGACACCGCAACGCCGGCAACGGTATGCGTGTGCAGCACGCACTGCGCATCGTGGCGCGCGGCATGAACGGCGCTGTGAATGGTGAAGCCGGCCGGGTTGATCCCGAGGCCGAGCGGATCGTCGACAACCTTGCCGTCGACGTCGACGGTGACGAGGTTACCGGCCGTCACTTCCTCGAAGCGCATGCCATAGGGGTTGATCAGGAAGCGGTCCTGCGTGCCGGGCACGCGCACCGAAATATGCGTGTAGATGCTGTCATCGAGGCCGAGGCGATGGATCAAACGATAGGCAGCCGCGAGGTCGACACGGACCTGCCTGGCGGCATCGAGGGTCGGCGTAATGTTTGCATGCATATTCACAGGCGTGGTCCCCGGCTTTTTTAAGGTGCGGGCAGGAAACACAATCGCATGGCAGCTCGCAAGATTAAACTGTCGACAATCGACGATTAATTCTTGTACAGGGGAAGAAACGGGTCCCCCGCATGCGTTTGATTACTCCTCCAGTTGGTCTGACCGCCCTCGCCGACACCGATCTTGTCGGGCAGGTCACGCGCATCCTCACCCAGGCCATCATCAAGGGACAGTTGCTGCCCGGCGCGAAGGTCGTCGAGGTGGGCATCGCCCGCGAGCTCGGCGTCAGCCGCGCTCCTGTCCGTGAAGCGGCACGGCTGCTTGAGCAACAGGGTCTGCTGGTCTCGCATCCGCGCCGCGGCTTCTTCGTCCGCAAGCTCGAAGCGACGGATATCGACGAGATCTACGACCTGCGCATTTGCGTCGAATGTCATGCCGGCGTGCTCGCCTCCAAGAACATGACGCCGGCCAATCGCGACATGCTGCGCCGGCAGATCGACGTCTTGCATGAGACTGCAGGAATCGACGATCATGCGCGGCAGATCGAGGAAGACTACAAATTCCATCGCATGATCTGCGAGATCGCCGGCAGCAAGCGCCTGCTGCGACTGTTCGACGATCTCGCTTCGGAACTGCGCATGACGATCGGCCTGATCGGCCGGCTCTATGACGATCCGCATCGCATTGCGCAGACCCATGAGGCGCTGCTCGAAGTTCTCGAACAGGGGCATCCCGATATCATCACCGCCCGGATCGACTATCACATCGGCGCTGCCTGGCGCGAAGTCGGCAAGCTGGTCCGCGAACTTCCCTCCTCAACGAATGGAGCCGCCACGTGAAAGCCGTTTATTCCGACAAGCACAGCGCCCACGATCCGCAATTCTACCTGGTGCGCGGCCAGATCCGCAAAACCACCGAACAGCCGGAGCGCGCACTACGCCTGTTGAAGGGGCTCAATGACGGCAAACACACGCTGGTGGCACCGACCGAATTCGGCCAGGGACCACGCGCACGGGTGCATTCGCCGGAATATCTGCGCTTTCTCGAAACCGCCTGGGATGAATGGACGAAGCTGCCGGACTACGGCACCGAAATGATCCCCAACATCCATCCGAACCGCGTGCCCGGCAGCTATCCCACTCATATCGTCGGCAAGCTCGGCTGGCATACGGTGGACACGTCCGCCCCGATCGGCCCCGGCACCTGGGCCGGCGCCTGTGCTGCGACCGATATCGCCGTGACCGCCGCGCAGATGGTGATGGATGGCGAGGACGCGGTCTATGCGCTGTGCCGGCCGCCCGGCCACCACGCCTATCGCGATCTTGCCGGCGGCTTCTGTTTCATGAACAACTCGGCGATCGCCGCCGAGCATCTGCGGACCAAACATGAGCGTGTGGCCATCCTCGATGTCGACGTGCATCACGGCAACGGCACCCAGGGCATCTTCTATTCGCGACCGGACGTGCTGACGATCTCGATCCATGCCGATCCCGGCAACTACTATCCGTTCGTCTGGGGCTTCGCCGACGAGAAGGGCGAAGGGAATGGTTTGGGCACCAATCTCAACATCCCGCTTGCCCACGGCACCGGCGATGACGGCTTCATCGATGCGCTCGCTGTGGCCGAGAAGACCATCAAGTCGTTCGCGCCGACTGCCCTTGTGCTCGCGCTCGGCCTCGATGCGTCCGAGCAGGATCCGCTGGCAGCCCTGAAAGTCACCACCCCGGGCTTCAAGCGTATCGGTGAAGCCGTTGCGCGCATGGGCCTGCCCACCGTGCTCGTTCAGGAAGGCGGATATCTCTCCGACATCCTGGGCGCCAACCTGACGTCAACGCTCGCTGGCTTCGAAGCGGCGCGGTGATGAACGAGAGCACAAGCCCTCGTCATTCGTAGGATGGGTAGAGCGTCTTCGCGAAACCCATCATTCATATCGACCGGGGTGATGGGTTTCGCTGCGCTCTACCCATCCTACGGCACAACCACTCTCACCCAACAACAACATCCAAAAAACTGAAGGACAAACTCGCATGCCAACCAATGCAGAAATCTTCGCACGGCGCGAAGCCGCCGTTCCACGCGGCATCGGCCATTCCACCCCGATCTCGGCGCAGCGCGCGCTGAATGCCGAAGTCTGGGACGTCGAAGGCAAGCGCTATGTCGACTTCGCCGGCGGCATCGCCGTGCTCAACACCGGCCACTGCCATCCGACCATCATGGCCGCCGTGCGCGAGCAGATGGAGCGTTTCACGCACACCTGTTTCCAGGTGCTGCTGTATGAGCCCTATGTGACGCTGGCCGAGCGCCTCAACAAGCTGGCCCCGATCGACGGCGCCGCCAAGACCGCCTTCTTCACCACCGGCGCGGAAGCGACCGAGAACGCCATCAAGATCGCGCGCGCCTCGACCGGCCGCGCCGGCGTCATCGCCTTCACCGGCGGCTTCCATGGCCGCACCGCCATGACCATGACCATGACCGGCAAGGTGCAGCCCTACAAGAAGGGCTTCGGCGCCGCGATCCCGGAAGTCTGGCACGTGCCGTTCCCGGTGCCGCAGCTCGACGTCACCGTTGAAGAGTCGCTGAAGTATCTGAACTTCCTGTTCAAGGCCGATATCGATCCGGCCCGCGTTGCCGCGATCATCATCGAGCCGGTGCAGGGCGAAGGCGGCTTCCACCAGGCGCCGCCGGAATTGATGCGGGCGCTGCGCAAGATCTGCGACGAGAACGGCATCGTGCTGATCGCCGACGAGGTGCAGACCGGTTACGGCCGCACCGGCAAGATGTTCGCGATGGAACATTACGACGTGAAGCCTGACCTCATCACCGTGGCGAAGAGCCTCGCCGGCGGCTTTCCGCTGTCGGGCGTGATCGGCAAGGCCAAGATCATGGACGCTGCCGATCCGGGCGGCCTCGGCGGCACCTATGCCGGCAACCCGCTGGCCGTGGCTGCGGCGCTTGCTGTGCTCGACGTGTTCGAGAAGGAGAAGCTGGTCGACCGCGCCAATGTCATCGGTGCGAACATCGTGGCCCGTCTCAAGAAGATGCAGCAGCGCAACGATCTCGTGCCGATCGCGGGCGTCCGCAATGTCGGCGCCATGATCGCCTTCGACATCGTCAAGGAGCGCGGCAGCGATGCGCCGGATGCGGAGATGACCAAGAAGGTGACGCAGCGCGCCACCGAGGAAGGCCTGATCCTGCTGTCCTGCGGCGTCAACTTCAACACCGTGCGCGTGCTGGTGCCGCTGACCGCCGACGACAAGATCATCGACGAAGGCATGGACAAGCTCGAAGCCGCTCTGTCCGCCTGATTACATCACACAAGAACAAGGTCACCATCAATGACACTCGATCCCACACTTCGCGACAAGATCATCGCCGCAGTCGACAAGGGCTTCGATGCCCAGGTCAAGTTCACTCAGGACATGGTTCGCCATGTCTCGACCCGCGGCAACGAACACACGATGCAGGACTTCATGTTCCGCGCCATGAAGGCGCGCGGCTACAAGATGGAGCGCTTCGAGATGGACCGCGCAGCGCTCGGCCATCATCCCGGCGCCGGCGCCTGGGACGACCTGCACTCGACCGCGCCGATCGTGGTCGGCACCCATTATCCGCGCGAGGAAAAGGGCCGCTCGCTGATCATGCAGGGCCATGTGGACGTGGTGCCGGAAGGCCCTCACGACATGTGGACCACGCCGCCTTACGATCCCGTGATCCAGGGCGACTGGATGCAGGGCCGCGGCGCCGGCGACATGAAGGCCGGCTGCGCCTCCAACATCTTCGCCCTCGACGCCTTGAAGAGCCTCGGCCTGCAGCCGGCGGCCACCGTCTATCTGCAGTCCGTGGTGGAAGAAGAGTCCACCGGCGACGGCGCGCTGATGACGCATCTGCGCGGCTACAAGGCCGATGCGGTGGTGGTATCGGAGCCCTCGCACGAGACGATCACCCGCGCCAATATCGGTGTGGTCTGGTTCCAGGTCGAAGTTCGCGGCGTGCCGGTGCATGTGCAGCGCATGGGCACGGGCGCCAACGCCATCGACGGCGCCTATCGCATCATTGGCGAATTGCGCAAGCTGGAAGCCAAATGGAATGCGACCAAGGACCAGCACGAGCACTTCAAGAACATCGAGAAGCCGGTCAATCTGAACATCGGCAAGATCGCCGGCGGCGACTGGGCGTCCTCGGTCCCGGCCTGGTGCAAGGTGGACTTCCGCATCTCGCTGCTGCCCGGCAAGACCGCCGAAGCTGCAAAGAAGGAGATCACCGACTGCGTCGCCGCCTTCGCTCATCAGGATCCGTTTCTGTCGAACATCCCGCCGACCGTGACCTTCAACGGCTTCCAGGCCGAAGGCTACGAGCTCAAGCCGGGCTCCGACGCCGAAGCCACACTGGCCGCGGCGCATGAAGCGGTATTCGGCCAGAAGCCGAAGCCGGAAATCTCGCTGGCCTATCTCGACAGCCGCGTCTATGCGCTGTTCGACAACGTGCCGACGCTGAACTACGGCTGCATCTCGCGCGGCGTCCACGGTTTCGACGAAGGCGTCAACCTGCCCTCGCTGAAGAAGACGACGACGGCGCTGGCGCTGTTCATCGCCGAATGGTGCGGCGTGGAAGAGATCAAGGCCTAATCAATCAGGCCTCGGCTTGAAGACGGAACGGGCGGCGGAGTCATCCGCCGCCTTTCTCATTTCCTCCAGTTGCAGATACCGCCCGTGCGGCACGGCCAGACCTGCACCCGCGTATCCGCCGCATTGGCATCGAGCGGATTGCCACGGCGGCTGCGAGCAACCTTCTTCTGCGCAGCGGCGCGCTGCGCCACCGGCTTGGCAGCCTGCGCGCGCGCAACACGCGGCGTCGCCTTTACCGGATTGGCTTTGGCATCCGTCTTGGCATCGGCTTTGGCCTGAATCTGCACCGGCTCGAATGACGCGGGCGGGCCGAGCAATTTCGGCGACAGCACGGCCTTCTGCAGATCGAGTAGCAGGTATTCGCCCGGCTTGTAGGAATCGGCCTGCGCGGCACCACAATTCGCCAGCAGCGCAATGCCGGCCGAGGCCGCAATCAACCGCTTCAAACTCATTTACGCCTCCCGAGGCCGGTTCCGGCTTCTGGACTACAATGTTGCTAAGTTAAGCATGGATAACGCTGAATCCAGCCCTGAGTTTCCCCGAAAGCGCCTGCAGCGCAGGCATTTCTGGCGGTAAGACTAACCGTCCCCTCGGGCCCGCCCAATTGATCCAGCGCAATGCGACTCCGCGCCGCTGCGCCGACCCTCCGCTCAATCACTTCAGCAGCGGAGACTGCCATGACATCCGTCCAGCCCTATCCCCTCGTCAGTAATTTCATCGAACGCCTTGGCGACTGGTTGATCCAGCGCCGCCAGCTCAACGAACTCGGCGCGCTCGACAGCGGCGAGTTCAAACGCATGGCCCACGAACTCGGCCTTGCGCCAGGCGATCTCGATACGATCGTGCGCAAGGGCGTGAACGGCGCCGAGGAATTGCCGCGGATGCTGCGCGCGCTCGGCTTCGACGAGGCCGCCATTGCCAGGATCCAGCCGCCGCATATGATGGAGATGCGCCATGCCTGCGCCAGTTGCGCACACAAGCGGGCCTGCAGGACCCACCTCGCAGCCAAAACGGCGGCGGCGAATTACGAGAACTATTGCGCCAATGCCAACGATATCACGCTGCTGGCCCGTGCTGCGGAGTAGATTATTCTCCACCCTTGCCAGAAATGCTCGAAAAACCGGCCAGGTAAGCCTAATCGGTTAGGTTAAGATTTGGTTTAAGTTGCGACAAAACACGGCTGGGATAGCGTCGACCACGTCGCGCAGTGGGGTTTGGAAGTCGCTTTCCAACCCCGAATTTCAATGCTCGGCACGGGGCCGCCGTTATTACCTGCGTCGGCGGTCCCACCCCTTGGCAGACGATTCCGAACACCAAACGCGCGACCGTTGCGCATCATGCGATCCGCGTCATTGCTGCGACTACGTGCGTCCGATCGCGTGCAGAGCACCGGTGGCGCCTAGATATCAGCGAACACCTCCAGCAAATTCCCGTCGGGATCGCGAAAGAACAGCGTGCGATGTCCAAAGACCTGATCGGTCGGCGGCGACACGAGGCTGATACCTTTCCGCACCAATTCCTCTGCACACGCATCTACCTCCGCAACGGAAACCTTGAAGGCAAGCTGAAGTGCTGCACTGCCAACCGGGACCGGACTATCTGACGCGGTGCGGCTTGGTATGGCCAAGGCTAACGTGTTGCCGCCGATGCGAAATTCTATCCAGCCGGACGATAGCACGCGCTGCAGCGAAAAGCCGAGCACCGTCTCGTAGAAGCAACGCATCGCCTCCATGTCGCGGACGAAGATGACCGTGTAGTCGATGGCGCGAATAGCTTGAAAGGCCGACCTGGTGTCTGCACTCCGTTCCTCCATCCCGGCTTCTCCATGCTCATCCGGCGAGATGATCCAAGGGCGTCAAGCCTCGCACAGCTGATTGTGCATCTACAACTGCTGGCACATTGCTCATCCGCGTCATCGCATCGCAGCAGAGAAACACGTTGTGAATGCTCGCAATTTAATCCGCGACACAGTGTTGCTACGCGCAATCCTCCTTGACTTGCTCTCGCCGCACTTGGCAGTCTGTGATCACACAAAAAAGCATCGGGCAACGACCCAGATGCATCTAGGGAGAGACACCATGGACTCATTTCTGAGGCCGCTTGCGGCTGCGAGTATGATTGTTGCTGGCGCCCTTGCTTCCACTGCTCCAGCATCTGCCCAGCAAGCGCCGATCAAGATCGGCATTCCGACGTCGGTCCAGCTGCAGGTCGGCCGCGACACCCAGAACGCCGCCAAGCTGGCCATCGAAGAAATCAACGCGAAAGGCGGATTGCTCGGCCGCAAGCTCGAAATGGTTGTCGCCGACGAGACCGAGAATCCCGAACAGGGCATTGCCGCGATCAAGAAGCTCACCGCAGACGACAAGGTGAATGTGCTGATCGGCGGCTATACGTCAGGCGTGACGCTGGCCCAGCTGCCGCATATTTCCAGCGCCAAGACGATCTATATCGGCGTCGGCGCTGCATCGCCCGCGATCACCGCCAAGGTGAAGTCGGATTACGACAACTACAAATACATCTTCCGCGCCTTCCCCATCAACGCCGCGCATCAGGCCCGCGCGCTGGTCGACTTCATCAATGGCAAACTCAAGGGCGAAATGGGCCTGAAGAAGATCGCCATTGTCGGCGAGAACGCCAAATGGGTGCAGGACCTCGTTCCGATCCTGAAGAAGGGCGCCACCGAGGGCGGCACCGACGTGACGCTGGCCGAGTTCTTCGACACCTCGACCTCGGACTTCTCGCCGCTCTTCGCCAAGGTGAAAAATTCCGGCGCGCAGTATCTGATCGTGATCCTGTCGCACGCCTCCTCGGACATCTTCGTCAAGCAGTGGCATGACGCTCAGGTGCCGATTCCGATCGGCGGCATCGACGTGAAGAGCCAGGACGCCGACTTCTTCACCCGCGTCAGCGGCAAGGCCAATGCCGAAACCGTCGGCATGTTCGCGATCCGCGCGCCGCTTACGCCAAAGACCATTCCGTTCTGGGATGAATTCGTGAAGCGCTTCGGCACCGCCCCTGTTTACACCGGCATCGGCGCCTACGACTCGGTCTACGTCTATGCGGACGCCGTGAAACGCGCCAACTCCATCGAACCGGACGCGGTCATCAAGGAGCTCGAAAAGACCGACCATGTCGGCATCGCCGGCAAGCTTGTCTTCGACGAACTTCACGACGTGAAGACCGGACCGGGACTGCAGAACCTCCTGTTCGTGCAGTGGCAGAAGAACGGCGAGCGCGTCGTTGTCTGGCCCAAGGAAGCCGCCACCGGACCGATGATCGCGCCGCCCTGGATGAGCAACTGACCTGTTGATCGCGATCATCATGATCGCAGCGTAACCGCACGGCCGGCGATCCTCTCGCCGGCCGGAAAAAGGGAGGCGCGAACCTTCACGCGTTCGCCCTCTTCTGTCCGGTCTTCAACAGCGGGTTCTCATGCTTCAGATTCTGATCTACGGCGCGGTCTCCAGCGCCATCTATGCGATGCTGGCCGTTGGTTTCACCCTGATCTTCGGCGTCGCCCGCATCCTCAATCTCGCCCATGGCTCGTTCTACGCACTCGGCGCCTATGCGGCCTATGTCCTCACCTCGCTACTCAGCGTTCCGCTCTTCATCGCTGCACCGCTGGCAGTGTTGATGGTCGCAGGCTTCGGCGTGGTGATGGAGCGCTTTCTGGTGCGTCCACTGCGATCGTCACAGCTTGCCGTATTGATGATCACGCTGGCTGTGTCGCTGGCTGTGGAGCAGGCGCTGTTCATCACTTTCGGCTCCGAATATCGCAACGTCCCCTCATTCGTCGCTGACAAGCTATCGATCGGCGGCGTCGATATCTCCGGCCAGCGCCTGCTGGCACTCGTTGCCGGTGTCCTCGTGCTGCTCGGCCTGTGGCTGTTCATCCAGCGCACGCGCCTCGGCGCGGCCATCCTCGCGGTGTCGCAGGATCCGGAAGCCGCGCAATATATGGGGATACCGACCAACCGCATCTTCTCCATCGTGATGGCGATCTCCGCCGGCACTGCGGCGCTCGCTGGCGTACTGGTGTCGCCGTTCCTTACGGTGCAGCCGACCATGGGCCTGCTGCCGATGGTGAAGGCCTTCGCCATTGTCATCGTTGGCGGGCTGGGCTCGATCCCCGGCAGTATCATCGCATCGCTGATCCTCGGTTATTCCGAGACCATCGTGGCCTATCTGATTTCGTCATCATGGACCGAGCTGGTGTCGCTGGTCGCGGTCGTCGTCACGCTGATGATACGGCCATCCGGAATCCTTGGTCGACGGGCGGCGTTCTGACATGAAGCGCATTTCACCGATTGATATCGCCGGCGGGATCATCGTCGTCGCCATTCTCGCGCTGGCGCCCATGTTCGCCGCCAGCAACTATCTCACCGGCGTGCTGACAGTGTGCGCCATCTACGGCATCTGGGCGTCGAGTTGGGACTTCATGTCCGGCCTCACCGGCCGCGAGAACTTCGGACACTCGCTGTTCATCGGCACCGGCGCCTATACCGCCGGTTTCCTCTCCAGCATCTGGTCCGCCAGCCCGTGGATCAGCCTGCCGCTGGGCGTCGTCATCGCCATCGCCTTCAGCCTGCTGGTGGGTTTCCCCACGCTGCGCCTGCGCGGGCCCTACTTTGCGCTGGCCATGCTGTCGGCCTCCGCCATCCTGCAGCGCCTGTGCCTGATCTTCTGGGAATATACCGGCGGCGAGGAAGGCCTCTACGGCCTCGATCCCCTCATCAAGAATCCGCTGCATTACTACTGGTTCGTGCTCGCCATTCTGGCGGTCACGGTGATCGCGCTGACGCTGCTGGCGCAATCCCATTGGGGCCTGCTGCTGCGTGCGATCCGCGGCGACGAGGCCACCTGTCAGGCCGCCGGCATCAATGTCACCTTCTACAAGATCGTGTCGCTGATGATATCGGCCGGCTTTGCCGGTCTGGGCGGCGCGCTCTACGCGCATTACCAGCTCCAGGTGTCGCCGCCGCTGTTCTCCGTCGTGGTGTCGATCACCGTCATCATCATGGTCTATGTCGGCGGTATCGGCTCGATCTACGGCGCTGCCGTTGCCGCGATCCTGCTGACGCTGCTCACCGAGATGCTGCGTGGCTTCGGCGAATACCGGCTGTGGATCTACACGCTGACCCTGATGCTGATCCTGTTCTTCCTGCCCAACGGACTGATCGCTCCCCTGTGGCGCCGCATGACGGAGCGTTTCCGATGACCGACCTGCTCGAAGTCAACGGCGTGACCAAGCGCTTCGGCGGCCTGACCGCCGTCAAGAACGCGTCCTTCACCCTGAAGAAAGGCGAGTTCACCGGCATTCTAGGTCCCAATGGCGCCGGCAAGACCACGCTGTTCAACATCCTCACCGGCTTCATGCAGCCGACTTCCGGCACCATCTATTTCAACGGCGATCTGGTGCGTGAGCTCGCGCCATACAAGGTCGTCAATCGCGGCATGGCGCGAACCTTCCAGCTCACGCGCCCGTTCGTCGGCATGAACCTGCTGGAGAACGTGCTGGTCGCCTGTATGTCCCCCCGCGCCAGCGAGGACAAGGACAAAGAGGCGCGCGCCAGCTATCTGCTCGCCCAGGTCGGACTTGGCGGACGCGACAGGGAGCCGGTGGAGACGCTGCCTTACGGCGACCTCAGGCGGCTCGAAATCGCGCGCGCACTGGCAACCCGGCCGGACCTGTTGCTGCTCGACGAGCCTTTTGCAGGCTTGGGGAGCAGCGAGATCGAGCAACTGGCACAACTGATCCGCCGGCTGCATCGCGAGGAAAACCTCACCATCCTTCTGATCGAACATAAACTCCGCGAATTCATGGCGCTGGTATCGCGCGTCATCGCGATGAATTTCGGCGAGATCATCGCCATCGGCCCGCCCGAAGAGATCGTGAAGAACGAGAAGGTGATCGAGGCCTATATCGGCAAGACGGAGGACGCTCATGCCCCTGCTTGAAGTCGCCGATCTCAAGGTCAGCTATGGCAAGGCGCTGGCGATCGAGTCCGTCTCGATCAAGGTCGAGAAAGGCGAACTCGTCGGCGTGCTCGGCCCCAATGGCGCCGGCAAGACCACGCTGCTGAAGGCCATCTCGCGCAGCATCGCCTCGCAGGGTACGCTGAACTTCAAGGATGCGTCGCTGCATCCGATCGAGCCGTATAATGTCGTCGCCAGGGGCATCTGCCACTGTCCTGAGGGGCGCAAGCTGTTCTCGGAACTCTCGGTGCTGAAGAACCTGCAGCTCGGCGCTTACCTTCGCAAGAATAACGCCGACGTCGAGAAGGACCTGGAGCGCGTCTTCGCGCTGTTCCCGGTGCTGCGCGAACGGCAATGGCAACAGTCCAGCACACTGTCCGGCGGCGAGCAGCAAATGGTCGCCATCGGCCGCGCGCTGATGGGACGTCCGGAATTGCTGCTGCTCGACGAGCCCTCTGTCGGCATCGCGCCGCGGCTAAAGGGACTGATCTTCGACTCGATCCAGCAGATCAGGAAAGACGGTACAGCGATCCTGATCGTCGAACAGGACGCGACATCGACGCTGCGGATCGCGGATCGGATCTATGTGCTGGAACACGGGCGGACGATCCGTGAGGGAACGTCGGCGGAGATCGCCGGCGACAAGTACATCCAGCAGATTTATCTGGGGGTGTGAGCCGATTCCTTCTCCCCGCATGCGGGGAGAAGGTGGCTCGAAGGCGCGAAGCGCGTTCGAGACGGATGAGGGGGACTATCAGCAGGCTCCGAGCATGAGGATAGTCCCCCTCACCCGCCTTCACATGCTACGCATGCGAAGGACGACCTCTCCCCGCAAGCGAGGCGAGGTTAGGATCACCCCTTCCGCGTATACAGATGAAACCCGCCATAGATGCCTGAGCGATCCGCAGCCAGACCTGCAGCGCTGCGCGCGTCGTCGCGCTGCCACGTCTCGCGCAGCGAAGCATGTTCCGGGTCGTCCAGCGGCGATTCGGCGCCGGCCGTGCGAAAGATCACGCGGATGCCGTCATTGCCGGCGCGGTCGATCGCATCCCACAGCGCACGGATTTCGTCCGGCGCCATCCAGTCCTGCGAATCCAGCAGCACCACCGCGTCGATCTGGCGGGCCGGCAGACTCTCAATGAACACGCGCAGATTGGCATGGACCGGTGTGACCAGCGCGGCGCGGCTGGCAGTTTCCGCATAGCGGCTCTGCTGCAGATACAGTGGCAGGCATTTGTCGCCGGGGCCGACATAGCTGCGGCTCAGCGCCTGCCAGGCGAAATAATTGTTCGCGTTCGGATGCACGTCGATCAGCGCGAGCAGGCGCTGATGCAGCACTTCATTGAGCGGCTGATTGCCGCCGAGCAGCGTGCGTTGCTGCGGCGGAATGCCGAGGCTGAACAACAGGGCCGGCGTCTTCGTCATCATACGGGCAAGCCGCGAATGGAACAGCCAGTGCAGGCGCTCCAGCGCGCGCTTGCGCGCGGGCGACTGGGCGTCGTCGTGCAGTAACGCCTTGAGATCGATGCGGGCGAGCTTCGCCAGACCATGCGCGAAGCCGATGAAGCGGCCGAGCGCGCCATGGCGATAGAAGCCGTCGCTGAAGTAACCATAACGGGGGCGGCCCTGGATATCGCGTTCGTCCCAATAGCCGCGCGCTTCGGCATCGAGCAGCGGGCGCAGCCGTTCGCGGTACAGACCCACATTGGTATCCGACGCGCCTTCGCCGAAGAATTTCCAGAAGTCCTGATAGTTCGGCAGCGCGCGCAAGCCGGCGAGTTTCAGCTTCAACAGCGACAGATGCGCCTCGTTGAGATCGACCGCATAGACATGCTCGGGCTTCGCCGACAGATAGGACAGCGCATTGCAGCCGCCGCTGGAGATGGTGACGATGGTCGAACCGGGCGCCAGCTGCAGTGCCGCCATATCCGCTTCGGGATCTTCCCAGATCTGGGTGTAGACCAGCCGGCGGAACCAGAAGGCAAACAGCCTGTCCCAGATCGTCGTTTCCTCGCGACCACGGCTATTGCGAACGGCGTCGGCGATCAGATGCGTATTCATCGGCTTCTTGGACCCTTCGAATCGACAATCTGATATTTTTATCAAGCGCAGACTGCGGTTTTGCGACAGAACCTTCTCCAATCAGCGACTTTCTTGCCACAAAGCCACTGTCACACCGCTGTCGTGTGGCGATGAAAAGGATCGCGCTGATAGTTGAGCGATGAGGTGAGCCATGACGATTGTCTCCGAATACGAGGATGGCGGTCAGCCTGCGTGGTCGAACGAGGCCACGCATCGCATGAACCGGATGTATCGCTGGCAGCGCTTCATCTATGACGCGACGCGCCGGTACTATCTTCTCGGCCGCGACCAGCTCATCGCCGAACTGGCGCCGGTGCCGGGCGCATTGGTGCTGGAGATCGGCTGCGGTACCGGCCGCAATCTCGTTCAGGCTGCCCGGAAATATCCACAGGCGGTATTTTACGGCATCGATATTTCGACCGAGATGCTGACCACGGCCATCGCATCGATTGCACGCAACGACCTCGCGGATACCGTCCGCGTCGCCCATGGCGATGCGACGAATTTCGATCCGGCACGCATCTTCGCCGTTCCGTCATTCGATCACGTCATGATTTCCTACACCCTGTCGATGATCCCGAGCTGGCAGGATGTGCTCGATCACGCCGTGTCGCAGCTCAAGCCCGGCGGACAACTGCACATCGTCGATTTCGGCCATCAGGAGCGGTTGCCCAAACTCGCCAGCACACTGCTGCTGCGCTGGCTGACACTGTTCGACGTGACGCCGCGCCGCGAACTTCTCGATGTGCTGAAGACGCTCGCCGAGCGTCACCATGCCAATCTCGATTTCAAACGCCCGTTCCGCGGCTACGCGCAATCGGCGGTGCTGACGTTGCCGAAGTAGTTCAGGCCAGCTTGCGTCTGTTCACATTCCGATAGGCCTCGACGGCGCCGAACAGCGCCAGCGACAGCACGAACGGGATCAGGTGGTAGAACAGCCGGAACAGCAGCAGCACGGCCAGCAGTTTTTCAGTATGTTCGCCGCCGAGCCCGACCAGGATCGTTGCGTCGAACACACCAATGCCCGCGGGTGCGTGGCTGGCGAATCCCAACAGCGTCGCAGCGATGAAGACGACGATCACCTGCGCGACGCCGATATCCATCGTTTCGGGGATCAGCACATACATCGCCAGCGCCGCCGCCCCGAGATCGACGAGCCCGATGCCGATCTGAAAGAACACGTTGCGCCCGCTGGGCACCGGCACCGACCAGTTGCGGCCGCCGAGCGTCCGCATACCGTTCCACGTCCAGGCGACATAGGCGACGATGCCCACGAGAATTGCGACAGCGATGAAGCGGTTGATCTCGGGCGAGAGCTGATCGATCCGGCTGATGGCGCCCGGCTCATGCAGGGTGCTGAGCGCCAGCGCGGTGAGATTGCCGAGCCAGAAGGTGAGTCCGGTCAGGAAGCAGATACGCGCGACGCCGGCAGGACCGATGCCATGTGGTGCATAGATCCGGTAGCGCACCGCCGATGAGACCAGCAGCACGGCGCCGGTGCCGTGCGAGATGGGATAGCTGGTGAAATTGGCCAGCGCTGCAATCCTGAAGGGAATGTCCCCCCGCCCGATCATCTGCAGCGCCAGCCAGTCATACAGCGTCAGACTGCCATAGGAGATCGCCACCAGGGACAGCGAGAGCGCAATGCTCGTCGGCTGCACCGTCTGCATCGCCGCCAGCACATGGGCGAAATCCACGCCCTTGAGCGCCCTGGTCAGCGCCATAAACGCAATGGTCGCGATCGCTATGCTAAGGATTGCGCCAAGCCATCCCCAGCTGAGGCGCGCGCGCATCAGCTGAATGATATTTCTCAATGCGGGTGGCACATCGTTCCACTTTTCATTAGGTCTGAGCACGCCGTGATTCGCGCTTGTGTTTGCGCGTTCTGTTGCACGTCCATGTGACAGCTGCGCAAAAGCAGCGCCTTGGCATCGCCTAACAATCCGGTGATTCCCAGATTTAGCCGTCGCGTTGTCGCATCAAATTCATGCGACGCTCGTAAGCCACCCACACTGAATTGATTGACCTAAGCAGGACACCATGTCGACCGAGACCGAATATCAGCTCACCGAAAATCAATGGGACACGCTGCGGGCACTCCGCCCAGCCGGCCTGCCCGTTCGGCTGAACCGTTACGTTCTCGATCAGCTGGTTGCGATGGGGCTCGTCGCGCTGTCGGACACTGATCCGACGCTGACACCTACGGGCCGGGCCGTGGTTTTGCGCGGCTGTCCACGTCTGTGGGACCTTGCGGCCTAAGCTGCCGCCGCTTGTCTCCGCGGCCATCGCCGCCGCTACAACAGGAACGTCAGCGCATCCTCGCAGCGGTCTTCGACCTTGAAGCTGAGAAATTCATCGGCGCGCGTGCGGCCGAGATTGATCGCCGCGATGGGGATCCCGGCACGCACAGCGGCCTGAACGAAGCGAAAGCCCGAATACACCATCAGCGATGAGCCGACGATCAGCATAGCGTCGGCCTTGTGCAGATGGCCGAGCGCAGCATCGACGAAGTCGCGCGGCACGTTCTCACCGAAGAACACCACGTCCGGCTTGAGGATGCCGCCACACTGCGTGCAGGCCGGCACCACGAAAGACGCGAAATCAACGCCCTCCAGATCGGCATCGCCATCAGGCGCGACGGCCGCATCGAGGTCGAGCCATCCTGCGTTCAAGCGACCCATCTCATGCTGAAACTCGTCGCGCTGGATGCGGCGTTCACATCCCATGCAGCGAACAAGATCGAGCCGGCCATGAAGGTCGATCACCCCCGTGCTGCCGGCGACCTGATGCAGCCGATCGACATTCTGGGTGAGCAGCACCTCGCATTTGCCGAGCTGTTCGAGGCGCACCAATGCGTGATGCGCATCGTTCGGCCGCGCCTGGCCAAACCGCCGCCAGCCGATGAGGCTGCGTGCCCAGTAGCGCTGCCGCGTCAGTTCCTCGCCCATGAACGCCTGAAACGTCACGGGCTGCGTCCGCTTCCAGTTGCCGTCGGTGTCACGATAGTCGGGAATACCCGAATTGGTGCTGCAGCCGGCACCGGTCAGGACAAAAAGACGGTCGTGGCGATCAACGAAATCGCGGAGGGCATTGGGTGGGGTCATCAGGGAAGGCTTATCTCTCGGCGAGAAATGATGCCAAGCGGACGCCGGCGCGACGCATGGGACTGCATATGTGGGGGCGGAATTCGGCGATTCCACCGCGCGCGATCACGCCGCCGCACCGAACATCGCCGGTGAGCCGATGGATGAAAATCGGGAGATTCTGGCCAATAGGGGCGCTGCAAGTGAGCGCTAAGCCATTGAAATCATGGTCGGAGTGGCAGGATTCGAACCTGCGACCCCTGCGTCCCGAACGCAGTGCTCTACCGGGCTGAGCCACACTCCGACTAAGAGCGCGGCTTATAGCCTTGGGTTTCGCATCCTGCAAGAACCCCGGTAAAGAAGCCTGACCGATTTTCCAGAACAAGGATCTGCCCTGCATGGCCACAGGCCTGACAACCCGGATGAGCCCTGCCGACACCGCCCATATTGTGGAGGCGGCGCGCTGCCTGCGCGCAGGCGGGCTGCTGGCGTTCCCCACCGAGACGGTCTACGGGCTCGGCGCGGATGCGGCCAATCCGCGGGCCGTGGCGGGGATCTATGAGGCCAAGGGCCGGCCGTCGTTCAATCCGCTGATCGCCCATGTGGCCGATCTCGCCGCTGCCCGGCGCATTGCCCGCTTCGATGCGCGCGCGCTGGCGCTGGCCGAAGCGTTCTGGCCGGGACCGCTGACGCTGGTGCTGCCCAAGGCGGCGGATTGCCCGGTTGCCGACCTGGCCACCGCCGGGCTCGATACGGTCGCCATCCGCGTACCGGCGCATCCCGTGGCCCACGCGCTGCTGCAGGCCTTTGGCGGTGCCGTGGTGGCGCCATCGGCCAATATCTCCGGACACGTCTCGCCGACCACCGCAGCCCATGTGCTGAGCGATCTGGAGGGCCGGATCGACATGATTCTCGATGGCGGGCCGGTTGAGGTGGGCGTTGAATCCACCATCGTCGGTTGTTTCGACCAGCCGATGCTGCTGCGGCCGGGCGGCCTGCCGCGCGAGGCGATCGAGCGGGTCTTGGGTCAGCCGCTGGCAAGCCCGCCGGACGAACCCGCGAGCGATACAAACCAGCCGCTGGCGCCGGGCATGCTGGCCTCGCATTACGCGCCGCGGACACGGGTGCGGCTGCTGGCCGAGGCCGTCAGCCCCGGTGAGGCCTTGCTGGCCTTCGGATCGGCCCCGCTGCCGGGTATGGAGGGCGCCGCCGCTATCCTGAATTTGTCTGAACAAGGCGATCTCGAGGAAGCCGCCACCAATCTTTTCGGCTATCTTCGCGCGCTCGACGCAGCTGCCGTCGCTTCGGGCGCCACCAGTATCGCGGTGATGCCGGTGCCGAACCACGGGCTCGGCGAAGCCATCAACGACCGGCTGCGCCGCGCCGCCGTGTAAATCGAACGCGAGACCAAGAAACGCGCCAAGAAAATATCCAAGGGAATAGTTATGAATATCGTCCAGCCGAAGCCGCCCACGCTCTCCCCCGAAACCATCGCGCGCTTCCGGGCCATCGTCGGCGACAAATACGCCATCACCGATCAGGCCGATGTGCATCAATACGTCACCGAGGATCGCAACCTGTTCTTCGGCACGTCACCGCTGGTGCTGCGCCCGGGCTCGACGGCTGAAGTCGCCGCGATCTGCAAACTCGCCACCGAGACGCGCACCGCGCTGGTGCCGCAGGGCGGCAATACCGGCCTCGTCGGCGGCCAGACGCCCTATGGCGGCGAGGTGGTGCTGTCGATGCGCCGGATGGACAAGGTGCGCGATCTGGACACCTCGTCCAACACCATGACGGTGGAAGCCGGCCTCGTGCTGCAGGTCGCGCAGCAGCGCGCCGCGGAAGCCGACCGGCTGTTCCCGCTGTCGCTGGGCTCCGAGGGGAGCTGCACCATCGGCGGCAATCTCTCCAGCAATGCCGGCGGCACCACGGCGCTCGCCTATGGCGTGGCGCGCGAGATGGCGCTGGGCCTCGAAGTGGTGCTGGCCGATGGCCGCATTCTCAACGGCCTGTCGAAGCTGAAGAAGGACAACACCGGTTACGACCTGCGCAACATCTTCATCGGCGCCGAGGGCTCGCTGGGCATCATCACCGCCGCAACGCTGAAACTGTTTCCGAAGCCGCGCGCGGTCGAGACGGCCTTTGTCGGCCTGAAATCGCCGGACGATGCGCTGAAGCTGCTCGGCATCTCGCGCTCCGAGGCCGCCGGCAATCTCACGAGCTTCGAACTGATCGCCGATATCGCGGTGGATTTCAGCGTCCGCCACGGCATCGGCATTCGCGATCCCCTCGCCGGCAAGCACGCCTGGTATGTGCTGATGGAATTGTCCTCGGGACGCGACGACGCGCGCGCCACGCTGGAAGCGATCCTGGAGCGCGGCATGGAAGACGGCATCGTCGACGATGCCGTGATCGCCGAGAATATCGCCCAGCGGCAGGCGTTCTGGAAACTGCGCGAGGAAATCTCGCCGGCGCAGAAGCCGGAAGGCGGCTCGATCAAGCACGACATCTCGGTCCCCGTCGCATCGGTACCTGCCTTCATTGCTGAAGCCAACGCAGCCGTCGTGAAGCTGATGCCCGGCGCGCGGCCGGTGCCGTTCGGCCATCTCGGCGACGGCAACATCCACTACAATGTCACGCAGCCCAAGGAGACGCTCGGGGACAGCGACGGCCGCGAGAAATTCCTGGCGCGCTGGCATGACGTCAACGAAGTCGTCTTCGAGGTCGTGCTGCGCATGGGCGGTTCGATCTCCGCCGAACACGGCATCGGCCAGATGAAGGCGGCTGAGCTGCCCTCGGTGAAGGACCCCGTCGCCATCGAGCTGATGCGCAGCCTGAAGACCATGCTGGACCCACTGAACATCCTCAATCCGGGCAAGGTGCTGCTGCCGGTGCAACATTGAAAGTTGCCCGGCTCGTC
Source organism: Tardiphaga sp. GW822-FHT04G09 (assembly GCF_058800725.1). Classification (NCBI taxonomy): domain Bacteria; kingdom Pseudomonadati; phylum Pseudomonadota; class Alphaproteobacteria; order Hyphomicrobiales; family Nitrobacteraceae; genus Tardiphaga; species Tardiphaga sp. GW822-FHT04G09. The sequence continues at coordinate 423,349 of NZ_JBXAMO010000002.1, read as the reverse complement.
GACACCGATATTCAGGCAGTCATCCAGCTCTGGCTGCGCTGCGGACTGGTGCGGCCCTGGAACGATCCGGAAGCCGATATCCGGCTGGCGCGCGCCGGCACCAATGCCGATGTGCTGGTCGGCCGCAAGGGAAGGACCATCGTCGCCTCCGTACTCGTCGGCCATGACGGCCATCGCGGCTGGGTCTATTACGTCTCGGTCGATCCGGACCATCAGCGCCAGGATTTCGGCCGCGGCATCATGACGGCAGCCGAAGACTGGCTGCGCGAACGCGGTATCGAGAAAATGCAGCTGATGGTGCGCTCGGATAACACCAAGGTGCAGGCATTCTACGAGTCGCTCGGCTATGGCGAACAGAAACGCGTGATCTATGCCAAGTGGCTCGATGGCCGGCCCCTGACGCCGTAGGTCGCAATTGTTGGATGGGTGGAGCGTAGCGAAAAGCAAGGATGGGTTTCGCGAAGACGCTCTACCCGTCCTGCTGTCAAAACAACGAGCCCTGACCGTCGTCCTCGCTCACTATCACCTTGCGCGGCGCCCGCAACGGCTTCACCTGCTCCACAGCAGCTTCCTCTGCCGAGATCGGCAGGATGAGCTGTGCATCGTCATTGGCCACCTTGTTGACGGCCATCGCCACCGGATGCCAGGCGAAGGTGCCGTCTCCGGGTGCGGCGAGCATCGTCATCACGTCAGATGCGCTATCCGCACTGCAATCGAGCCACCGGCCGAAATGATCGGGCGCGATCGTCACCGGTACGCGATGGTGCAGAACCGACATGCCCGTGCTGGCTTCCGCAGTAATGATCGCAACCGTGTCGACTTCTTCACCGTTCGGGCCCATCCAGGTTTCGGCAAGACCCGCGAAGCCCATCGGACCTCCTGCATGTGGATGGATAAAATACGGTTGTTTGCGTTCACCGCGATTTTGCCATTCGTAGTAACCATCGGCCGGAATCAGACAGCGTCGGCGGCGAATCGCGTTTTTGAAGGCAGGCTTTTCTTGTACCGTCTCGGCGCGTGCATTAATCAGAAGCGTAAACTTCCGCGGGTCCTTGACCCAGGAGGGCAAAAGGCCCCATCGCATCAGACGGAAATGCCGGGATCCGTTTTCAACGATGACAACGGGAACCGGCTGCGTCGGCGCAACATTGTATCTGGCAGGGAAGTTCGGCTGCTCAATATAGCCGAATACCTGCCGTAACGCTTCCGGCGCCGACGTAATGACAAACCGCCCACACATTCTCGATCCGCAATCCTTGTTCAGGCGGTTTTAACCCGAAACACCAACAGTGCGACACATGACCCTGACGGCCCTGCAACCGGCGCAGCATGACCATCACGACCTGGCCGGCGCCGGTGCTGGCCCGGTCGCGTCCGCCGCTGAACTGATGGCCGCGAACATCAATCCACGCACGGGTCTGGCGACCGATTATCTGAATCACTTCAACGAAGCCATCATGCTGCTTGAGCTGATCCCGGACATGCCGGACTGCTATGAGCTGTTTCTGGAGTGGCAGCCGCTCAGCTATGCCGAGCACTTCATCAAATCCAACTTCAAGGCACGCGATCTCGCCATCGCTTCCTATGAGGCTGCACGCCCCGATATCCGCGCCGAATTCGACGCGCTGGTCACGAACATGACGCAGATCCTGATCACCGTCGGTGACGCCATGCGCACCGTGCAGCAGGATCGCACCCGCGCGATGCTGGCCGAACAGGCTGCCGGCTGGGTCAAGCCGATGGTCGGAACCGCCGGCGGCGTCATCAACGGCCGCGATCAGGAATCCAACGTTGACAGCATCATGGCCCAGTGACCTCGTGACCATTGCTGCTCCCGCCCATCCGCAACTCGCCACCAGCGCCGCCATCTTCCGGGACGGCAAGGTGCTGCTGGTCCGCCGCGCCCGCTCGCCCGGCAAGGGCTTCTATTCGCTCCCCGGCGGGCGCGTGGAATTCGGCGAATCCCTCGCCGTCGCCCTCGCGCGCGAAGTGATGGAGGAGACCGGGCTGACCATCGACATTGTCGGCCTGTCCGGCTTTCGCGAAGTGCTGCCGAACGACAAGGTGGCCGGGCATTACCTGATCATGTCCTTTGCCGCACGCTGGGTGGCTGGCGAACCCAGGCTGAACGACGAACTCGACGATTTCCAGTGGGTCGCGCCGGACGATCTCGGCGCTTTCAAGACCACCGATGGCCTCGGTCCGATCCTTGCCATGGCGGAAGACCTGGTCGGACCATAGATAGCTCCTTGCCGCTGCGGCAGCGTTGCCTTGCTTCAGACGGCTTGAAAAGGCATATCAGCCGGGTTCCAGGACCATTCATGTTGAAGCATCTGCTCCTCATTCTGACCGTTGTGACGATCTGCGCTGGCTCTGCCCGGGGGCAGGACGCGGCTGCGCCATTCGACAACGATCTGCAGCGGATGTCGGAGATCCTCGGCGCGCTGCATTACCTGCGCGGCATTTGCGGCAATAACGAAGGCAACAAGTGGCGCAACGAGATGCAGGCGCTGGTCGACGCCGAGACGCCGTCCGGCGAGCGCCGCGCCCGCATGATCGCCGGCTTCAACCGCGGCTATAACGGCTTCCAGCAGACCTACCGGACCTGCACACCTGCCGCGACTATCGCGATCCGCCGCTATATCGACGAAGGCTCGCGGATCTCGCGCGACCTCACCGCAAGGTATGCGAACTAGATGAAGCAACATGTGATCGACACTGTCTTTTTCGATCTCGACGGGACGCTCACCGATCCCAAGATCGGCATTACGGGCTCGATCCAGTATGCGCTCGATAAGCTCGGCATCCCCGTTCCCAGCCAGGACGAACTGACCTGGTGCATCGGGCCGCCGTTGCGCGCCAGCTTCGTGGCACTGCTTGGCGGCGAGAAAGACGCCGATCGCGGCGTCGAACTCTATCGCGAACGCTTCGGTACGATCGGACTGTTCGAGAATACGCTCTATGACGGCATCACCGCGACGCTAGAGACGCTTCATACTTCCGGCCGCCGGCTCTTTGTCGCGACCAGCAAACCGCATGTATTTGCCGACCGCATCGTCGAGCACTTCGGCCTGCGCAAGTATTTCACGCACGTATTCGGCTCGGAACTCGACGGTACCCGCGTCGACAAAAGCGATCTGCTTCGCTACGCGCTGGACGAGACCTCCACCGATCCCGCCCGGGCCATAATGATCGGCGACCGCAAGCACGACATCATCGGCGCCGCGAATAACGGCATTCCGGGAATCGGCGTGCTCTATGGTTATGGCGGCCGCGAGGAGCTGACCTCCGCGGGCGCCCGGCATCTGGTGACTTCACCTACGGAAATTCCGGGTCATATCAACTAGTCGCAGGATGGGTGCAGCGTGTTCGCGAAACCCATCAATCACACACGACCAAAAGATGGGTTTTGCTGCGCTCCACCCATCCTAGGACAATCGCGATTTCAATGCTTCCCCGCGCCCATATAGCCGAACAGGAATCCCGCGACCTTGCGCTTCTGGATTTCCTCGCTGCCTTCCGTAATGCGATAGCGACGGTGGTGGCGATAGATGTGCTCGAATGGCTTGTGGCGTGAATAGCCCATGCCGCCATGCACCTGCATCGCGCGATCGGCGGACTCGCAGCACAGCCGGTTGGCCCAGTAGTTACACATGGACACCTTGTCGGACAGCGTGTGCTCGACCTGGGCCTGGGTGAGCTGGTCCATCTCCCATGCGGTCTTGCGGATCAGCAGCCGCAGCATCTCTGCCTGCGTCGCCAGTTCGACCAATGGAAACTGGATGCCCTGGTTGCGCGCCAGTTCCTCGCCGAACGGCTTTCGCTCGCGCGCGTATTTCACGCTCTCATTGATGCAATAGACAGCCGCCCCCAGCGAGCTCGCAGCCTGGCGGATGCGGTTCTCATGTACGAAACACTGCGCCAGCGATAACCCGCGGCCAATCTCGCCGAACAGCGCATCGTCCGGCACGAACACATCGGTGAACGAGACACGCGGATGGTCCGTGGGCATGTTGAAGGTCCACATATATTCTTCGATCTTCACGCCTGCGGCCTTGGCCGGCACCAGGAAACAGGTGATGCCGCGCGCATCCCCGTCATTCCCCGACGTTCGCGCGAACAGCGCGCAATGCGTGGCCACATGCATGCCGGTGGTCCACATCTTCTCGCCGTTGATGACCCAGCCCTTGACGCCGTCTCGTGTCGCCTCGACCGCCGTCGTCTCCATATGCGTGGCGTCCGAGCCGTGCTCGGGCTCCGTGAGCCCAAAGGTGATGCGATACTTGCCGGTGATGGAGCCTTCGATCATCTCCTTCTGGTCGTCGCGGCCATAGCGATCCAGCATCGTCACCAGCGGCAGATTCCCGACAATGGAGTGTTCGTTCTGCAGATCGTTGTGCAGACCAAGACCCTTGGCGGCGAAATGCTCGCGGATCACCGCCATCCAGAGATTGCTGCCGTCCTTGCCGCCATAGCGCTTCGGGATTGCGAAGCGGAGATGGCCGGCCTTGTCGGCGCGGTTCTTTGCCTGGCGCAGCAGCGCTTCCCATTCGTGCCGAGGCAACCCGCCATTGTCGAAATCGGTGCGCGCCCATTCGCGACGATGGTCGAAGAAACGGATGTTATCGTCCGCGTCTTCCATCGGCTTGATCTCGCGCAGGATGAAGCTATCGAGTTCGGCGAGATAGGCGACCAGATCGGCCGGCAAGGAAAAATCCAAGGCGCTCTCCCGATTGTTTTGATGAGCTTTGTTGCTCTTGTTAATCGGGCGATTAAGATGGCATCGTTCGATCAAGTCAAGCGCGGCAAGTCACGCACGGCCCGGCCGCAAATATTCTGCGCAACGAAAAACAAGAGGGAGGCCGCGATGGCTCTGCAATTCTCAACCGTGACCCGCAAGGGACCGATCACCATCGTGACGCTGTCACGCCCGGAAGTTTACAACGCGCTGCACACCGACGCGCATAACGAGCTGCACGAGGTGTTCAACGACTTCGCCGCCGATCCCGACCAGTGGGTGGCGATCGTCACCGGAGCGGGCGACAAGGCGTTCTGCGCCGGCAACGATCTGAAATGGCAGGCCGCCGGCGGCAAGCGCGGCTGGAACACGTCGGGCTTCGCCGGCCTCACAGCACGCTTCGATTGCGACAAGCCGATCATCGCTGCTGTGAACGGCGTCGCCATGGGCGGCGGCTTCGAGATCGCGCTGGCCTGCGACCTGATCATCGCCGCCGAGAATGCGACCTTCGCGCTGCCGGAACCACGCGTCGGCCTCGCCGCTTTGGCCGGCGGGTTGCAGCGCCTGCCACGCCAGATCGGCATGAAGCGCGCCATGGGCATGATCCTCACGGCACGCCACGTGAAGCCCCAGGAAGGTTATGAACTCGGCTTCGTCAATGAAGTGGTGCCGCAGGGCGAGGCCTTGAATGCCGCGCTGCGCTGGGCCGAGACCATCTGCCAGAACTCACCGATGTCGATCCGCGCCTCCAAGCAGGCAATCCAGAAGGGCATGGCAGTGTCGCTTGAACAGGCGATCACCGAACAGCGCGAATATCCCGCGGTGAAGGCAATGGCGGCGTCGGAAGACTATGTCGAAGGACCGAAGGCATTTTCGGAGAAGCGCAAGCCGAACTGGAAGGGGAAGTAGCTTCAGCCGCAGGGTGGGCAAAGGCGCGCTTGCGCCGTGCCCACCCTATTTTTTCAGCTCCCGTTGATACGCCGCATAATTCGGCTGATCGACCGCGAGTTTCGCCAGCGTCGTCTGCCACAGGTGATCCTTCACACCGGGCGTATCGAGATCAGCCTCACCGCTCGCAATGCGCGCGGCGAGTATTTGATTGAGTTCGTTGAGCGATCCCGTGGTGCCCAGCAGTGCCGAGAGGCTTGCGGCCTCGCTCGCATTGCTCGCACCTTCCAGCGTCAATTGCCGCGTCACCAGATCGAGCGCATTGATTGCGACGCGCAGCTTGAACGCCGCATGACCGGACAGCTGCGGCGTGATGTCGTTGCGCAGGAAATCCGCGACGGCTTTGACGAGTTCGTCCGGCCTCGGTTCGTCCTGCATCACTCCCCCTTTTGCTTTCGCATGATCCAATCCGAAAACCGGCAACCATTTTTCGGGATCATGCGCGCGGAGCAAGAAGCCGCAACAGATCAATCTCGGTTTCCGACGAGCGCCGCCCAATCATCGCCCGCTCCATCGAATGATCCGGCCCCAGTCGAAATCGCTGCATCATCCCGACGCACATCACGCCCCAGCGCAGTGTGCCCATCACTTCCCAGAACTTTACGCGTTCGGCATCGACCTTGATGCCCGACGCCGCCTCGTAAGCTGCGAACAAATCCTCATAGGCGCCGAAACCACCGACCGGTTTGTCGATCGCTCCAAAGCGCCATGAATTGACGCAGATCCAGCCGAGATCCTCCATGGGATCGCCGAGATGCGCGAGCTCCCAGTCCAGCACTGCGCACACGCCATCGGGCCCGATCATCAGATTGCCGTGACGAAAATCGCCGTGCACCAGAGTGACGCGCTCGGACGGGCCGGGATCGTGATCACGCAACCAGCGCAGTGCCAGTGCGAAAACCGGCCTTGGCCAGTTAAACCCATCAATTTCCCTGGCAATATCGGAAATTTCAATCGCGGCCGTCATGCGTCGCAGCTGCGGCAGTGCTGCAATATCGAGACCATGGATGCCGGCGAGGATTCCGCCACACTGTTGCGCGAGTTTTGGGCGCGCTTGCGCGAATTCGTTGTCACGCAAGATCTTGCGCGGGATGGTTTCCCCAGCGACTCGCTGCATGATGAAGCCCGTTCCCAGATCCTCATCCGGTTCGAGAACATGCAGCACCTTCGGCGACGGCACGCCGGCATCATGCGCAAGCTGCATCAGCACCGCTTCGGCATCGAGACCCGCAGCACGGCCGGGCGCCGCGCCATAGCCGGGCGGCGCGCGGCGCAGGATGGCGCCGATGGCACCATCGGGATGCGTGATATCGAACGACCACGTCTCCTGACTGGCGCCACCGGACAGCCGTGTTGCCGACGCCACGCCCGTCGCGCCGGGGCACCACGCCACCGCACTGCGCGCCAAAAGCTCCGCGACGGACGCCGCGCTCAAGGCTTACTGGCCCGTGAACTTGGCCGGACGTTTTTCCAGGAACGCCGCAACGCCTTCCTTGAAATCCGGCGAAGCGCCGGCGGCGCGCTGCGATTTGACCTCGAGATTGATCTGGTCCTCGAAGGAATTCTCCGGGCTTTCCCAGTAGAGCTTGCGGATCAGCGACAGTGCGATGGTCGGGCCGTTGGCGAGTTCATGGGCGAGCTTCATGGTTTCATCCATCAGCGCCGCATCATCATAGACACGATTGACGAGGCCCCATTCCAGCGCCTTTTCGGCCGGCAACCTTTCACCAAGCAACGACAGTTCGACCGAACGCGCCTTGCCGATCAGGCGGGGCAGAATCCAGGTCGAGCCGCAATCCGGCACCAGACCGATACGGCGGAACGCCTGCAGGAAATAGGACGAGCGCGCACACAGAATGAGATCGCCCATCAGCGCGAAGCTCATGCCGGCGCCGGCGGCGGGGCCATTCACCGCGGTAACGATCGGGCAATGCAGGTTCTGCAGCCGGCGCAGGAACGGATGGAAGGCAGTCTCCAGCGTGGCGCCGGCATTGCTGCGCGCCTTTGTGAGCTGATTGTTGCGCCCCTGAAGATTGGCGCCCGTGCAGAAGGCACGGCCGGCGCCGGTGAGGACCACGCAGCGCACATCCGCCTTGCGATCATCGATCTCGTCCAGCGCCTCGCCGAGGCCGCCGAGCATGTCGACCGAGACCGCGTTCATGACCTCCTGATGATCGAGCTTCAGGATGGCGACATTGCCGTCGAAATCGAGCGTGACGTGTTTGAACTGCATGGTTTCCTCACGGGATGATCCGCGTGTTTATTCCGCGGTGTGGAAGCTTTGTATGTCGGGCGGCATATTTGATTTTTCAGACGCGCTTGTCCATGCTTCCTGGGGAACACCAGCCCACCAACGGACGCACGGCATAACGTGCGCCAAACATGGAAACGCTGACATGGCAACGCCAACACACATTTTCGACCTCAGCGGCCGCGTGGCCGTCATCACCGGCGGCAATGGCGGCATCGGCCTCGGCATCGCGCAGGCGCTGGCCACCGCCGGTTGCAACGTCTCGATCTGGGGCCGCAATGCCGAGAAGAACAAGGCGGCGGCTGCCAGCATGGCGGATTGCACCGGCAAGGTCGACACGCTGGTCTGCGACGTTACCGACACCGCCTCGGTGAAGTCGGCCATGGATGCCACGCTCAAAAAATTCGGCCGTGTCGATGGCTGCTTCGCCAATGCCGGCATCGGCGGCGGTGGCCGGCACAATTTCATCGACCGCACCGAAGAACAGTGGCGCACCATGTTCGCCACCAATCTGGACGGCGTCTTCCATGCCTTCCAGGTCGCCGCGCGGCACATGACGGAACGCGCCGAGGCCGGCGACAAATTCGGGCGGCTGGTGGCGACATCGAGCCTCGCGTCGATCTTCGGCACTGCGCGCAACGAGCACTATGCGGCGACCAAGGCGGCGATCAACGCGCTGGTGCGCGCACTGGCGGTCGAACTGGCGCGGCAGGGCGTGACAGCGAATGCGATCCTGCCCGGCTGGATCAAGAGCGACATGACGGCGGGGATCATGGGCAACGAAAAATTCGTCGCGAATGTGATGCCGCGCATCCCGGTGCGCCGCTTCGGCGAGCCCTCGGATTTCGGCGGCATCGCGGTCTATCTGATGAGCAAGGCATCGTCGTATCACACAGCGGATACATTCGTGATCGACGGCGGGTATACGGCGTTCTAACCACAAACGCTGTCATGCCCGGACTTGATCCGGGCATCCGTCTTTGCCCCCTGCACCCCATGAAGATGGTTGGCCCGGTCAAGCCCGGCCATGACAACCGGGAGAGCGCAGTCTCTCGCCCTCCTCCACGACTCTACGACGCCACGGCCTCCCGCGGCTTCGCCCCGACCGTCATCGCAAACCCCTCATAATCCTTCGCGGCGACTTCGTTGCAGATCTGCCGGTAGACCCCGACGCCCCCGATATAGGGCATGAAAATCTGCGGCTTACCGGGGATGTTGGCCCCCATGTACCAGGAATTGGCCTGCGGATAGAGCGTGCCGGCCGCCACCTCGTTGACATGCGCGACCCATTTGTCCTCGGCGGGATGCGTTGCCTCCATGACCTCGGCGCCGCGGTCGCGCATATAAGCGAGGCAATCGCTAATCCAGTCGACATGCTGCTCGATGGACACGATCATGTTTGACAGCACCGAGGGCGAGCCGGGACCGGTGACGATAAACAGGTTCGGGAAGCCCGCGCTCATCAGACCGAGATAGGTTCGCGGGCCTTCAGCCCATTTGTCGTTCAGCGTCTGGCCGCCGCGGCCGCGAATATCGATCTTGGCGACCGAGCCGGTCATGGCATCGAAGCCGGTGGCAAGCACCAGCGCGTCCACCTCATAGTCCTTGCCGCCGGTGCGCACGGCATGCGGCAGGATCTGTTCGATAGGGTGAGCCTTGATATCGACCAGCTTCACGTTCGGGCGGTTGAAGGTCGCGTAATAGTCGGTATCGACGCAAATGCGTTTGGAGCCGACCGGATGATCCTTCGGCTGCAGAAGTTTCGCCGTCTCCGGATCGCTGACAATCTCTGAAATCCTCTCGCGGATGAAATCGGCGGCCGTATCGTTGGCGCCCTGATCCAGTACCAGATTATTGTAGACGCCCATAAATGTAAGACCGCCAGAGGTCCAGCGCGCGTGATACTTCTTACGCCTTGCATGTTCCGGATCGTCGAGCGCGCCACGGTCCGGCACCGGCTGCACGATGCCGTTCTTGAATTCCTCGCGGGCACGGCGCCTGATTTCCGGATAGTTATCGCGGAACGACTTGCGTTCAGCATCAGTCAGCGGCGCATTGCGCGCCGGCACGCTGAAATTGGCGGTGCGCTGGAACACATAAAGCTGGCTTGCCTGTTCGGCGATCAGCGGGATCGACTGGATTGCCGACGATCCGGTGCCGATGACGCCAACGCGCAGGCCGGTGAAATCGACCGGCTCATGCGGCCAGTTGCCGGTGTGATAGACCTTGCCCTTGAAGTCCTTCATGCCGCGGAATTCGGGGGTCCGCGCGTTGGACAGACAACCTGTCGCGAGCACGACATGCTGCGCGACGGTGGTCCGCCCGTCGGAGGTCGTCACCGTCCATCGGTTGGCGCGCTCGTCGAAGACTGCAGATTTGACGGTCGTGTTGAACTGGATGTCCTTCCGTAAATCGTAGCGATCGGCGACATGGCCGGCATAGCGCAGAATCTCGGGCTGCGGCGCATAGCGCTCGCTCCAGTCCCATTCCTGCTGCAGTTCCTCATCGAACGAAAAGGAGTACTGCATGCTCTCGACATCGCAGCGCGCGCCGGGATAGCGGTTCCAGTACCAGGTGCCGCCGACATCGCCGCCCTGTTCGAACACCTTCACGGCAAGGCCGAGGCCACGCAATTTGTGCAGCAGATAAAGCCCCGCGAACCCGGCGCCGACGACCACGACATCAATGCGCGCATTGTGATGTGAGACAGATTGCGGCTGTGCAGCGGCCATGCGTTCACTCCTGTATTCTTTGCTTTGCTTGTTACAGCCAGCATTTCCCGCATGACGCGAAAGCGCAAGCAGGAAATCGGGTATCGTTGCCGCGTATTTTGCCAGACGGAATGCCGCCCGCTTGGCATCGCCCTTCCCCATACGCTAGCGTTCATCACGAACCCGCCGCATGAAGCGGGTCATGCGAGATTCAGGGAGACACGCCGATGAAGTCACCGATCTGCGAGATGCTGGGCATCGATTTTCCACTGCTCGCGTTCAGCCACTGCCGCGACGTGGTGGCTGCCGTCAGCCGCGCCGGAGGTTTTGGTGTCCTCGGTGCCACCGTGCATTCACCGGAGACGCTGGAGCAGGAACTGAAGTGGATCGACGATCATGTCGACGGCAAGCCCTATGGCATCGACGTGCTGATCCCGGAGAATATTTCCACCGCGGGCGAGAAGGATGTGACGTGGAAATCGCTGGAGAGCCGCATCACGCCGGTGCATCGTGATTTCACCAGGGGCCTGCTGAAGAGATACGGCATAGAGCTCAAACATACCGAAGTGCCGGCCAATCAGCCGCAACCTTTCGATGGCGAGACCGCGCTACGTCTGCTCGACGTTTCGTTCAATCATCCGATCCGCTTGATCGCCAATGCGCTCGGCGTGCCGCCGAAGGCCATGATCGAGATGGGCAAGGCGCATGGCGTACCGGTGGCGGCATTGGTCGGCGCCAAGGAACATGCGATCCGCCAGGTGGCAGCCGGCGTGGATATTCTCGTCGCGCAAGGCACCGAGGCCGGCGGCCATTGCGGCGAGGTCTCGACCATGGTGCTGGTGCCGGAGGTGATCAAGGCGATCAAGCCGATGCGCGAGGTGCCCGTACTGGCGGCCGGCGGCATCATGACGGGACGGCAGATGGCCGGTTGCATGGCGATGGGCGCGGCCGGCGTGTGGACGGGCTCGGTGTGGCTGGCGACGACGGAATCCGAAACCTCCGAAATCTTTCGCGAGAAGATGATTGCCGCGTCATCGCGCGATGCAATCCGCTCCAGGGGGCGCACGGGCAAGCCCGCGCGGCAGTTACGCTCGGTCTGGACCGATGCCTGGGATCGCGGCGAGGATAGCCCAGGCGCACTCCCCATGCCGCTGCAAAGCCTGATCAGTCGCGACGCCTTCGCCTCTATCGACCGTTCGGCCGCGGCCGGCAATGCGCAGGCACGGGATCTGGTCAGCTATTTCGTGGGCCAGGGCGTCGGCCTGATTGACAGCGTCAAGTCGGCGGGCGCAGTTGTGCAGGAGTTCAAGGAGGATTTCGCAGAGGCCGCCGAGCATCTGACGATGTTGGTGAGCGAGTAAACGGCCTCATGGTGAGGAGCGCGCCCTTCGCGCGCGTCTCGAACCATGAGTGGCTTGGCCATCCTTCGAGACGCGGCGAAGTCGCCGCTCCTCAGGATGAGGTGCTGAGGATGTTGAAGAAAGTGAAACAAGAAAATGACCAATCAAGCTGAAGACCGCATTCCCGTCATCGTCGGCGTCGGCGAGTTCTCCGATCATCCGAAGGAGCTCACGGAGGGTCTCGAGCCGCTCGCGCTGATGCTTGAGGCGCTGAAGCGCGCGGAGCAGGATTCCGGCGGCAAGCTGCTTGGCGATATCGACTCGCTCGACATCGTGAACTTCCTGAGCTGGCGCTACACGGCGCCGGAGAAACAACTCAGCGAGAAGCTCGGTATCACGCCGAAGCACGCTTATTACGGGCCGGTCGGCGGCGAGAGCCCGATCCGCTATATCCATGAAGCCGCAAAGCGCATCGCGCGCGGCGAGTCCCAGGTGGCAGCAATCACCGGCGCGGAATCGCAGGGCACGGCCACCAAGGCCGAACGCGCCAAGGTTGATCTACCCTGGACGCCATTCGCCAAGGATGCGCCGGAGCCGCTGCGCGGCGCCAACTACCAGAAGCCGATGGCAACGGCGCTGGGCGTTGCCAAGCCTGTCACGGTCTATCCGTTCTATGAAGCCGCCTCTGCCGCGCATTGGGGCCAGACGCCGCGCGAGGCACATCGCGAATCCGGCGAGCTCTGGTCACGCTATGCGGGTGTCGCTGCGACCAATCCCGAGGCATGGATCAAGAAGGCTTACACACCGGAACAAATCACCACACCGACACCCGACAACCGGCTGATCGCGTGGCCCTATACCAAGCTGATGGTCGCCAATCCTATGGTCAACCAGTCGGCCGCTATCCTCGTCACCAGCCTTGCGAAAGCGCGTGCCGCCGGCGTGCCCGAGGACCGCATGGTGCATATCTGGGGCGGTGCCTCGGCTGAAGAGCCGCGCGACTATCTCGATCGCGATCAGTATGTGGAAAGCCACGCGCAGAACGCCGTGCTGAAAGCCGCGATGGATCTGGTCGGCGGCTCCGGCAAGAATTTCGGCGCCATCGAGCTCTATAGCTGTTTCCCCTGCGTGCCGAAGATGGCCCGCCGCACCCTCGGCCTCGGCGCCGACGTACAGCCGACGGTGACGGGCGGTCTCACCTTTTTTGGCGCCCCACTCAATGACTACATGGCCCATGCCGCCTGCGCGATGGTGCGCAAGATCCGCGCCGGCACCAGGACGGGACTGCTCTACGCGCAAGGCGGCTTCGTCACCAAACACCATGCGCTGGTGGTGTCGAAGGATATGCCGAAGGAAGCGATCGCGCAGGACACCAATGTGCAGGCTGACGCCGATCGCAACCGCAAGCCCGTTCCAGCATATGTGACCGAGGCCTCGGGCAACGGTACTGTCGAAAGCTTCACGGTGATCTACGGCCGTGGCGGCGAGATCGAGCACGGCGTGGTGATCCTGCGCACCGCAGCCAATGAACGCGCGCTGGCGCGTGTGCCGGCGCAGGACAATGCGACGCTGGCGTTTCTGATGGATCAGGACAAGACGCCGGTGGGGACATCCGGCGCGATCAGCACGGCAGGTGATGGTGTGCTGGAGTGGCGGGTGTAGGGAGGCGCTGAAGGGCCCCCACCCCGACCCTCCCCCGCAAGCGGGAGAGGGAGTCCGGCTGTGCCGCGGGAATGGTGCGAGCTTTATGTCGCTAGACGAGAGAAGGAGCTCAGCCCTTCATCTCAAGATCATCAATATCGAACGCACCGGCGCTGCGCTCCCTCTCCCGCTTGCGGGGGAGGGAGAAGAGACGGCATACGTCCTAGCCCTTCACTTCCTTCTTCTCCGTCTCCGCCGTCGGCTTGCCGCCCTTCGGCGCGCTGCCGCCGGTGATGCGGACCTTGTCGCCGTCGCTGAGGCCATCCGGGGGCGCAATGACGATGCGGTCGTCGGCGGCGATACCGGACGCGAGTTCGATATCACGGCCAAGGTCGCGGGCGATGGTCACGGTCTTGAACAGGATCTTGTCGTCCGGCCCAACGGTCGCGACTCGCAGGCCGTTCTTGTTGAAGATCAGCGCCGAGGCCGGCACGTGCAGCGGCGCGGAATCGCGCGCGAGGCTCATCTTCACATTGGCATAACCACCCGGGAGCAATTCCCCGTTGGTGTTGTCGAGCACGAGCTGCATGCGCGTGGCGCCCGATGCCACATCGACGGACTGCGACGAGGCTTCCACCGTGGCCGGGAACGTCTTGTTCGGATGATCGGGCACACTGATGATCGCTTTGGCGCCTAACCTGATCGCCGGCACATAGCTCTGCGGCACGTCGACATAGACGCGCAGCTTCTTGATATCAGACACCACGAACATCGCGGCGCCGGTGCCGGTGCCGCCCGAGATCAGCGCACCGACATCGGTGTTACGCTGGGTCACAACACCATCGAACGGCGCGGTGATCTTCTTGTAGCCGGCCAGCGCTTCCAGGCGCTCGACATTAGCCTGGCCGGAATTCACGGCGGCGCGTTTGTTGTTCAGATCGGCGGTGCGCTCGTCGATTTCCTGCGCCGAGACGAAATTCGACGCCACCAGCGTCTTGCGGCGGTTCAGCGTCGCTTCCGACAGTTTGGCGCTGGACTGTTGGCTGACAAGGTCAGCGCGGGCCTGCAGCAACTGCTGATCGAGGTCCGGGGCTTCAATCTCGGCGATCACCTGGCCGGATTTGACCTGTGCACCGATATCGGCGCTCCAGCTCTTCAGATAGCCCGAGACGCGGGCAAAAATCGGCGCGCGGTAATAGGCCTCGAGCCGGCCGGGCAGATCGAGCGTGGCGCTGAGCACACGTGCATCAGGCGGCGCCACGGCGACGCTGGGGATCGCCTGATCGTCGGTCCAGGCCTTCAGGTCGGTCTCGGTCTTGGCGCGGGCCATGATGCCGGTCACGACGATGGCACCGGCGGCGCACAGGCCAATCACTCCGACCAGGCCGAGCTTGCGGCGTGACACCGGGGGGGTCTGCTCAGTGGGCATGCAAAGTCTCCGAGGTAGCCACGTCAGCCACAGGCTGATTTTCGGGCTGCTGTTTCTTGTGAACCATGCTGAACACCACCGGCACGAACATCAACGTGGCGATGGTAGCAAAAATCAGGCCGCCGATGACAGCGCGGCCAAGTGGCGCATTCTGCTCGCCGCCCTCGCCGAGCCCCAGCGCCATCGGCGCCATGCCGATGATCATGGCCAAAGCGGTCATGAGCACAGGGCGGAAGCGAACGAAACCGGCTTCGGACGCGGCCTTGATCGGATCGCCGAGGATCGCGTAGCGCTCGCGGGCAAAGGAAATCACCAGCACCGAATTGGCCGTGGCGACGCCCATGCACATGATGGCGCCGGTCAGCGCCGGTACCGACAAAGTCGTCTGCGTCGTGAACAGCATCCAGACGATGCCGGCCAATGCTGCCGGCAGCGCGGTGATGATCACGAACGGATCGGACCAGGACTGGAAGTTCACGACGATCAGGAGATAGATCAGCACGATGGCGCCGAGCAGGCCGAACAACAGGCCGGCAAAGGCACTGTTCATGGTCTGCACCTGACCGAGCAGCGCCACATTGCTGCCCTTCGGCACATCCGCCTTGGTTTCTTCCAGTACCTTGTAGATATCGTTGGACACGGAGCCGAGATCGCGGCCCTGCGTGGTGGCATAAATCTGCACCATGGACTGGATGTCATATTGCGACACCACGGCATTCGAGGTCGAGCGGTTGATGCTGGCAATGCCGCCGAGCATCGGCGAGTTGTTGCTGGCGTTCACTGCCGTGATCGGCAGCGTTTCCAGCGCGCCCAGCGAATCCAGCTTGTATTGCGGCGTCTGCATCACGATCGAATAGGACACGCCGTTATCGGGATTGAGATAATAGGTCGGCGCGACCTGCGACGAACCGGCGAGATTGACCACGAGGCTGTTGGTGACGTCGCGTTCGGTCAGACCGACATATTGCGCACGGGTGCGATCCACATCGATGTTGAAGCCGGGATTGTTCGGCGACTGCTGGATGCGCGCATCGGCAATGCCCGGAATGCGACGGATCTTGCCGAGCAACTTGTTGGCATATTCAAAATTCGCAGCGAGATTCGCGCCACGGATCTGCAGATCGATCGGTGCCGGTGCGCCGAAATTGAGGATCTGGCTGACGATGTCGGCAGGCAGAAATGCAAAGCTGACGCCTGGAAACTGCCGCGGCAGTTGCTCGCGCAATTGTCGCACATATTCCTCGGTCGGTCTGTGGTCATCCTTCAGCTTGATCTGGAAGTCGCCATCCTGCGGACCGATTACGCCGGTGTTGTTATAGGTCAGATTGATGCCGGAGACGGGCATGCCGATATTGTCGGTCATGGTCTCGATCTGGTCCGGCGGAATGATCTGGCGCACCGCCTTGGTGATATCGGCGAACTGGTTAGCGGTTTCCTCGATGCGGGTGCCGACCTGAGCACGGACATGCATCAGGATGGCGCCACCGTCGACCGACGGGAAGAAGTTGCGGCCAAGGAACGGCACCAGCAGGAACGACACGGCGACGACGCCGAGGAAGCCGATCACAAAAACGGGACGTCGCGCCAGCGCCATGTCCAGCAGGCCATGATAGCCGCCGCGGATACGCTCGAAGCCGGCCTCGAAGCCACGCTGGAAGCGCACCAGCGGATTGCTGGTCGGCGGCTTCTCGCCCTCATGATGGACATGCGGCTGCAGCAGATACTTGGCCATGGTCGGCACCAGCGTGCGCGACAGCAGGAACGACCAGACCATCGCGAACATCACCGCTTCCGCCATCGGCACGAACAGGAAGCGCGCAATGCCATTGAGGAAGAACATCGGCACGAAGACGATACAGATACAGAGAAGCGATACGAAAGCGGGCGTTACGATCTGCGCCGCACCGTCCATGATCGCGGTCTCGACGTCCTTGCCCTGCTCCAGATGGTAATTGATGTTCTCGATGGTCACCGTGGCGTCATCGACGAGAATGCCGACTGCGAGTGCCAGACCGCCCAGCGTCATGATGTTCAGCGTTTCGCCGATCATCGACAGCATGATGATGGCGCCGAGCACCGCCAGCGGGATCGATACAGCGATGATGACCGTGGAACGCCAGCTGCCGAGGAACAGCAGGATCATGACCGAGGTCAGCAATGCCGCGATGACGCCTTCGACGGCCACGCCCTTGATGGCGCCGCGCACGAAACCGGACTGGTCGCCGATATAGCTGATCTTCAACGCATCCGGCAGCGCGGAGCGATAGTCGATCACCTTCTGCTTGATGCCGGAAATGATATCGAGCGTGGAGACCGAACCGGCCTTCAGCACCTGCATCAGCACGGAACGATTGCCGTCCACATGCACGATATTGGTCTGGGGTGGATTGCCGTCGCGCACGGTGGCGACGTCATCCACATAGACCATGGCGCCGTTGACGCTCTTGATTGGCAACCGGCCGAGCTCTTCGATCTTCAGCGGCGAATTGTTGAGATTGATCGTGTATTCAAACTCGCCGATCTTCTGCGTACCGACCGGCGTGATCAGGTTCTGCGCCGCCAGCGCATTGGCGACGTCCTGCCCCGATAGACCGCGCGCCTGCAGCGCGCCGGAATTGAGGTCGATCTGGATCTGGCGCTGCTTGCCACCGAATGGATACGGAATCGCGGCACCAGGCACGGTGACCAGCGGCGTGCGGAGCTGATTGATGCCGATATCGGCGAGGTTCTGTTCCGTGAGACCGTCACCCGAAAGAGCAACGTTGATGATCGGAACCGTCGAGGCCGAGTAGTTCAGAATCAGCGGCGGCGTGGCGCCCGGCGGCAACTGCTTGATCAGCGTCTGCGAGATCGCGGTGACCTGCGCATTGGCGGTGCGGATATCGACATTGGGCTGGAAGAAGATCTTGATGATGCCAAAGCCGGCATAGGAATTCGCCGTGATGTGCTCGATGTCATTGACCGTGGTGGTCAGTGCGCGCTGGAACGGCGTGGTGATACGGCCGGACATCTGGTCGGGCGGGAGGCCCGTATATTGCCAGACCACGCCGATGACCGGGATGCGGATATCAGGGAAAATATCGGTCGGCGTGCGAAGCGCGGCCAGCGGCCCCACAATCAGCAGCAGCAGGGCCAGCACCACAAAGGTGTAAGGCCGGGTCAGGGCGATGCGCACCAGCGAAATCATGAACGGGCAGTCCTCGATACATTGACGAGAGGGGCACAGCGGAGGACCCGCCTGCACACGGTCGAATTCACCTATTTAGAGACATCGCCCGTATTCGATTAGGGAGCCGCGCCGGCATAAGCCTATCGGCTCGGTCCATGAATGAACGGGCAATCCTCTTTTGCATGAAGGGCTGCGAACGAGCGGTTTCCGCGCCTGCTCACATCAGCAGATTTAGCCGAACTGCAACAAAATAGCCAACGCACGGTGCCTCACGGCCCTTCACTTCGGCGGTATTGTTAATTGTTTCCGCGCCGCCGTGGCGTCCACACAACAGTTTCAGGCTTTAAAAGGCGTGGTTGCGGCTCACGCACCCAAGGCGTCACGCACGGGTCAAGATGAACTATCTGTAATGCGCGCGACACGAGCAGGGCCTTGCCTATTCGGGCAGCCTGTCGCCCCGGGATTGGGCGGCAGGCATCAGGCCATCAGGCCAAGCGCGTTGGCGAAGAAATCCGCCCCCCCGAAATTGCCGGACTTGAGCGCCAGCAACATCTCGCGCTCCGCCGCACCGACCGCGCGCAATACCGGCACACCGGGAGCGATTTCCGCACCGACCAGGAAGCCCGGAATACCCAGCCGATCGACAACGGCGCCAGAGGTCTCGCCGCCGGCCACGACGAGCCGTTGCACGCCGGCCCGGACGAGGCCGTCAGCGAGATCGGCCATCGCCTGTTCGATCGCATGCCCCGCCGCATCGCGGCCATGGCGCTTTTGCAACGCCGTCACCTGATCCGGCGTCGAACTGCTGGCGATCAGGACCGGGCCCTTGCCCAACCGCTCCTTCGCCCAACCAAGGGCGCGCTGCACTTCAGCGCCGCCGGCCATCACCTGCTCGGGATCGAGATGCAGCACCGGCATCACCTGTTCGGCACGCGCTATCTGCTGCAGCGTCGCCTGCGAACAACTGCCGGCCAGACAGGCTGCAGCGCCGCCCGCAGGCGTGTCCTTGATCGAGGTGGCCGCATTCGCCTTGACGCGCCCCGACGCGACCAACGCGCGCGCCAGACCGAGCCCCATGCCGGACGCACCGACCGAGACTCGATGGCCGAGAGCGACCACCCCGATGGTTTCCAGATCGCTGGCAAACACAGCGTCGATGATCGCCGCGCCAAAACCATTCTCCGACAGTCCGTCGAGATGCGTGCGCACCACGTCGGCACCGCAGGCGACAACGCCGAGATCGACCAGCCCGATATTGGTCGCGCTCTGCCGCGCCAGCACCCGCACGAGATTGGAGTCATGCATCGGATTGAGCGGGTGGTCCTTCAGCGGGCTCTCGTTCAGCGGTACGGCACCGACGAACAGATTGCCCTGATAAACCGTGCGACCGGTCTCCGGAAATGCCGGCGTCACCAGCACGATGTTGTCGCCGGAATCGATGCGCAGCGCATCCATCACCGCACCGATATTGCCCTTGTCGGTGGAATCGAACGTCGAGCAGATCTTGAACAGCACATGATCTGCGCCGCGGCTGCGTATCCATTTCTCGGCGGCGCGCGATTTCTCGACTGCTGCGCGTGCCGCGATCGAGCGGCTTTTCAGCGACACAACAACGGCATCGACCTCCGGCAGCTGCAGATCATCGGCGGGAATGCCGATGGTCTGCACCGTCCGCAGACCGCAGCGGGTCAGCGTGTTGGCGAGGTCGGACGCACCCGTATAGTCGTCAGCGATGCAGCCCAGCGCCAGCGTCATGCGCGCACTCCAGCATAGGGCTTGAACCAGCCGAGGCCAGCAACGGTGTCACCAGCAGGGCGATATTCGCAGCCCACATAATTGTCGTAACCGAGACGGTCGAGCTCATCGAACAGGAACGGATAGTTCAACTCCTCGCCGGACGGCTCATTGCGCGACGGCACGCTGGCGATCTGGATGTGCCCGATCCACGGCAGCATTTCACGCAGGCGCATGGTGACGTCGCCGTGAATGATCTGGCAGTGATAGATATCGAATTGCAGCCCTAGATTGGGGATTTTCATGTCGGCGATGATGTCGCGCGCGAACATGAAGTCGTTGAGAAAGTAGCCGGGCACGTCGCGCGGATTGATCGGCTCGATCACCACATCGATGCCATGCTCGCCGAGAAAATTGGCGGCCCATTCGACGGATTTGCGGAAGGCTGCCACGGCCTTCGGATCGCGGCGATCCGCAAGGCCCGCCATCATGTGCAGGCGACGGACATTGGTGGCCAGGGCATAAGGCAGTGCCGTGTGAATACTCTGCCTGAGGTCATCGAACTTGTCGGGACGTGCGGCAAAGCCCTTTTCGCCCGCGTTCCAGTCCCCCGGCGGGAGATTGAACAGCACCTGCTTGAGCGCGTTGCGTTCCAGCCGCTCTGCAATCGCTTCCGGCGGATGCTCATAGGGAAACAGGAATTCCACAGCCGTGAAGCCGGCTTTGGCCGCGGCATCGAAGCGATCGAGGAACGCATGCTCGTTGAACATCATGCTGAGATTGGCGGCGAAGCGGGGCATTGATCGTCCTCTTGCTCTTAGTTCGATTCGCCCGGCAGCTTGGTGCCGGTGACCTTCGCATACATCCGCGCCACGGACGCATCGTCATCGCGGCCCATGCCGGAGGCCGATGTCATCAGGAACATCTGCAGCGCCGCAGCGGAGACCGGCACGGGAAATTTTGCCGTGCGCGCCATATCCTGAATGATACCGAGATCCTTGACGAAAATATCGACCGCGCTCCGCGGCGTATAATCGCCGTCGAGCACATGCGGCATGCGGTTCTCGAACATCCAGGAATTGCCGGCGGAGGCGGTGATCACCTCATAGACCTTGCGGATGTCGAGACCCTGCTTCGCCGCAAAGGCTATCGCCTCGGAGGCCGCGGCGATATGCACGCCGGCTAGCAACTGATTGATCATCTTGAAAGCGGCGCCCTGCCCGGCGGCATCGCCGAGTTCGTACAGCTTGGCGGCCATCGCATCGAGCGCCGGCCGCGCTCTGGCAAAGGCGGCCTCGCTCCCGGAGGCGAGAATGGTGAGTTCACCTTGCGCTGCGCGCTGTGCTCCGCCGGAGATCGGCGCATCGAGATAATGCCGGCCGGTGGCTTCGAGATCCCCAGCAAGGCGGCGCGCGACATCGGGATCCATGGTGGCGGACGAGACGAATACCGCGCCTTTCGGCAGGGTTTCGGCAACGCCATTCGTCCCGAACAGGACGGTCTCCGTCTGCGCGGCATTGACGACGACGCTGACGACGATATCCGCGCCTTGCGCGGCACCCGCCGGCGTATCCGCGCCCTGCCCTCCGTCCGCCACGAAGCGGTTCACCGCATCCGCCGAGACGTCGCAACCGGTCACCGTGAAGCCGGCCTTCTTGAGCGACAGGGCCATGCCGTAGCCCATCGATCCCAAACCGATAACGGCGACACGTGGTCTCTCAGAACTTGGTTTTTCAGATGCAGGTGACATGCGGCAATTCCCTGGGGTCCTCGATGGCCAGCTTGAGGCGGCCTTGCTTCTCGGTAACACGGCTTGGCCATCATGCCAAAGCATGGGAAAAGCATCACGAGATAACGCCAAGAAAGTACCGAGGACATCCGGTGACTGACACAAAGCTGCGTGAAGAGATTTGCCGGCTCGGCCGCTCGCTGTTCGACCGCGGGCTGACGCCGGGCTCATCCGGCAATATCAGTGTGCGCTGCGATGACGGCGGCTGGCTGGTGAGCCCGACCAATGCGTCCCTGGGCTCGCTCGATCCGGCCAGACTGTCGCGGCTCGACAGCAACGGTCGCCTCATCTCCGGCGATGCGCCGACCAAGGAGGTTCCGCTGCATACGGCGCTGTATGAGACCCGCAGCGCCGCCCGCGCCGTGGTGCATCTGCATTCAACCCATTCGGTGGCGGTGTCCATGCTGCCGGAGATCGACCCGCGCGCCGCGCTGCCGCCGATGACACCCTATTACCTGATGAAGTGTGGCGCGACCGCGCTGGTGCCGTATTATCGGCCGGGCGACCCGGCGGTCGCCGATGCCATCAAGGGCCTCGCCGGCAAATATTCATCGGTTCTGCTGGCCAATCACGGGCCAGTTGTCTCAGGAGACACGCTGGAAGCGGCGGTCTATGCCATCGAAGAACTGGAAGAGACTGCGAAGCTTTACCTGCTGCTGCGCGGGTTGAATCCACGGCATCTTACGCCAGCGCAGGTGAAGGATCTGGTGGCGACATTCGGGCTGGCGCTGCCGGAGCATGGACACGATCATTAATCGTATCCTGACTTACAGCCCCAGATACGCCTTGCGCACATCGGGATTGGTCGCGATCTCCGAGGCCTTGCCCTGCATCTGGACGCGGCCGGTCTGCAGGATATAGGCGCGGTCGGCGATTTCCAGCACTTCGGCCATGCGCTGCTCGACGATCAGCACGGTCATGCCGGTGTTGCGGATCTTGACGACAGCCTGGAAGATTTCGTCGACCAGTTTCGGCATGATGCCCTGCGAGGGCTCATCGAGCATCAGCAGCCGCGGCCGGGTCATCAGCGCGCGGCCGATGGCCAGCATCTGCTGCTCACCGCCGGACAGCGTCTCGGCGCGCTGCTCGAGCCGCTCCGACAGCCGCGGGAACAGTTCGAATACCAGATTCAACGGTTGGTCGCGGTCGGCCTTGCCGCGATACATGTAGCTGCCGAGGCGGAGATTATCCTCCACCGACAGGCGCGGAAACAGCCGGCGGTTTTCCGGCACATAGGCAATGCCCCGCGCCGTGATGAGATGCTGCGCGATGCCGTTGATCTGCTCGCCGTCGAAGGTGACGGTGCCCGAACGCGGACGCTCCGCGCCGGCGATGGTCTTGATCAGCGTCGACTTGCCGGCGCCATTGGCGCCGCAGACCGCGACGATCTCGCCCTTGGCGACATCGATAGTGACGTCCGAAATGGCGACCAGCCCCTGATAGGCGGTGGTGGCTTCACGCACCGACAGCATGACGATCCCCGAGATAAGCGCTGATGACTTCCGGATGCCGCACGACATCGGTGGGTTTGCCTTCGACAAGCTTCTTGCCGAGATTGAGCACGATGGCGCGGTCGACCAGCGGCATCACGATTTCCATGACGTGTTCGACCATCAGCACGGTAACGCCGGTGTCGCGAACCTTGCGCACCAGCGCGACGCCGGACTGAGCCTCCAGCGGCGTGAGGCCGGTGAGACACTCGTCAAGCATCAGGAGCTTGGGCTCGGTGGCCAGCGCACGCGCGACTTCGAGGCGGCGTTTCTCCGACGGAATGAGATCGCGGGCGAGCTTGTCGGCTCGCGGGGCGAGGCCACAGAACTCAAGCACCTCATGCGCCTTGCGGCGGGCATCGCGCATCTTGTCGTTGCGGATCAGTGCGCCGACGATGACGTTGTCGATAACAGTCATGGTCTCGAAGCTCTTCACCACCTGGAACGTGCGCGCGATGCCGAGCGCGCAGCGCTCGGCTGCCGGGAGCCGCGTGACGTCCTTGCCGTCGAACCAGATCGTGCCCTGGGTCGGCGGCAGGACACCGGCGATCAGGTTGAACAGCGTCGACTTGCCGGCGCCGTTCGGGCCGATCAGGCCGACGATCTCGCCGGCGCCGACGGAGATCGAAACATCGCTATTGGCGATCAGGCCGCCGAAGCGCTGCCAGACACCACGGGTTTCAAGCAGAGGCGCACTCATTGCGGCACTCCCTTCGGGGCCGGGCGCCGCGAGAACAGGCCGAGCAGACCATCCGGCCGTGCCAGCGAGATCACCACGATCACCGCACCGTACAGAATGAGATCGACGCCGCGGCCGGAGCCGCCGATGAAGGAGCGCGTCAGTTCGGTCATCGGGATCAGGATGACCGCGCCGAGCACGGGTCCCCACAGCGTGCCGATACCGCCGAGCACCGCCGGCAGCGCCATCAGCAACGAGAACTGGAAGGTCATGACGCTTTCAGGATCGATATAGGAGACGAACTGCGCATAGAACGCGCCGCCGATTGCGGTGAGGAAGGCCGAGACGGCCGCCGCGCCCATCTTGGAATTGAACACCACGACGCCGAGGCTTTCAGCGGCATCGGGATTGTCCTTCACGGCACGCCACCAGTACCCCCATTTGGAGTCTTCCAGCCACCAGGTAATCAACCAGGCGACACAGCAGAACACCAGAGCGAAATAATAGAACGGCAGCTTGCTACGGGTGAACTGGAACTTGGCCCAGCTATCGCCACGCACGGGAATGTCGATGCCCAGCGCCGCGCCTGCATAATCCCAGTTGTGGAACAGCAGGAAGCCGATTTCGGCAATCACGATGGTGGCGATGACGAAGTAGTGGCCGCGCAGGCGGAAGGTCGGATAACCCAGCGCCAATGCGATCAGCGCAGAGAGAACGCCTCCGCCGAGCATGCCGAACCAGGGCAGCACGCCGAACTTGGTGAACAGCAATGCCGTCGTATAAGCGCCAAGGCCGAAATACAGCGCATGGCCGAGCGATATCTGGCCGCAATAGCCGCCCAGGATATTCCAGGCCTGCGACAGTGCCGCATACATCAAGGTCAGCACCATGATGTTCTGGACATAGACGTCCTTGACGAAGAACGGCACGCAGGCGGCGATGGCCGCGAGCACGGCAGCGAGGATGAGGTCGCGGCGGCGACGCTGGGTGAAGCTGTCCATCAGATCGATCCGAACAGGCCGCGCGGCCGGACAAAGACAACGAGAAGATAGACGGCGTAGATGCCGACCGATTTGAGCGACGGCGGCAGGATCATCGCCGTGGTCGCCTCGACCAGACCGACGATGATGCCGCCTGCGAACGCGCCGAACACGCTACCGAAGCCGCCGAGCGCCACGGTCACGTAAGCAATCAATGCGAAGGACGCCCCGACATCGGGATAGACATAGAAGAAGATCGCCATCACGCCGCCGGCGAGACCGATCAGCGCGGAGCCAAGGCCCCAGCCCAGCGCGAACACCTTGTTCTTGTCGATGCCGACCAGCGCCACCGCGCCGGCATCTTCGCGGGTCGCTTCCAGCGCGCGGCCGAAGTCGGTCTTCTTCATGAAGAAGTAGAGCGCGCCGAAGGCCAGGATCGAGATCAGCGCGCCGACCAGCTGCGGGACCGGCAGGAACACGCCGAAGATCGAGATCGTCTTGCCGCCGAGGAGCGACGCCGGGATGCTGCGATAATCCGGGGTGAAAAAGAACTGCGCGAGACCGCGCATCAGGATCGCGAGACCGAAGGTCGCAAAAATCTGCACCATGCCAATATTGGCCTTGGCCCGCATCGCAAACCGTATGACGACGAGATAGATGACTGCGCCGAATACGAACATGCCTGCGGCGACAATCGGAATCGACAGCAGCGGGTCGACTGCCCAGAACATGAACAGAAAGAAGGTGAGGTACATCGCCAACATCAGGAATTCGCCATGGGCGAAGTTGGTGACGTCCATCAACCCGAAGATCAGCGCGAGGCCGACCGCGAGCAGGCCGTAAAGCAGCCCCATCAGCAATCCGCTGGCAAGGCTCTGGATGATGGTCGCGGCGGTCAAAGGCTTCCCCTTCTCAAGTCGGCAAAACGCGGCGGTGAGGCTATGCGCAGACCCATTCTTCGGAATGTATGGGTCCCCGCTTTCGCGGGGACGACACCGAGCATGAGGCCGCCTTACGGCATCGGCCAGATCGCATCCGCCACCGCGGCCTGTGGCGGGAAGATGGTGACGAACTTGCCGCCATTATATTGCAGCAGTACCGGATCGGCGTTGTTGTTCTGTCCCATCTCGTCGAACTTGACTTTCGCCCACGGCATGATCGTGCTTTCGCCCGGCATGTCGGTGGCGACCAGCGCTTCGCGGATCTTTTCGCCATCGGTGGACTTGGCGCGGTTGATGGCGTCAGCCATCACGATCAGACCCATGAACTGGCGCGACGAGTAGTCGTTGAAGTCCTTGCCGGACTTCTCCTTGAACATATCGTTGATCTTGCCAACCATCGGACGCTTGACGGCGAGATCGAGCGAGAACGAGCCGCGCGAGATCACGCCCGGAATCTTGTCACCGACCGCGTCATACAGTGCCTTCTCGGAGAAGCCTGCGTCCTGGGCGACGATGTTCTTGGCCTTGTAGCCGAGTTCGCCCATGGTCTTGATGAGCAGGATGCCATCGGTGGTATAGCTCGACGGCATCAGCACGTCGGCATTGGCGGCCTTGAGCTGCTGCACTTCGGCGGTGAGCGACGGCGAATTGGCGCGATACTTGATGTCGGCGACGATCTTGTAACCGCGATCGGCAGCGAGCTTGAGCTGCGCATTGGCCGAGTCGGTACCGAAGATCGTGTCTTCATGGAACAGCGCCAGCGTTTCGATCTTCTGGCCCTTCTTCTTCAACGCATCGAAGAAGTCGAACATGGCAGTGGAGAACATCTCGTCATGCGGCGCGGCGCGGAAGTAATACTTCAAACCACGGCGATGCAGGCTCGGCGACGAGTTGTCGGCAGACAGGAACGGGATCTGGTAGCGTTCGCAGATCTGGCTGACGGTGACCGCGACGGCACTCTGATAGGTGCCGACGATGGCCGAGACTTTCTCCTGCGTGATGAGGCGCTCGGCTTCGGCGCGGCCCTTCTGCGGATCGGCCTGATGGTCGGCGAAGACGAGACGCACCTTCGCCCCGCCGAGGCCGGTGAAGCCTTCGCCCTTTGCCATCGGCAATGCGAAATCGTAGTCCTTGTTGATGATGTCGGCAGCAGTTTCAAAGGCCTTCTGCGCATCGACGCCGATCTGCGCGCTGGCGCCGGACAGCGGATAGATCACGCCGATCACGACTTCCTTGACCTGCGCGCGCGCTGGCTTGGCAAGAGGCAACAGCGCGGCAGAAGCGGCGCCTCCGAGCAATACGTTTCGGCGAGAAATCGTCATGTCTTTGTCCTTTGTGACCGGCGGCTATCGATGAAACTAATCAAGGTTACGGTAAAGCCCGAAAGATCGGCAAGCTGCTTCTTATAAAACAGCCAAATGCTTATTCTTGAGATCAGTAACGAGCATCACGCCCGGTGCATGTGTAATTGCGAACGGTACACGCGCTGCAGCAATGACGGCCTGAGGCGTGACGCCGCAAGCCCAGAACACCGGGATTTCGTCGTCGTTGATACGCACGGCATCACCGTAATCAGGCTTGTTGATATCCTTGATGCCGATCGACTGCGGCAAACCCAGATGGACCGGCGCACCATGCACTGCGGGAAAACGCGAGGTGATCTGGACGGCGCGGATCGCATCAGCCGGCTTCAGCGGTCGCATCGACACCACCATCGGCCCGGCGAACGGGCCGGCGGATTTGCAGGCGATGTTGGTGCGATACATCGGCACCAGCACATCCTGCTCGATGTGGCGGATCGGCAGGTCGTCGGCCATCATCGCTTCTTCGAACGAATACGAGCATCCGATGACGAAAGATACGAGATCGTCGCGCCAGTATTTCGTCACCTCGTAAGGGCGATCGATCGCCTCGCCGTCCTTCCAGACCACATATTGAGGAATGTCAGTGCGGATATCGAGATCGAGACCGAGCGCAGGAATGCCGGGATTGCCCACATCCGACATACCGATGATCGGACACGGCTTCGGATTGAGCTGGCAGAAGCGATGGAAGGCCGCGGCCTGGGCTTCTGGCAGGATAACGAGGTTACCTTGGACATAACCGGGGGCGACGCCGGCGGTGCTGCCATATTTGCCGGCCCTGTAAGCGCGGCGGGCTGCGGCGCTTGGCAAATCCGAGGATCGATTGTCATTTTGCTGCGGTGCCGAAGAAATAGCCATCTTACCACCCTGCCTAATTCTGCCTCGACACGCACTGAAACTCAGGGCTAGTATAATGTCTAATCGTTGTTTTTAATCAGCATGCATAAATTCTACTTATCGAAAGCCGGATCGCATCCATGGCGGACTTCAAGGCGCTGGAGACCTTTCTCTGGGTGGTCAATCTCGGCAGCTTCCGCGGGGCCGCCCAGAAGCTCAACACCACCCAGCCGGCGATCTCCCAGCGTATCGCGCAACTTGAACACGAGATGGGGGTGCGGCTTCTGCAGCGCGATCGTCGCATAGCGTCGCCCACCCCGTCAGGCCGCCAGATGCTGGTCTATGCCGAGAAGCTGATCGGCTTGCGCTCGGAGATGATGGCGGCAGTCGGTGATCGCTCCGCGATGCGCGGCGTGTTGCGGCTCGGCGTCGCCGAAACGATCGTGCACACCTGGCTGTCGAAGCTGATCAAGAGCGTCAACGAGGCCTATCCCAACCTGTCGCTTGAGATCGAGGTCGACATCACGCCGAACCTGCGCGCGCGGCTGCTGGCGCAGGAGATCGAACTCGCATTCCTGATCGGCTCGGTTGCGGCATCGAACGCCCAGAACAGGGTGCTGTGCGACTATGAGGTCGGCTTTCTCGCCAGCCCGGCACTCGGCCTCAGCGGCAAGACGCTGACCGTGCACGATCTCGCCAAGCATCCCATCATCACCTTCCCGCGCAAGACGCAGCCTTACGAGATCGTGCGCTCGCTGTTCAATCTGCCGGAACTCCCGCCGATCCGCCTGCATGCCAGCGCCTCGCTCGCCACGGTCATCCATATGGCGATCGAAGGCCTCGGCATTGCCGTGATCCCCACCGCCATCGTGCAGAACGAACTGGCCGACGGACGCCTGCAACTCCTCACCACCAACCTGCAGATGCAGCCGCTGACTTTTGCGGCCAGCTGGCTCAGCTCGCCGGACACGGTCGCCATCGAACTCGTCGCCGGGCTTGCCGCGAAGCTGGCGCAAGAGAGCGCCTTGCAGGGCCGCCATTTGGTTGACGTTGCGGCATCGCCGCGTCATTGAAAAGAAGCCTCCTCAACGCGAACTTCTCGGGACAGACCGCATGACCAAGCTTGGCGACAACCTCAAAATCAATTCCGCGCGGCTCTGGGACACGATCAACGAGACAGCGAAATTCGGCGGCACACCGAAAGGCGGCGTGCGACGCCTGACGCTCGGGCCTGAAGACAAACTCGTGCGCAACTGGTTTCGCAAGGCCTGCGAAGACGCCGGTCTGGAGGTGCATGTCGATGCGCTCGGATCGATGTTCGCGCTGCGCAAGGGCCGCGACATGTCGAAGGCGCCGATCGGCATCGGCTCGCATCTCGATACCCAGCCGACCGGCGGCAAGTTCGACGGCATTCTGGGCGTGCTCGGCGCGCTCGAAGTGGTCCGCACGCTGAACGATGCCGGCATCGAGACCGACGCGCCGATCTGCATCGCCAACTGGACCAATGAAGAAGGCTCGCGCTTCGCGCCCGCGATGATGGCCTCGGCCGCCTATGTCGGCGACTTCACCACCGACGATATTCTGTCGCGCAAGGACATCGCGGGCGTCACCGTTGGCGAGGCGCTCGACGAGATTGGCTATCGCGGCGATGTCCCCGTCGGCACACAAAAGTTCTCCGGCTTTGTCGAACTGCACATCGAACAGGGGCCGATCCTCGAAGCTGAGAGCAAGACCATCGGCGTGGTCGAAGCCGGTCAGGGCGTGTTGTGGTTCGACGGCAAGATCACCGGCTTCGAAAGCCATGCCGGCTCGACTCCGATGCCGCTGCGCAAGGATGCGCTGGCGACCTTGTCCGAGATCGTACTGGCCACCGAACGCGTGGTCACCGACGTCGGCGCCCTCGGCACCATCGGCGAGGCCGTGATCGCCAATCCCTCGCGCAATGTGATTCCTGGCGAGATCGCTTTTACCATGGATCTGCGCAGCGCCGATGAAGGCAAGCTCGACGCCATCGAGAAGGGCGTGCGCGAAGCGATCGCAACCATCGCCGCGAAGCGCAAGGTCGAGGTCGCCTTCGACAAGGTCTGGCACAAGCCGCCGACGCACTTCAACAAGGACTTCGTCAACGCCGTCGAAAGCGCTGCGGAATCCCTGGGCTACTCGCATCGCCGCATCACATCCGGCGCCGGCCACGATGCCTGCAACCTCAACAACATCATGCCGACGGCGATGGTGTTCATTCCGAGCAAGGACGGCATCAGCCACAACGAGCTGGAAAGCTCCACCCAGGACGATTGCGCCGCCGGCGCCAATGTCCTGATGCATACGGTGCTGGCGCTCGCCGGCGTTTCGTCGAAGTAATCAGGGAACATGACAATGCGCGGCGTATTCGTCGATGCCAGCGAAGAACTGGCAAATATCCTGGAGCGGCTCACGCAGCCGGGCGACATCGCGATCAAGATCAATCGCGACGAGGACATCAAGTCCACAGACCTGCCGAAGGTGCTGGACGGTGCCGAGATCGCCATCGTCGATCACACCTATGTGCCGACCGATGTGGCCAGGCAGTGCACCGGCCTGAAGCATATCGTATTTCTCGGCACCGGCGCGCGCAGCTACATGCATATCGAAGAGCTCGCTGAACTCGGGATCGAGGTGCATTTGATCCGCGGTTATGGCGACACCGCTGTCGCTGAATGCGCCATCGCGCATATGTGGGCTGCTGCGCGCGGCCTTGCCCAGCAAGACCGTGAAATGCGGGCCGGCAACTGGCTGCGCGATGAAGGCATGGAGCTGACCGGCAAGACCATCGGCCTGATCGGCTTCGGCGGCATCGCTGCGGAAGTCGCACGCATCACGCTCGGCTCGGGCATGAAGGTGCTGGCATGGAACCGATCGCCGAAGAGCTATCCCGGCGTCGAATTCGCCGCCATGGAAACGGTGTTGGCGAAGAGCGACGTGGTCTCGATCCATCTGCTGCTGAACGACGAAACCCGCGGCATGATCACGCGCGAACGCATCGCGCAGATGAAGAAGGGCGCGATCCTCGTCAACACCGCGCGCGGCGCGGTGGTCGACGAAGCGGCGATGATCGATGCGCTGAGGTCAGGCCATCTGCGCCATGCCGGTCTCGACGTTTTCGAGATCGAGCCGCTGCCGGCAGGCCATGTGCTGACGACGATCCCCAACGTGACGCTGTCGGCGCATTCCGCATTCCGGACGCCGGAGGCCAGCATCAATCTGATCGCCGCGGCGTGGAAGCATTGCCGGCGGATTGCAGGTTAAGCGCTACGAACTCCCAAAATGAAAATGCCCGGCACAAAGCCGGGCATTTTTTGCACATCAGTAACTGCAGCTTATTCGATCATCTCCGCGACAGCCTTGCCGCACGCGCCCGTATCGGCCTGACCGCCGAGATCGCGTGTGCGCAGCGTGCGTTCCCCGAGCGTGCGCTCGATCGCCTTGACGATGGAATCCGCAGCTTGCTTCTCGCCGAGATGCTCGAGCATCATCGCGCCCGACCAGATCATGCCGATCGGGTTAGCGATGCCCTGCCCGGCGATATCCGGCGCCGAACCGTGCACCGGCTCGAACACCGACGGGAAATCGCCGGTCGGATTGATATTGCCCGACGGCGCGATGCCGATGGTGCCGGTGCAGGCCGGACCGAGATCGGACAGGATATCGCCGAACAGGTTGGACGCCACCACGACGTCGAACCAGTCCGGATGCATCACGAAATTCGCGGTGAGAATGTCGATGTGATACTGGTCCCACTTCACGTCGGGGTAGTTTTGACCCATCGCCTTCACGCGTTCGTCCCAATAGGGCATCGTGATCGCGATGCCGTTGGACTTGGTCGCGGAGGTCAGGTGCTTCTTCGGCCGCGACTGCGCGAGGTCGAACGCAAATTTCAGGATGCGATCGACGCCGGTGCGGGTCATCACCGTCTGCTGGGTGACGAATTCACGGTCGGTGTCCGGGAACATGCGGCCGCCGACGGATGAATACTCGCCCTCGGTATTCTCGCGCACCACCCAGAAATCAATATCGCCGGGCTTGCGGCCGACCAGCGGACAGGGCACGCCGGGCATCAGCCGCACCGGACGCAGGTTGACGTATTGATCGAACTCGCGCCGGAACTTGATCAGCGAGCCCCACAACGAAATGTGATCCGGAATCTTCGCTGGCAGGCCGACGGCGCCAAAATAGATCGCGTCGTGCTTGCCGATCTGTGCCTTCCAGTCGTCCGGCATCATCTGGCCGTGCTTCTCGTAATAGTCGTAGGACGAGAAGTCGTAATGATCGAAATGCACCTTCACGCGGTGCTTCTTCGCCGCCGCTTCCAAAACGCGCAGGCCTTCCGGCATCACTTCCTTGCCGATGCCGTCGCCGGGGATGACTGCGATCCGATATTCTTTTTGTGCGCTCACGAGCAGGTTTCCTTCGCCAGTAATTCAGGCCCAGATGTGGACCAATCCCGGCCCGCGATCAACGCTGCACTGCAACGTTGACCGGTTTCGCCGCAGGGGCCTAACTCTGTCGCAGACACTCCATCCAGCAATCCAGAGGCATTCCATGGATCTTCATCTGCGCGGCAAGCGCGTCCTGATCACCGGCGCATCCAAGGGCATCGGCGCAGCCGCCGCTGAAGCCTTCGCCGAGGAAGGCTGCGATCTCCGCCTCGCCGCCCGCAATGTCGAGCAGATGCAGGCGCTCGCCGATCGGCTGCGATCCAGCCACCAGATCGATGTTGCCGTTCATGGCGTCGATCTCCGCAAGCCCGAGGACCTCGCCGCACTGGCGGCTGCCGCCAGCGATATCGACATTCTCGTGAACAATGCCGGTGATATTCCCGGTGGATCGCTCGACAGGATCGACGAGCCGACCTGGCGTCATGCCTGGGATCTGAAGGTGTTCGGCTTCATCAATCTCACGCGACTGGTCTATGCGCAGATGAAGGCCCACGGCCACGGCGTCATCATCAACGACATCGGCGCGGCCGGCGAGAAATTCGACGCCAGCTATATCTGCGGCAGCGCCGGCAATGCCGCGCTGATGGCCTTTACGCGGGCGCTGGGCGGAAAGAGCCTGAAGGACAATATCCGCGTCGTCGGCATCAACCCGGGTCCCGTGGAAACCGAGCGCCACATCACGCTGATGAAGACCCGCGCCAAGGCACAGTTCGGTGACGAGAACCGGTTCCGGGAATTGCAGCAGGGCCTGCCGCTCGGCCGCGCCGCGAAGCCGCGCGAGATCGCCGACTTGATGACGTTCCTGGCGTCCGATCGTGCAGGCTATACGACCGGCGTGATCTATACGGTGGATGGCGGCTACAGCGCTGGATGGGGCAGCTAGTCGCTTTTCTTAACCTCGCCCCGCTTGCGGGGAGAGGTCGGAGCACGAGCGGCAGCGAGTGATCCGGGTGAGGGGGAGCCAGTGTTTCACTCGCTGGCTCCCCCTCACCCGTCGCGGACTTCGTCCGCGCCACCCTCTCCCCGCAGGCGGGGCGAGGGGAAAAGCGCGCTAGCTCAGCGCGCCGGCATGCACCCACCACTGCGGGTAAGCGAGTTGGATGGCGCCGGCCGCGCGCTGCGCGTCGGCGTCGTTGCCGAACAGCGCAAAGCAGGTCGCGCCCGAACCCGACATGCGGGCCAACCGAACACCTTCAGCAGCGCGCAAGGCCGATAGCACCGTGTTGATCACAGGCTCGACCTTCAGTGCGGGCGCTTCAAGATCATTGGTTCCGGCATTGAGCGCATCGATCCATGCATCGAGTGAGCCGCCTTCATTCGGCCAGGTGGCGCGCTTCAGCACATCCTTGACGCCTACACGCAGCTCGCCATTCTTCAGGCCTAGCTCCTTGAACACATCCTTGGTCGCCACCGGCACGCGCGGATTGACCATCACGCAAGGCAGACGCGGCAGGCTGAGCGGCAGCAGGTTTTCGCCTACGCCCGTCATCACGCAGGCCTGCGACTGCACGCAAACAGGCACATCGGCGCCGGTCAGGCGCGCTACTTCGAGCACGCGGGGATCGTCCATTTCGAGATTGTTGGCGCGTACCAAGAGGCGGAGCGCTGCGGCAGCATCGGCTGAACCGCCGCCAATGCCGGCGGCAACCGGCAAGTGCTTGTCGAGCGCAAAACGCCCGAATGTGAGACCCTCGACACGCTCGCCGAGCAGCCGGGCGGCCTTGATAACGAGATTGTCGGCAGTATCACCGCATTCCAGCGCGCGCGGACCGGTAGCGGTCAGCGACAGATCGCCGCCGGCATCCAGCGTCAGGCGATCAGCACAATCAGCAAAGGCCACGACGCTTTCGAGATCATGATAGCCGTCAGCCCTACGGCCGATGACGCGCAGGGTCAGATTGACCTTGGCGCGCGCATCTTCTTCGAGAACCGGACGCATGGAGCCGGACTCGTTCGCAGACTTGCCCCCAATCATTGAATCAGCCGCCCTTGCCGTCTTCTTTTTTCTTGTCGTTGGACGCAGCCGACGACGATGGCTCGTCCGACAGACCGTTTTCCATCTTGGCTTCGATCTTCGGAATCTCTTCGGCTTCCGGCTTCAGATCCTTGGCGTGCTGCCACTGGAACTTGGCTTCCAGTTTGCGGCCGACGCGCCAATATGCATCGCCGAGATGGTCGTTGATGGTCGGATCTTCCGGCTTGAGATCGATGGCACGTTCGAGCTGCTTCACGGCATCGTCGTAATTGCCGATGCGGTAATAGGCCCAGCCGAGGGAGTCGACGATGTAGCCATCGTCCGGACGCTGATCGACGGCACGCTTGATCATCTTCATGGCGTCGTCGAGATTGATGCCCTGGTCGATCCAGGAATAACCGAGATAGTTCAGCACATGCGGCTGCTCGGGCTGCAACTCGAGTGCCTTGCGCATATCGACTTCAGCCTTGGCCCACTGTTTGGACCGCTCCAGGCAGATTCCCCGGAAGTAGTAATACACCCAATTCGGCTTGTCCTGGTTCGCAGCGATGACGTCGATGCCCTTGGTATAGGTCTCGCTACAGTCAGCAAACTTCTTGCGGCCACGCTCGATATTGCCGAGCGCCATAATGGCTTCGAGATCCTTCGGATCGTCGGCGACGACGCCCTTGAGAATCTTGATGCCTTCGTCGCTGCGATCCGCCGCATCGAGATCGGTGGCCTGCTGGATCTGGGCGTTGCGCTTCAGCGCTGAATTGGCAGGCACGCGCTCATAGACCTTGATGGCCATCTGCGGCTTCTTCACCGACTCATAGAGATCGGCAAGCGACAGCAGCGCCAGCGAGTGATCCGGCTTGAGGAAAAGCGCGAGCTGCAGATAGACCAGCGCGAGATCCTCGCCGCCGCGGCGGGTCAGCGACGCACCGATGCCATAGAGCGCTTCGGCAGCGCCGGCCTGCGGGCTGTCCACCAGTGGCGCCAGCTTCTTGCCGGCCTTGGTCTCGCGGATGCCTTCCAGCACCAGCGGGTGACGGGCGAGCTTCTTGTTGAAGGTCTCGTAGATATTCAGCGCGGCGGCATCGTCCTTGTTGCGCGATGTCCAGCGGCCATAGGCATCGACCACGCGCAGCGCGGAATCGTCGAGCTTGTAGGCGCGCTCGAACCGGGCGCCTGCATCCTTCTGCTTGTTGGCAAGATCGAGGATCAGGCCGGCATGCAGATCCTTGAATATCGGATACCATTCCGGACCGGCCAGCTTGTCGATATTGGCAATCGCCGTCTTGCTGTCACCGGCGCCATAGCCGGCCCAGGCCGACAGCAGCGTCGCCACGAGGTCGGTGATCGGGCCGCGCACCGACTGGTTGATGTTGGTTTGCGCAGCCGAATATTTCTTCAGCTTGAGATCGCGCACGCCCACGACGAGACGGGCAACGCGGTTCGACTTGTCGATGGTCAGGATGCGATCCGCGAGCTTCACGGCCTCGTCGATATCGCCATCGGCGAGCGAGGAGATGAAGGCGCGATCGAGCAGTTCGTTGTTCTTCGGATCGGTGCGCAGCGCGGAGCGGTAAAACGCCGCAGCCGAGGTGGCGTCGCGCTCGACGCTGGCATGGCGGGCGGCGAGATAGCTGCCGGCGGTGGTGAGCGACTTCAGATCGCGGGAGGTAGGGAATTGGGCAGCGGAGCTATCGCCGGTATGATCCGGGGTTTGCGCCAGCAGCTGGCCGGGCATCGCGAGAACGGCGAGCGTGGCGGCCGCGAGCGTCAAACGATTGAAACGGATGGACAACATAGGGTTCGCCTAGCTCCAGGATTTACGGGCAGGATATCGAGCGGGACTGCGAGACAGGCTCGGATGCGCAGCCGACCCGGCAATAGCGCGCACGCCGACAATGCCGCGTTTGGCGGTCAATCGCAAGGATCGGGCGCGCGGTCACACCAGTGGCACCTTGAAGCCTGTCAGCAATTGGGGCCGCCGGATTGCGCCACTATCCCTGAAAACGCTCGCACTGTGGCGTTATCGTGACCTCGACCCGGAGTGGCGGCCAGCCGACAGGCGTGGCCGCTCACACAATCGTAATCGAAGCGCTGGTTACATCGCCTCGTAGTTCGGGCCGCCGCCACCTTCCGGCGGCACCCAGGTGATGTTGCCGTTGGGATCCTTCACGTCGCAGGTTTTGCAGTGGACGCAATTCTGCGCATTGATCTGGAATCGAACGCCGCTCGCCTCTTCCACCCACTCATAGACGCCTGCCGGGCAATAGCGATTCGACGGGCCGGCGAATACGTCGTGCTCCGACGACTTCTGCAGCGCCATGTCGGCAACCTTGAGATGGATCGGCTGGTCTTCCTCGTGGTTGGTGTTCGACAGGAATACCGAGGACAGGCGATCGAAGGTGATCTTGCCGTCCGGCTTCGGATAGACGATCGGTTGATACTGCTTGGCGGGCTTGAGCGTCTTGCGGTCCGGCTTCTCATGCTTCTGGGTGCCGAACAGCGAGAAGCCGAACGTGTTGCACCACATGTCGAAACCACCAAGCGCGTTGCCCAGCAGGGTCCCGAATTTGGACCACAGCGGCTTGGCGTTGCGAACCGGATAAAGATCCTTGCCGATCGAGGACGAGCGCCAGCCGGTCTCGTATTCCATCAATTCGTCATTGGCGCGGCCTGCGGCCAGCGCGGCGGAGACGTGTTCGGCGGCCTGCATGCCGCTGGCCATGGCGTTATGCACGCCCTTGATGCGCGGCACGTTGACGAAACCCGCGGCGCAGCCGATCAGCGCGCCGCCCGGGAAGACCAGCTTCGGCACCGACTGGTAACCACCCTCGGTGATCGCACGCGAACCATAGGCCAGGCGCTTGCCACCCTCGAAGGTGTCGCGGATCAGCGGATGGGTCTTGAAGCGCTGGAATTCCTCGAACGGATAGAGATAGGGATTTTCGTAGTTCAGATGCAGCACGAAGCCGACAGCCACGAGGTTATCGTCGTAGTGATACAGGAACGTGCCGCCGCCGACGTCATTATCGAGCGGCCAGCCGAACGAGTGCTTCACCGTGCCCTTCCGGTGCTTGGCCGGATCGATCTGCCAGACTTCCTTGATACCGATGCCGAACTTGCCGGGCTCGCAATCCTTGTCGAGGGCGAACTTGGCGATGATCTGCTTGGTCAGCGAGCCACGCGCGCCTTCGGCGAACAGCGTGTACTTGCCCAGGAGTTCCATGCCGCGGGTGAATGAATCCTTCGGCTTGCCGTCGCGGCCGATGCCCATGTCGCCGGTGGCGATGCCACGCACCGCGCCGTTCTCGTCGTACAGTGTCTCGGCAGCCGCAAAGCCCGGATAGATTTCGACGCCCAGCGCTTCAGCCTTGGCGCCGAGCCAGCGGCAGACCATGCCGAGCGAGGTGATGTAGCAGTGATGATTGTTCATCAGCGGCGGCATCAGGAAGTTCGGCAGCTTGAAGCCACCGGTCTTGGTCATGAAATAGAACTGGTCATCCTTGACCTGGGTCTTCAGCGGGCAGTCCGCATCCTCGCGCCAATCCGGGATCAGCTTGTCGAGATTGACGGGATCGATCACCGCGCCGGACAGGATATGCGCACCGACTTCGGAACCCTTTTCGACCACCACGACGGACAGGTCCGCATTGAGTTGTTTCAGCCGGATCGCAGCCGACAGGCCCGATGGCCCCGCGCCGACGATCACGACGTCAAATTCCATGGACTCACGCGGCGGTAGTTCTTCAGTGCTCATGATATTGATCTCAGACCCGTTTCCAACCCGATCAGAACGCTTCTAAGGGTGTTGTTTCCCATTTTTGAGGTAAGAACAACCACCGAAATGCACAGGGGCCGTTTCGCTGGGCGGCGATCCGGCCTAGATTGCTGGCATGCCTGTGATCCCCGGCCATGACGCCTGAGCCCCACCCCAGTGTTGCGCAACTGCTCGCCTTCTATCTGGA
The DNA here is from genome assembly GCF_058800725.1 of Tardiphaga sp. GW822-FHT04G09. Lineage (NCBI taxonomy): Bacteria > Pseudomonadati > Pseudomonadota > Alphaproteobacteria > Hyphomicrobiales > Nitrobacteraceae > Tardiphaga > Tardiphaga sp. GW822-FHT04G09. The sequence goes on along the minus strand of NZ_JBXAMO010000002.1, from coordinate 384,899 downwards.
GGCCGGGGTCGATTGCGCATTGATGGACGAGCCGGTGAACCGGCTGTCCGACGACCTGCCGGTGCCTGCCCGGGAGCTGTCCGATGCCGGGCCGAAGCGGCCGCCGCTGACCGGCATGCCCCCTCCACCGCCGCGCCCACCTGCCCGCGTCGAGGTCGCCCCCGACGTGGCGATTGCTGCCGCCCGCGACGCTGCCCGCACCGCGCCCTCGCTCGAGGTGCTGCGTGGCATGCTGGAGACATTCGACGGCTGCGCGCTGAAATCGACCGCGACCCAACTGGTGTTTGCCGACGGTAATCCACAGGCACGGATCATGTTTGTCGGCGAGGCGCCGGGCCGCGACGAGGACATCGAGGGCCTGCCCTTCGTCGGCCGCTCCGGCAAATTGCTCGATCTGATGATGGGGGCGATCGGGCTGAAGCGCACCGACGTCTATATTGCCAATGTCATTCCGTGGCGGCCGCCAGGCAACCGCACGCCGACGCCGCAGGAAACGCAGATCTGCCTGCCCTTCATCCGGCGCCAGATCGAACTGGTGAATCCGGACATCCTCGTCACGCTCGGCAATCCGTCGACGCAGACGCTGCTGCAGACCCGCGACGGCATCATGAAGTCCAGGGGACGCTGGGTCGACTACGACACCGGGACGCGCAAGATCAAGGCGCTGGCGACGTTCCACCCCGCTTATCTGCTGCGCTCGCCGTCCTACAAGCGCATGACCTGGATGGATCTGCGCTCGATCGCCAAGGCGCTGGAAGCGCCGTCGGGGAAATAGGCCCAGTCCTCATCCCAGCCTAAACCTAAGTGGGTTTAGGCGAGATGAGCCAAGCAACTCATGGTTCGAGACGGCGCAAGAGGCGCCTCCTCACCATGAGTGCCTGAGACTAAAGGGTCTTCGGCCGCACGATCGCCCAGCCGATCCGCAACAAGGGCTGCCGGCCGTTCACCAGACGCTCAAAGGCGCGCGGCACTTCAGGCACGAGATCGGGGAAACGCTGCGTGATCTCGGCAGGCGGTGTGCCCACCGTATCCGCTGCGCGCCACACGACAACACCGCCGCTCTCGGCGAACTTCGCTGGCGTGATCCACGGCGTGCGCGAAGGCACGGCATCATTCAGCAGATGCGGCCGTGACGCGCTCATGCCGATCAATGCGGCGAGTTGCGCATCGCCCGCGACCGCCGACAGTGGACGATTGGTGCGACGCTCGAAACTTTCACCGAAGAAGCGCCCGATCTCGCGTGCGGGAAGCGCTGTGACATCTTCGGGACCATCGACCCAGGGCAGAATCACGAGGCTTGCGAAAGCTGCCAGTGCCGGAGCGATAATCGCAAAGGCCCAGACCTTGCGCAGGATCCGCTGGCGCCGCAACGCAATCAGGTCCCCCGACGCCACGACGACGGCGAGACCCGACATGACCAGAGCGATGCCGGCACCGCCGACCACGCGATCGAGGCCGTAGAGGGCCGCAAACAAGCTGCCGAGCAGTCCCGGCGCGAGCGCAAAGAAAAACACATAGCCACGCGCCAGCGGATCGACCGGCGGGCGGAAGATGATCGGAGCTTCCTCGCTCTTCGGAACGATGCGGCCCCAGTTCATCACCGTGAGCACTATTGCGCCGGTCATTGACGCAAGCAGCCAGGCCATCAGCACGCCCCACTGCCGTGCTTTGCCGGCAAGATCATCCAGTTGCGGAAGGGCTGGCAAGACCGGTGCACCGGCCCGGATAACCCACATCGCCCATGGCAATGTCAGCACCGCGATGACCAGCAACGCATAGAGCGGGTCGAACGACGTCAGGTTACGCCGGCCGCGCGATGTCGCCAGACCGAAGATGAGCGGCAGCGGAAGCAACCACATGGCATGGGGCGTCGTCAGCAACAGCAGACCTGCCTCGATGGACAGCGCGAACCAGGCATTGCGTCGACCCTGCCCGATCGCCAGCCAGGCATGCAGCAGGAACATCGCCCAGAGCGGACGCGCGAGAATCAGCGGGCCGAACTCGATGCCGGGCGTGCTGAAAGCCGTAACAGTCATCGTCAGCAACACGGCGATCACGGCCTGCGGGCCGCCAACGATAGTCCTGCCCAGCTGATAGACCGCACGGAAGGTGAGGACGGCGCAGATTTGCGCCAGCACATAGACACCGAAGACGTGATTGCCGGCGGCCCGGAACGCGATGTCCGCCAGCCAGAACGCCAGCGGCGGCCCCAGATGGGTGCCGACCTGATATTCCCGGCCATAGGCCAAGACAGTGGCGAGATCGCCGGGCGGACCGCGATAGAGCAGCAGGGGGACAAACAGCCAGATCGCCGCCTGACACAGCACGACGATCCAGAACACCAGCCGCGGCCGGGCGCGGATCAGTTCGACGATCAGGGAGGTGAAACGCATTGAACGTCTGAACCGGCCAGCAGGGAATGAAGCGTGCTCAGGTGATACGGCGCGGAGCCGGGAGAGGCAACCGCCTGTCGGCTCAGGCAGATATCTCGATATCGATGGTAGTATGGACCTCGATCAGGCCTGCAGCACGGACGCCAGCCTGATGACGCGCACGCGCCGCAGCAACGGGAGCGAACAGGCTGCGATGATGAATGCTGGGCCCCAGTTCATTCAGCGCGGCCATATGCTGCGGCACGCCATAACCCTTGTGCACCTCGAAACCGTAGCCCGGGCAATCCTCGGCAAGCCGGCACATCAGCCGGTCGCGCGAGACTTTTGCGATGATCGAGGCTGCTGCGATGGACACGACCAGCGCGTCGCCACCAATGACGGCCTCGCAATCGGCCATCGTATCGATCCTGTCGCGGCCATCGACGAACACATGCTTCGGCGCATCCGGCAGCGACGCGACTGCGCGGGCCAGCGCCCAGAGCGAGGCCCGCAGGATATTGTCGCGGTCGATCCGGGCGGGTGACGCATAGGCAACGGCAAATGACGACGTGGCGCAGATTTCCTCGAACAGCGCCTCGCGCTTGCTCTCTGTCAGCTTCTTGGAATCATCGAGGCCCCTGGGGATGTTTTTCGGGTCGAGTATGACCGCCGCCGCCACCACCGGGCCGGCCAGCGGACCACGGCCGGCCTCATCGCAGCCCGCCACCGGCCAGATGCCTTTCTTGAGCAACGCGCGCTCGCGCGTGAAGCTCGGCGCTACTGCTATCTTGCGCGGCTTGGCCGGCGCTTTCTTCTCATCCCGAATCATCGGGGGATCGTGCTGAAGCAGCTCTCGGGGTGCAACCGGGAACTCAGGATCATGCCCGCTATTCAGGTCGGGCCTTCAATCGTCCAGATGCACCCGCCGGTCGTCGCCGACCTCGATACCTGGGGCCACAACCACATCCCAGGCGTGTCCGTCCGGATCGGCAAAGTAGCCTGAATAGCCGCCGTAGTCGGTCTTGCGCGCCGGCTTCAGCAGCGATCCGCCACAATCGACGGCGAAAGTGAGGACCGCATCGACCTCGTCTTCCGAGCGACAATTCCACGCCAGCGTACTGCCGCGAAACGCCTGCGGCCTTGGATGGTCAGGCAATGTCGCATCCTGCGCCAGTTGTTCCCACGGAAACAGCGCGAGAACGCTGGCGCCGGTGTCGAAAAAGGCGATGGCGTCGCCAGAGGCACGGGCCTTTCGCGTAAAGCCCAGCGCTTCGTAGAAGGCAATGCTCCTGCGCATATCCGCGACGCCCAGCGTGATCACCGTCATGCGCGCGATCGGCGCGGCTGGTTTCTTCGTTGTCATGCGCGTCGCTCCTGGACCCACTCTATAGATCGAAAAGAGGGACGCTGGCAGGCTCTGGTTTCCTGCCAACGTCCCCTCTCCACCACTCCGTACGCTGCGAGACCTGCGGAGTTAGAACAGATTCAATTGCTTCCCAGCACCGGCCGGCTTCTCGAAATGATCGAGGGTCAATTTCGAACGACGCTTGTTGAGACCAAGCTTCGTGCAGGCTATCTCGAAGCGGCGGCCAATCATCCAGGCCATCGGTCCGGTGCCCTTCATGCGGGTGCCCCATTGCGAGTCGTAATCGCGGCCACCGCGCATTTCGCGGATCAGCGTGAAAACATGCCGATAGCGGTCCGGATAATTCGCGATCAGCCACTCGCGAAACAGGTCGCGCACTTCCATCGGCAGCCGCAGCAACACGTAGCTGGCTTCCTTGACGCCGGCATGAGCGGCGGCATCGAGGATGCGCTCGATTTCGCTGTCATTCAGTGCGGGGATCACCGGCGCCACCATCACCGTGGTCGGAATACCAGCCTCGGATAGCTGCCGCAAAGCTTCCAGCCGCTTCGACGGCGTCGACGCGCGCGGCTCCATGGTGCGCGCGAGCTTCGGATCGAGCGACGTCACCGACAGCGCCACCTTGACCAGATTCCGTTTCGCCATCCGCGCCAGAATATCGATATCGCGCGTCACCAAAGCCGACTTGGTGACGATGCCGACGGGATGACCGGCCTTCTCCAGCACTTCGAGAATGCCGCGCATCACCTGACGCTCGCGCTCGATCGGCTGATACGGATCGGTATTGGTGCCGATCGCAATCATCTTCGGCTCGTATTCGGCGGCGGCCAGCTCCTTCTCGAGCAGCGCCGGCGCATCGGGCTTCACGAACAGCTTCGACTCGAAATCCAGCCCCGGCGAGAGCCCGAGATAGGCGTGGGTCGGCCGGGCGAAACAATAGACGCAGCCATGCTCGCAGCCGCGATAAGGATTGATCGAACGGTCGAAGCCGATATCCGGCGATTCGTTACGTGTGATGACCTTGCGCGCCGTGTCAGTGGCAACCACGGTCTTGAATGGCGGAAGCTCGTCTAGGCTCTGCCAGCCATCGTCGAAGGCGACCCGGGCCTCGGCCTCGTAACGCCCGCTGTCGTTGGACTGGGCGCCGCGCCCCCGTCGCCGCTGCTTGTCGATCGCCACCGCGATCTCCGGAAAAGGGGAAAGCGCACCCGCCGGTTTATCGGAGGGCGCCGGGACCGGCGGGTGCTTGAGGGCAGCGATCTGGCGACTCATGAAGCCACGATAGCGCAGACATAGAACAAATCAAGAACATAAATGGGGATGGCGCACAGGGCAGGCACTGTGCATTCTCCGACCGCCCTTTGGACGACCGCGCGGGCTTGCCCCAAATTGCCGCGGCTGACAGTGCTGCGTAGAGTATGACGAAATGATAACGCAGTTGGGTGCTTGTTAGAGGTATCAACCCGAAATCCATGCTGAGCGTGATTATCCCCACCGAAGGCATCGAACAGCCCGCTGTTGCGACACTGGCAGCGCTGGTGCCGGGCGCGGCTGCCGGCGTGATCCGCGAAGTGCTGCTGGTCGATCGTGCCGGCACCGATGTCATCGAACGCGTCGCCGATGTCGCTGGCTGCGGCTTCCTGACCTCGCAGGGCTCGCGCGCTGCGGCGATGGCCGCCGGCGCCAAGCAGGCGCGTTCGCCGTGGCTGATGTTCCTGCTTGCGGGTGCCGTGCTCGATGCCGGCTGGATCGAGGAGACCCAGCAATTCATCCAGCGCGTCTCGACCAGCAATCGCCCCCGAGCGGGCATTTTCCGCTATGCGCGCTCACCCTATGATGAGTCCGGATTTGGCGATGGCCTGAAACATATGATCCGCGTGATCACTGGCCCCAAGGCCGATCAGGGACTCTTGATCGCACGCGACCATTACGACCGGCTTGGCGGCTACGCCCCCGATGCCCGGCGCTCCGAGGCCCGGCTGCTGCGTCAACTCGGGCGGTCGTCACGCACCCTGCTGCGCAGTCGGATCATCGTCGCCTGACCATGCCAGCGGTGTTACGCGATCTCCAGCCCGGCGATATCGACTGGGTCATCCGCAGCCACGGCGAACTCTATGCGAGTGAATACGGATTCGACGCGTCCTTCAAAGCGCTGGTGGCAGACATCGCCGCAGAATTCGTCGCATCATGCGATCCTGCGTGGGAGCGATGCTGGATCGCCGAGATGGATGGCGCGCCCGTCGGCTCGCTGTTTCTCGTGAAGGCATCCGACGACATCGCCAAGTTTCGGCTCCTGCTGATCGATCCCAAGGCGCGTGGACAAAAGCTCGGCCAGCACATGGTGACGGAAGCCATCGCCTTTGCGCGGCAATGCGGTTATCGCAGGATCACCCTGTGGACCCAGAGCAATCTCGGCGCGGCGCGAAAAATCTATCAGGATGCCGGCTTCGCATTGGTCGCCACCGAGCCGCATCGCAGTTTCGGGCAGGATCTGATCGGCGAGACCTGGGACCTCGACTTGCAGGATGGGTAGAGCGCGGCGCATCGCGCCGAAGCAAAGCCATCAATCAAGCGCCGGAGGCGATGGGTTTCGCGAAGACGCTCTACCCATCCTACAGATCAGGCCGACGCGCCCTTCGCTTTCGGGCGTCGCAGATGCTCGTCCAGCCGCGGCATGATCTCGACGAAATTGCACGGCCGCGTGCGGTAATCCAGTTGCGCCGCGAGAATGCCGTCCCAGCCGTCGCGGCAGGCGCCGGGCGAGCCCGGCAGGCAGAAGATAAATGTCGCGCCGGCAGTACCGGCGGTCGCGCGGCTCTGGATCGTCGAGGTGCCGATCTTGGCGTGGCTCAACATGTGAAACGCAATCGAGAAGCCATCCATGCGCTTCTCGAACAGAGGCTCGATGGCTTCCGGCGTGACGTCGCGGCCGGTGAATCCCGTGCCGCCGGTCGTGATGATGGCGTCTATGCCGGGATCGGCAATCCATGCGCGCACGATCGTCCGGATCGCCTCGACATCGTCCGTGACGATCTCGCGCTTCGCCAGCGTGTGCCCGGCCGATGTCAGCCGATCGGCCAACGTCGCGCCGGACTTGTCGTCCTCGAGCGAGCGGGTATCGGAGACGGTCAGTACCGCAATGTTGAGCGGCACGAAGGCCTTGGTCGCATCAGGCTCCATCGTCGCTACAGCCGATCTGTTGCAAATGTATTGCAGGCCTGCACGGTGCCCTGCTGATAGCCGGTCATGAACCAGCGCTTGCGCTGTTCGGCAGAGCCGTGCGTGAACGAGTCCGGCACGACGCGGCCCTGTGCCTGACGTTGCAGCGTGTCGTCGCCGATGGCGGACGCGGTCTGCAGCGCGGCATCGATGTCGCCGGCTTCGAGGAAACCGGGGCGCTTCTTCGATTCGCGATTGACCCAGACACCGGAGAGGCAATCAGCCTGCAATTCGACGCGGACCTGCAGCAGATTGGCTTCCGCCTTGCTGCCCGCCTGCTGCTGCAGCCGTGTCACACGCGGAATGATGCCGAGCAGGTTCTGGATGTGATGGCCCGCTTCATGCGCAATGATATAGGCCGCCGTAAATTTGCAGGCATTGCCCGAACAACCACGGAAGCGCGTTTCGACCTGACGGAAGAAACTGGTGTCGAGGAAGATCTGCTTGTCCGGCGGACAATAGAACGGCCCCATCGCCGACTGCGCCATACCGCAGCGGCCGCCATTGGTCGCGTTGCGAAACAGCACGATGCGTGGCCCTGTATATTTCTGTCCGCTCTCCTTGAAGATTTCATCCCAGCGATCGTCGATCTCGCCGAGCACGCCGGAGATCATGCTGCCCATCTCGTCGGTGGGTGCACCTGATTTCGTCGGGGTCGAGCGTCGGTCGGTCTGATAGGTCGGCGCCTGCTGTCCGCCGGTGAGAATCTCTGCGCCGCCGATCAGGATGCGCGGATCGATGCCGAACGCCCAGCCGACCAGGCCGAGTACAATCACCGTGCCGATGCCGAGGCCACCGCCCCCACCGGGAATGCCGAAACCGCCACCCCCGCCGCCATATCCGCCACCGCTATCGTCACGACGGTCGTCGATATTGTCGCTGCGACGGAAGTCATCGTAACGCATGGGGCAATTCCTTCATTTCAAGTCGCAGCTTTTGGACGGGTTTGGCGCGATCCGCCGACCATAACGCAATCGCAGCGCAAAATTTCCATTCCATTAAGCATTAACCTGCCCGGCAAAACTTGCCTAGTTCGATCTCGTTACCAATTAAGTCGATTTTTACTTTGCGCCGTCAATGTCTGCCTGTCGGTTGTTTAGTCCCGCGTCGCCGACAGCGTCGCCTGAGTCAGAGTAATTGAGTCATGGTTGTTTCGCGTCGCGGGGCGTCTGCAAGGGCGCCCCGCTCTCACTTCGAAACCTCTCCGAGCAGCAGCATCGTCATCGGTGATTGCGTCGCAGAGATGTCAAAACTCCCGGCAGGGTCGGTCGATCTGGTGTTCGCAGATCCGCCGTACAATCTGCAGCTGAAGGGCGATCTCAAACGCCCTGACGAATCCCATGTCGATGCGGTGAATAATGACTGGGACAAGTTCTCGTCATTCGCCGCCTATGACGACTTCACGCGCGCGTGGCTCCTGGCCGCACGCCGCATCATGAAGCCGTCGGCGACATTGTGGGTCATCGGCTCCTACCACAATATTTTCCGCGTCGGCGCGATCATGCAGGACCTCGGCTTCTGGGTCCTCAACGATATCGTGTGGCGCAAATCCAACCCTATGCCGAATTTCCGTGGCCGTCGTTTCACCAATGCGCATGAGACCATGATCTGGGCTGCGCGCGATGAAAACGCCAAGGGCTACACGTTCAATTACGAAGCCCTCAAGGCCGCCAATGAAGACGTGCAGGCGCGTTCTGACTGGCTGATCCCGCTCTGCACCGGTGACGAACGCCTGAAGGGCTCGGACGGCAAGAAGGTTCACCCAACCCAGAAGCCGGAAGGCCTGCTGGCCCGCGTGCTGCTGTCATCGTCGAAGCCCGGCGACCTCGTGATCGATCCGTTCAACGGCACCGGCACCACCGGCGCTGTCGCCAAGCGACTCGGCCGCAATTACATCGGCTTCGAGCGCGACCGTGACTACGCCGCTGCTGCCGAAGCCCGCATCGCTGCAATCGAGCCGCTGCCGGAAGCCACGCTGGCCCCGTTCATGACCGCACGCAGCGCACCCCGCGTGGCGTTCTCCGAACTGGTCGAGCGCGGCATGATCTCGCCCGGCACCAAGCTGGTCGATCTCAAGAAACGTCATGGCGCCCTGGTGCGCGCCGACGGCGCCATCATGTTCGGCGACAAGGTCGGCTCGATCCATCGCATGGGCGCGATGGCCCAGGGCTCGGCCTCCTGCAATGGCTGGACGTTCTGGCACGTCGAGACCAAGAAGGGCCTGCGCCTGATCGACGAATTGCGTGCCGAAATCCGCAGCGAGATGGGCGCGGGATAGACCCCGCTCATTCGGTCGGCCGGACGCATGCCCGGCCTTCACCAAAACGTCGCTTGCACTCCCCCTGAATTCCAAGCACGAGACGATGGTCCGCATCGGCGGCCCACGCCTCGCGCTTTGACGTATAAAATCCAGGGAGTTTTGAGATGCTGAAATTTTACTTCAACGGATCGCCGAACCCGACCAAGGTCGCGCTGTTTCTGGAAGAAGCTGGCCTCGCCTATGAGCCCATCGCCATCGATACCCGCACCGGCGCACAGTTCAATCAGGAGTTCCTCAAGGTCAATCCAAACGGCAAGGTGCCGGCGATCGACGATGACGGCGTCAAGGTCTTCGACAGCAACGCCATCCTGCTCTATCTCGCCGAGAAGACCGGCAAGTTTCTGCCGCCGGCCGCGCAGCGCGGCGAACTCCTGTCCTGGCTGATGTTTGTCGCTACCGGCGTCGGTCCGTTCTTTGGCCAGGCCGTGCACTTCAAGCATTTCGCGCCGGAGAAGATCGATTACGCGCATAACCGTTATCAGTTCGAGGCCAGGCGCCATCTCGGCGTGCTCAACGAGCGCCTCGCCGGACGCCATTATATGGTCGGCGACACCTATACGATCGTCGATATGGATGTATGGGGCTGGGTGAGGATGACCAATTTCATCCTGGGCGACGAAGCTTTTGCCCAATTCCCGAACGTGAAACGCCTGCATGACGAGATCTCGGCGCGCCCCGCCGCGGCGAAGGCTGTCGCGCTGAAGGACACGTTCAAGTTCAAGGCCGAGATGGACGACGAGGCCCGCGCCGCCATGTTCAAGCATCTGGCGACCAAGGTCGCCTGAGCACGAGCCATTCGACGAATGCCGGGCGCAACACTGCGCCCGGCATTTTTTGTATCAGGCAGGCACGCGTGCCATTTCGTCGGGAAACGGCCCCAGCACGCGCTCGACCAATACCGTGTCACAATATTCCTTGATCATGGTGATCTTGCCGTTCTCGACACGCCACACCATGCAGTAGTCGTTATCGTAACGATCGCCGGCTTTGGTGACGTTGTCGCCCTTCGCCTCGACAACCACCAGATTGCCTTCCGCAATGAAGTTTGAAGCGACCGTGCGCGGTCGAATGTCGAATAGCGATCTGAGATGCCCCATCAGGCCGTTCAGGATCGCATCCTTCCCCTTGAACATACGCCCCCAGGAATATTGACCGACGACGATCCAGCACGCGTCATCGGCGAGATGATCGGCGAAGGTCGTGCCGCTGCGGTTGGCTGAATCGCTATAGACCTGCTGGATAAGTTTCTTGTTGTCTGCGGTGCTCATTGTTCTGCTCCATCGCTTGAACGATGGCGCAGTATGGGTTGGAGAATGCCCATTCTTCCAATCGATAGTCTATATGGTATATATTCGTTCCATGAATTTGGCTGCGCTCGACCTGAACCTGCTCGTCGCGCTCGATGCATTGCTGCGCGAGAGCAATGTCGGCCGCGCCGCGATGCGGATCGGCCTGTCGCAACCGGCGACGAGTCATGCATTGCGCCGGCTCCGCGACATTCTCGGCGATCCGCTCCTGGTCCGTGTCGGCGCCCGCATGGAGCTAACGCCGCGTGCGCAGGCGTTGCGCGGTCCGCTTTCCCAGACACTCGAGCAGGTGCGCGGACTGTTCATCCCGGATGTCTTCGATGCCGGTCAGAGCGACCGGCATTTTCAGCTGATGATGCCGGATCTCGCCGTCGAACTGCTGATGCCGCCGCTGATGAAGAAGCTCGACAACATTGCGCCAGGCGTCCGGATCAATGTCGTGCCCTGGCGCGGTCCGGCGATCATGACGGCGGAATTCGCCCGCAGCCTCGATATGGTGATCAGCATCGGCAACGCCTTCAAGGGTTTCCATCGCCAGTTGCTCTATGTCGATTCCGACGCCCTCGCCGTCCGCAAGGGCCATCCGGCGGCATCGCGCCTGAAGACGACCGAGGGCTTTCTCAAAGCCCGCCATATCGCCGTGGTGCTCCGGGGCCAGAGCGAAGACCTCATCGACGACTGGCTGCGCAGCAGGGGACTGGAGCGACAGATCGCCCTCGTCGTGCCGAGCTATATCGAGGCGCTGCATGTCGCGGCACGGACCGATCTCGTGGCCTTTGTGCCGCGACGCCTGATTGCCGCATTGGCGCAGCCGCTCTCGCTCACGACAATTGCGCCGCCATTCGATCCCGGCAACGACGAACAGTTCATGTTCACGCCGACACGCGCGCAATTCGATTCCGGATCGATCTGGCTCCGCAAAATCATGCTGGAGACCGGCCGCGAACTCGACCCGCAAAAGCGCCGCACGGCCTGACGCTGCGCTCCCCGGTCAAATTTGCCGGCAAAGCTTGCCGGGAGGCAACGCCGCGCCGCACCGCCAAAGGCCCAAGTGCCTATGATGTCAGAATATTTCTGATGGCCCGGTTTTTGCGTCGTCGATCGCAAACATCTTGCAGCAAGAGAAATTCAGATGTCGAACTCCATCATCTCCAGCATGCAGTCCTTTACGCTTCCGATCAGACTGCAGCCATCCGACAAGGCCGAGGGCGGCCTCGGCAAGGCACAAGCGCCAGCACAATCGCCGGAAGAGAAATTTCTCGACTACGCGAAGAAGACGCCAGCGGAAAAGATGCGCGACGCGCTGCTGTCGAGCATCGGCGTGACGGAAGAAGAATTGAAGAACATGTCGCCGGACCAACGGCGGGAGGTCGAGCAGAAGATTGCCGACAAGATCAAGGAGGCCGTGAACAAGAAGACCGAGAACGGCGGCAACGCCAGCGGTTTCTTCACGGATATCAGCGCCTGACAGGCGCACTCTTCACCGCAAAGGAAACTGGCGCCGCAAGGGCGCCAATTCCGGATCAACAGGGCGCAAGGAAGCGATTAGCTCGCGGCGGCCTGGCGCACCAGATTTTGCCGGGCGTCGCCGAGATAGCTGCGGATTTCCTTGGTCAGCAATCCCGACTGCGACGACAGATCGCCCGATGCCACCATGGTCGATGTGGCGAGCTGCTCGGTGTCCCTGGCGGTGGTTGCCAGCTGCTGGATGTTGGTCGAGATCTCGCGGACGACGGCGAAGGCCTCGTCAATATTGCGCGCGATGTCGGCCGTTGCTGCCGATTGCGCTTCCGAAGCACTCGCGACCTTGCCGGTGATCTCGTTCACTTCCGCAATCACGGTGCCGATCTCGGTGATCGATGAGGAGACCTTGTCAGTCGCCGACTGAACCTGGCCGATTTCCTTTTCGATCTCGGCGGTGAAGTTGGCGGTCTGGGTCGCCAGCGCCTTCACCTCGTGCGCGACCACGGCAAAGCCGCGGCCGGCATCGCCAGCGCGGGCCGCTTCGATCGTTGCGTTCAGCGCCAGCAGATTGGTCTGGCTGGCGATCACGTTGATCGAGGTCACGACTTCACTGATGCGTACGGCGACAGCGCGAAGCACGTCGACATTGCTGGCTGCATCGGCGACGCGTTCGACGGCCCGACCGGCAATCGCGGCCGAGCGATTGACGTCGGCGCCGACTTCGCTGGCATTTGATGACAGTCGCGCCGTGGCCGAAGCCACCGATTGCATGTTGGCAGAGGCCTGTTCGGATGCCGCCGCCACCGACGTGACGCGGGTCAATGTCGAGGACGCGCCGGTCCGCAGATTGCCTGCCGTGCTGCTCATCTCGACCGCACCGCTATCGAGTGCCGACACGATGCCGCCCACGGTGGATTCGAGCTGGCTGGTCTGGCGCTCGAAATTCCTGATGCGGTCGGCGATGTTGTCGGTCGCCGCATTCATCGCCTTCGCGCCGTGCAGCAGGCCGCCATGCAATCCGCCCGGCAGGATGCGCCGGTAATACTTGTTGTCGTTGAGCGCCGCTATCGCCGCGGTGGATTCGCGCACGAAGGCATCGCAGCCATCGATCATGTCGTTGACGCTGTGCAGCAGTTCGCCCGTGACGCCGCGCACCGGGATTCCAAGGATGCGGGCCTCGAAGTCGCCCTGCGCAATGCGCTGGCAGGCGATGCGCGCCTTCTCGATCAGACGCGCCGTCTTGCCCATCAGGACAAGCGCGACAACGGCCGCTGCGATCGCGATGGCCTGACAGATCATCGCCGCGACCGGAAGGCTGAAGAATTGAAGCAGCAAAGCAAGCGCAGAGCCGGCGATGACGACGAGCGTGCTAAGCTGCGCTCTTGAGAGAAAACATAAGTTCGTCATAGCTGACTTTCTGGGATGCAACGAAATCGGTAAGGGCCTTGTAGCCGGCGGCAAGGGATTCCTTGCCGTTCACGTGTCGCTTCTCGATCGCCAATACATCGGCATAGAGCGGCGCGATCGTCTTCTTGATGAGATCCGGCGGCGGCACACGGCGGTTGGAATGATAGCCGGCGACCTTGCCGTCGAGGCCGTAGGACGGCGTGACATGGGCGAAGACCCAGTAGTGATCGCCATTGCTCGCCATGTTTTTCACAAAAGCGAAGATCTCGCGGCGCTCCTCGACCGTGTCCCAGAGCAGCTTGAAAACGCTGCGCGGCATATCGGGATGACGAATGAGGTTGTGCGGCTGGCCGAGCAGGTCGGCCTCTTCGTAACCGGCCATCTTGCAGAACAGACGGTTCACATAGGTCATGCGACCCTTGAGATCCGTCTTGGATACGATGAGCTCCGATGCCGGAAAGAAGGTCTCGCGGCCGCTCGGCTTGATCTGGTTGGACATTATTGACCTGTCGGTGACCGATTCACCCAAAAGTAGTGTCACCGGTATTAGGGAACGCGGCTGAATTTTGCGTTAAGGTTCCGTCCACCATGAATTCGCCGCCGGCGACGATCCGGGCGACATTTTCCATGGCGATCGTCCCAGTTGCCGCCATCGCCTCTCCCGTGCCATGACCTCGATCAAATCGAGGGGGAGGCAGCAAAAATGACCGTTCTCATTGCAGGCGGCGGAATTGGCGGACTGACACTTGCGCTCAGCCTGCACCAGATCGGCGTGCCATGCCGCGTGTTCGAAAGCGTGCCGGCGCTCAGACCGCTCGGCGTCGGCATCAATGTGCTGCCCCATGCGGTGCGCGAGCTGATCGAGCTCGGCCTGCACGACCAGCTTGGCGCATCGGGCGTACGCACCCGCGAGCTCGCCTTCTTCTCCAAACACGGCAAGCCGATCTGGAGTGAGCCGCGCGGCATCGAGGCCGGATACAAATGGCCGCAATTCTCGATCCATCGCGGCAAGCTGCAACAGATCCTGCTCGACACCGCCATCGCGCGGCTCGGCGCCGAGAATATCCTCACCAGCCATCATTTGACCGGCTGGACGGAAACGCCGGACGGCATCCGCGCCGACTTCATCGACAAGGCCACCGGCAAATCCGCAGGCAGCTATGACGGCACATTGTTGATTGCCGCCGATGGCATCCATTCGGCGATCCGGCAGAAGCTCTATCCGCAGGAAGGCGCGCCGCTATGGAACGGCCGCATCCTGTGGCGCGGCATCACCAGGAGCGATGCGTTCCTGACCGGCCGCACCATGATCATGGCCGGCCATGAGATCCTGAAATTCGTCTGTTACCCGATCTCGCAGGCGCCCGACACCAACGGAAAATATGACATCAACTGGGTGGCCGAACGACACATGCCGCCGACCTATGAGTGGCGCCGCGAGGACTACAACCGCGCCGCACGGCTCGACGAGTTTCTGCCCTGGTTCAAGGACTGGAGATTCGACTGGCTCGACGTGCCGGGCCTGATCAGCAATTGCCCGCACGCCTATGAATATCCGCTGGTGGACCGCGATCCGGTCGATCGCTGGACCTTCGGCCGCGTCACGCTGATGGGCGACGCCGCGCATCCGATGTATCCGATCGGCTCCAACGGCGCGTCGCAAGCCATTCTCGACGCCCGCGTGCTGACCCGCGAGATTCTTGCACTCGGCGAAGTGCCGGCTGCGCTCGAAGCCTATGAGGCCGAACGACGCCCCGCGACCACCGACCTCGTGATGCTGAACCGCCGCAACGGACCGGAACAGGTCATGCAGATCGTCGAGGAGCGCGCGCCCGAGGGCTTCGACGTCGTCACCGACGTGCTGTCGCAGCAAGAACTCGAAGACATCGCCGCCAATTACAAGCGCGTCGCCGGGTTTCAGGTTGAGGGCCTGAATGCGAAACCGCCGATCGTGACAATGCCGGAACCATCGCAACGCTCAAGCGGTGGCTGATGGAACCTGCGTCTTTACGGGCATTCGACCTTGCGGATTCACCCGTGATTCAACATGAAACTAACGGAGGCTCCTCCCGTCAGGAATTGGCAATCGCAGCGTGGCAGGAAGGCCGGAGAAACCCTGAGCCTTTTGATGCGCAACCTGTTCCAGAAGCTGGCCGACCGACTGCAAACGCTCAAGGACGGTCTCTCTGTTCGCACGCAGATTACCGCTGCCGTTGCGGCCACGGTCATCGCGCTCGTCGGCGCGCTCGCAACTGGCGCGGCATTCGTCAGCTATCGCAACACCGCAGAACTGGTGAACACGGCACTGGCCAGCGTCGCATCGACCACGGCCGAACGGCTCGATCGTTACATGGCGCTCCGCCAGCAGGAAGTTCACCTGTTCTCGAAGCTCGAACCGATGCGGCCGCTCTGGCAGGGCGATCGCGCTTCGCTGCGCAAGGCACTCGAACAGTTACAGAGCTCGTTCAGCGATTTTGCCTGGATCGGCTTCGCCAAGCCTGACGGCACCGTCGTCGCATCGACAGGCGGCTTGCTGGAAGGTGCATCGGTCGCTCAGCGGCCATGGTTCAAGACCGGACTTCACGATCCCATCGTCGGCGACGTGCATGAGGCCGCATTGTTGTCATCGCTGCTGGCGAAGCGCGCCGATGGCGAGCCGCACCGTTTCATCGACATCGCCCTCCCCGTGCGCGACCACGATGGCAACCTGCTTGGCGTGCTCGGCGCGCATCTCGACTGGCAATGGGCGCGCAACCTGATCGCCAGCGCAGAAGCCAATGACGGCGACACCGACACAACGCTGACGGTCCTGTCACGCACCGGAACGGTTCTCGTCGGGCCAGGCATGACCACCACCAAATATGCGGGCGATCGCCTCGACGACATCCTGCGCACACGCACCGGCGCCTTCACCGAGAAGCCGGCCGACAAGATTCTTCTCACAGCCTACTATGTCAGCCGAGGCCATCGCGACTATGAGGGTCTGAACTGGGTCGTCACCGCGAGCCAGCCCAGCGACGTCGCACTCGCCGCGGCTGTCCGTTCGGCCAAGACCATCCTGATCATCGGCGCGATTGCGGGCCTCGTCGGCGTCATCATGGCGTTCTTCATCGCGCGGCAGATCGCACGTCCGATCCACGCCATCACGCTGGAAGCCGATCGCATCGGCCGCGCATCGGGCCCGACCATGCTGCCGCGCCAGAACGGCTCGCTGGAAGTGGTGCAGTTGACGCGCGCCTTGCGCTCGCTGCTGCGCCGCATCGGTTTCGCCGAGGAGCGCACCAAGGAAGCCGAGTTGCGCGCCACCGAGAATGCCATGCAGTTCAAGGACGACCTCACCAAACTGCGCCGGCTTGCCGAGACCGACTATCTGACCGACCTGATGAACCGTCGCGCGTTTCTCGCCGCTGCCGACGATGCCATGGAATTCGCGCATCGCTACAAGCGCAGCATCGCCACGTTGATGATCGACATCGATCACTTCAAGAAGATCAACGACAATCACGGCCACCACGTCGGCGACATCGCGATCAAGCGCATTGCCGAGGTCATTTCGGGCAATATCAAGAGCACCGACCGCGCCGCGCGTTTTGGCGGTGAGGAATTCGTGGTGCTGCTGCGTGAGGCCGATGAACTGACCGCACAGATGCTGGCCAATCGCATCCGCAATGCCGTCGAGCTTGCGATCATCGGCGAAGGCGATATCCGGATTGCTGCCACCGTCTCGATCGGCATCGCATTGATCGCCGACAGCGACCGCGACGTGCAGGACATGATCGAGCGCGCCGATCAGGGTCTCTATGTCGCGAAGAACACTGGCCGCAATCGCTGCTTCTTCATGCCCGCAAGCGAGGACCGCAGCATTCGCGTCGCGTGATCAATCGAGCCCATGCGCAATGACCTTGCGCATGACATTCGGCAGAGCTTCGTCATCCAGTGTTGCGATCGGGACCCAGCGCATCCCCTCCGGGGGGCGGGTGCGGGGCGGCACATGCGCCGTATAGACGGTGAGTTCCAGCGGGAAGTGCGTGAAGATATGGGTGACCGCGCCCACTTTGCGATGCCACGCCGTCAGATTTTTCAAAGTCGGCGCCTGCTTCAAGGCATCCTTCTCGTCATGACCGGCGAGCCATTCCGATGACGGCACTTCGGTCATGTTGCCCAGCAAGCCCTTTTCCGGGCGGGTGCGCACCAGCAACTCGTTGCCGCGGGTGACCACGAAAGCTGCCCCCTTGCGCAAGGTGCCG
Organism: Tardiphaga sp. GW822-FHT04G09; assembly: GCF_058800725.1. NCBI lineage: Bacteria > Pseudomonadati > Pseudomonadota > Alphaproteobacteria > Hyphomicrobiales > Nitrobacteraceae > Tardiphaga > Tardiphaga sp. GW822-FHT04G09. The sequence goes on along the minus strand of NZ_JBXAMO010000002.1, from coordinate 367,197 downwards.
GCCTTCTTCGGCGCCTTGCGCGGAAACGTCTCGGCATCGCCGCGGGTCTTTGCCGCGCAATCGTCGTTGATCGGGCACAGCGAACAGGCCGGCTTCTTCGGCGTGCAGATGGTGGAGCCGAGATCCATCAGCGCCTGGGCGCTGTCGCCTGCCCGCGTCGGACCAAGCAACGTTGCGGCCAGCCCCACGATCACCGCCTTGGATTTCGGCAGCGGCTCTTCCACTGCATAGAGCCGCGACGTCACGCGCTCGATATTGCCGTCCACCGGCATGCACTGGCGGCCGAAGGCAATCGCGGCGATGGCCGACGCCGTATATGGCCCGATGCCCGGTAGCGCGCGCAGGCCCTCCTCTGTATCCGGAAAGACACCGCCATGGTCGCGCAGCACGGTGACGGCACAGGCATGGAGATTGCGCGCGCGGGAGTAATAGCCGAGCCCGGCCCACATCCGCAGCACATCGTCCTGCGAGGCGCTGCCAAGATCGCTCACCGTCGGCCAGCGCGCCAGGAACTTGGCGAAATACGGCCCGACAGCTTGCACCGTGGTCTGCTGCAGCATGATTTCGGACAGCCAGACCCGATAGGGATCGATGCCCTCGCCCGGCAAAGGCCGCCACGGCAAGCGGCGGCGATGTTTGTCATACCAGTCGAGCAGTTGGGCCGGACGCTTTGCGGCAGCGCTTTCCCCGCTATCCCGCGCAGGGAGTTTCTTTCGTCTGGTGGCGGCGGCTGATAGACTCATGCCGACATGTATCCAAAAGCCACGTTCATGAACAAGCCCGGCCCGATCTCCGCCAAGCCGCTTTCCGTCCTGCTCGGCGGGGTGTTTGCTGATGCCTATGCCAAACAGGGCTTTGCCTCGCGCGAACTGGTGACACGCTGGGCGGAAATTGCCGGCCAGCAGGTGGCGAATTTCTCCGAGCCGTTGAAGATCCAGTGGCCGCGCCCTGTGGAAGGCCAGCCGCAGGAGCCGGCGACGCTCATCCTGCGCGTTGAGGGCCCGATGGCGCTGGAGATCCAGCATTCGTCGGATGCGATCCTGCAGCGGGTGAACCGCTTTTTCGGCTGGAATGCGGTCGGCAAGATCGCGCTGCGCCAGGCACCGCTGTCACGGCCGCAGCCGCGCCGCACCGTGAAGCCGCCGGACGCCAAGGCCATCGCCGAGGTCGCGGAGACCCTGCCCGAGGTCGAGGACGAGGCCTTGCGCGAGGCGCTGGCGCGGCTCGGTGCATCGATCAAGCGAAGTTGAGGCTTTCGAGCCCCGCCGGAACCGGCGCGTGCTTGCCACATTTGTGGTTTCAAGTTAGCGAAGCGAACCTTTTCCCGGCGTCCTGCCGCCGCTTTGGAGCATTCCTTTGATCATCACGCGCCGTGACTTCACCGCCGCCCTTGCCCTCACCGGCGCCGCCGCAGCGATCGGCCTGTCGCCGCTGCAGCTGATCTCCGAGGCCTTTGCGCAGAATGCGGCCGACGTCGCCAAGCCGGTGTCGCTACCCGACATGGTGCTCGGCCCGAAGGACGCCGCCGTCACCGTCACCGAATATGCCTCGATGACCTGCCCGCATTGCGCGGCCTTCACCGAGCAGGTGTTCCCGAAGATCAAGGAAGCCTTCATCGACACCGGCAAGATCCGCTTCGTGTTCCGTGAATTCCCCCTCGACATCAAAGCCGCCGCCGGCTCGATGCTGGCGCGCTGCATCGCCAAGGACGACTCCGGCAAATACTTCGCCGTTGTCGACATGCTGTTCAAGCAGCAGAACGACTGGGTGATGAAGGACACCGCCGCGACCCTGACCCGCATCGGCAAACAGGCCGGGCTCAGCCAGCAGGCCGTGGAAGAATGCCTGAAAGACCAGGCGCTGCTCGACAAGATCGCCGCCGACCAGAAATACGCCAATGAAGTGCTGAAGGTGAACTCGACGCCGACCTTCTTCATCAATGGCGAAATGCTGAAGGGCGAGCAGTCGTTCGAGGAATTCTCCAAGAAGATCACCCCGCTGCTGAAAAGCTGAGGCCTTCTTGTCCCTCCCCCGTTTTTGCGCGGGGAGGGATTCCGCCGAGCCCTTTGATGACCGCGTCTCTTCTCAACTACGCCGCCCTTGGCTGCGCCATCGTGCTGGAGACCATCGGCACCGCGCTGCTGGCGCAGTCGCAGCAGTTCACGAAGCTCTGGCCGAGCCTCGGCATGGCCGTCTGCTACATCCTGTCGTTTTATTTTCTGTCCCATGCGCTGAAGGCGATGCCGGTCGGGATCGCCTATGCGATCTGGAGCGGGCTCGGCATCGTGCTGATTTCGGCGGTGAGCTATTTCGCGTTCCGGCAGGCGCTCGATCTCGCCGCCATTATCGGCATCGGCTTCATCCTGACCGGCGTGGTCATCGTCAACGCGTTCTCCGCCAGCGCGTCACATTAGCGCACTGCCGCGTCGTCGTATTGTCTGCGCTGCATCTGATGCCTGCCGGGCCGAAGACCCTGTCCAAGATGGTTGAAAAGACCTGGATCGCGCCGCAGGCCGGCTCGCCCACGCTATTGCATCACGCCCGAAGGCGAAGCCGCGTTGAAGGCCGAAATCCCGATGCCGCGCAGCGCCCAGGCCCGCGCCCGCTGACACCCTGCGATAGCAGTCCGGCGACAGCCGCGCTTACGCGCCCGCCGGATATTAACGGATGACGCGCCTGCGGATTAACTGTGTTTCCACACATGACCGAAGCGTAAACGCGCGTTAAGGAACGCTTAAGCGCCATCTCCGCATTCTCGATACATCTTTAAGAGGTGCATCATGTTTGAAAATTTCATCTGCGAGATCATCGGCCTGGCATTTCTCGGCCTCTGCATTGCCGTGCTCGGCGCGCCGCAGCAGCGCCGCCCGGACGGATATGCGCGGGACGTGTGAGCAAGCTCGGCTCGGATCGTCAACCTTCAGCGGCACCGCTGACATCCAAATTAATGTCAGCGGCATCCTGAATTTCCCCAGTATCAACGAACTGTAGAAAGATTTTCGGGCCTCTTATCGGCAACCACGTTTGCAGGATTGGCAGTTGCTGGTTGAGCGACAGGAGGGGTAGGGCCAACGGTCGCGCGAATAACCGGGGGCTTGCGTAGAGCCAGTCGAGACGCGGAATACTGAGAGTACCTGCCATCGGGATCCGATTCGGTCAGAATTGACGCTATTAAACTGGTTCCACACGCCGATTTATCTCCTTTGTCAGCGTCCGCAGTGGCAGCCGTTTCCACAGCATCTTTCTGGTTTTGCTTAGCCTCAGGTGTCGCTGTCGGTCCCGCGACATCGTCCGCCCCCTTGGTCTTCTTTTCTTCAGCCGTTATGGCTTGCGTAAGACGAAGAATGCCACTTTCAACGCTGCCAGCACGAAAATAGCTCTCGACGTCCGACATTCCCAAGCCGAACGGATAGAACGCCGTAGGGCAAGTCATTCGAGACCTTATAACCGCTCTGCGTTCGTGCCTCGCAGCTCTCATCGCCGCGACTAAGTTTTCGATCAGTTGCTTCCTGAAATAAGCGTCGGTGTACGTCGAAGAAGCCAAGTTCAAGCCCGTGGCAATTGCATTCAGCTGCTTCACCGTAGATGCGGCCGGGACAGCAGCCGTTGCCGCCGTCAAAGTGTTGCTACCCAATTTGGTCCAAAACTCTACTGATTGGCCCTCGATGCTGAGCTCATGTTCATATTTCGTATAGTTCACATCGATTGCGTACATGCGTGCCGCCATCATTTCATTTCGAATACCCATTCGGCCCTTTTCGGGTGTGTTCAGATATTCCCGCCAATTGTCGCCGGTGACTCTTGAAAACTGCTGTAGACTTGTCATTTCTGCGCTCGTGTCATAGAGCCGATCTGGGCCGGCTATGGTGGGTGGCGACCAACAGCCCGCAGTTACAAGAGAAGCAGAGAGAACAGGCGCCCAGCTAGCCGCAAGGCGCAGAGATCGCTTCAGTCTGACGGTCATTACTTTCGCAAACGATTTTCGCGCAACGATAGAAAATCCAGCAATAGACATTCTCGTCCCCCACAACCAAAAAGCGAAAATTGATGGGTCGCCAAAGGCGAGGCAATATCGATTGTGCTTGAACTGCGTTGGTTTTAGGCGGGGCAGAATTCACCTGTTGAGCGCCCTGTGAACAACACGCCGTCCCGCATTGATTACTCACCTAAAATCGCAATCGGAATCATTTTGGAGTTCGATTGTGGATAGTGGGAACTACGTCGCTTCAAACAAACCCGGGCCATTTTCGCTTTTGGTTGAGCGCACTCTGACGCGATCTTGCATCTCCAGAGATTGCACAGCGCGTCATTCCCTGCAGCCACGTGCATAATTTTAGTATGTACTTTTGTATGATGGCCCAGCTCATCGGCTGATTTTCGTCTCTTCGCGAGAAAATCCGCTAGCCGCAAGTCCGATCCGCGCTCAGAGACAACCAGCGTGTTCAGCAGCAGCGGTAAATCCGCCTGGCTGGCGTGAGCAAATGGAGCGATGAGATTCCTTATCCGTATTGGATCCGTATTGGCCGGTTAGTTAGCGCGGCAACGGATAGTGAAGGCTTCGCGGGGAGACGAGCATAGCGCCCTCCTCCCCCATCCCCCTTAAAACAAGCCCTTTTTCACGCGCTCTCTCACCTATCCCCCGCAAAACCCTTGGGAAAAGCGGGGTTCCGCGGTTGCGCGGCTGCCCTCGTCTCGCCATTGTCCGGGCCAATGAGAGCCGCGACCAGCGAGTCTCCACCGCGCGGCAGCTGCATTTATGCTATTGTTCGTGCTGGGGATTCGCGATTCTCGGGGCTTTTTCGATAAAGTGGCCTGTTCGGCTAACCAGAGTACCGTATCCATGAAACTCACGCGCCTGCGCCTGCACGGATTCAAGTCGTTCGTCGAACCGACCGACTTCATGATCGAGCCCGGTCTGACCGGCGTCGTCGGCCCGAACGGCTGCGGCAAGTCCAATCTGGTGGAAGCGCTGCGCTGGGCGATGGGCGAAACCTCGCACAAGTCGCTGCGCGCCGCCGACATGGACGCGGTGATCTTCGCCGGCTCCGGCAACCGCGCCTCGCGCAACCACGCCGAAGTGGTGATGACGATCGACAATACCGATCGCACCGCGCCGGCCATGGTCAATGACGCCGAAATTCTCGAAATCTCCCGCCGCATCGAGCGCGAAGCCGGCTCGCAATACCGCATCAACGGCCGCGACGTGCGCGCCCGCGACGTGCAGATCCTGTTTGCCGACGCCGCCACCGGCGCGCGTTCGCCCGCCCTCGTCCACCAGGGCAAGATCGGTGAAATCATCCAGGCGAAGCCCGAGCAGCGCCGCCGCGTGCTGGAAGACGCCGCCGGCGTCGCCGGCCTGCATGCGCGCCGCCACGAGGCCGAGCTGCGCCTGAAGGCCGCCGAAACCAACCTCACCCGCGTCGAGGACGTGATCGGCCAGTTGTCGGGCCAGATGGAAGGCCTGAAGAAGCAGGCCCGCCAGGCGATCCGCTACCGCGAAGTCGCCGGCAAGGTGCGCAAGGCCGAGGCCATGCTGTTCCACCTGCGCTGGCTGCAGGCGCATCAGGACAATGCCGAAGCCGCAACCCTGCATGACCAGTATGTGCGCGATCTCGCCGAGCGCACCCGCGAACAGGGCGAAGCCGCGCGCATCCAGGCGATCCGCGCATCTGAACTCCCTGCGCTGCGCGAGGCGGAAGCCGCCGCCGCTGCCGGCCTGCAGCGCCTGACCAACGCCCGCGACATGCTCGACCGCGAGGAAGAGCGCGCCAAGGAACGCGCCGCCGAGCTCGATCGTCGCCTCACCCAGTTCGAGAGCGACGTCGCGCGCGAGATGAAGCAGTCGGAAGACGCAGAATTCGCGCTGCTCCGTCTCGAAGAAGAAGACGCGATGCTCAAGGAAGAGATCATGCAGCGCGTCGAGCTGCGTGGTGGCGTCGATGACCGCGTCTCCGAGGCCGAGGCCGTACTGGCCGCCGCCGAGCGCACCTTCACCGAACTCACCACCGCCCATGCGGACATGACCGCCAAGCGCAACCAGTTGCAGTCCAACGTCCGCAGCCAAGCCGATCGCCTCGCGCGCCTCGGCCAGGAAATCGCCAGCGTCGAGGCCGAGATCGAGGCGCTGACGGCGCAGACATCGGGCTTCGGCGATCTCGACGAACTCGCAGCCCTGATGGAAACCTCGCAGGAAATCCTGCTGCAGGCGGAAATGGCCGTCAGCGACAACGAGGCCGCCCATATCGCCGCCCGGCAGACGCTGGAAGCCTCGCGCGCGCCGCTCAACGAAGCCGACAAGAAGGTGCAGCGGCTGGAGACCGAAGCCCGTACCATCTCGAAGATCCTCAACGGCGAAACCAAGAATCTCTGGCCGCCGATCATCGACGGCGTCAGCGTCACCAAGGGCTATGAAAAGGCGCTGGGCGCCGTGCTCGGCGACGATCTCGACGCGCCGGTCGATCCCTCGGCGCCGATGCGCTGGACCAATGCGGGCGAGCACGCCAACGACCCGGCTTTGCCGGAGGGCGTGGAGTCGCTGGCATCGCACGTCAATGCGCCGGCCGAACTCGCGCGCCGCCTCAAGCAGATCGGCGTCGTTTCCAAGGATCAGGGCGCAGCCCTCGTCTCGCAGTTGCAGACCGGCCAGCGGCTGGTGTCGCTGGAAGGCGACGTCTGGCGCTGGGACGGTTTCGTCGCCGGCGCGCATGCGCCGACCGGCGCGGCCCGTCGTCTCGCCGAGCGTGCACGCCTGACCGATATCGAAGCCGATCTGGAAAACGCCAAGATCGACGCCATTGCCAAGCGTGAAGCGCTTGAAAGCGCCGAGCAGGCGCTGAAGGCCGCGGCTTCGGCCGAAGGCGCCTCGCGCGAGGCGCTGCGCAATGCCCGCCGCGACGTCGACCAGGCCCGCGAGCGCCATGCCAATGCCGAGCGCGAGATCAATCGCCACGCGGCGCGCCGCGCGACGCTGACCGAAGCGCAATCGCGCCTCTCCAACGATCGCATGGAGGCGGAAGCGGCGCATGAGAGCGCGCATGCCGCGCTGGAATATCTGCCGGAGAGCTCCGACGCCGAGGCCCAGCTCGCCACCGTGCGCGCCGAGATCGAAGGCCATCGCCGCGGCGCGGCCCAGGTGCGTGCCGAAGCGCAGGCGCTGGCCCGCGAGGCTGAACTCGCCGACCGCCGGCTGCAGGCGATCATCGCCGAGCGTACCGACTGGACGAACCGCAAGACCTCCGCCGCCTCGCAGATCGAAACCGTCGCCGCGCGCGTCGCCGAAGTGACCCGCGAACGCGCCGAACTCGAAGACGCACCGGCGCTCTATCTGCAGAAGCGCCGCGCGCTGATCTCGGAAGTCGAGAGCGCCGAACAGGCGCGCCAGCTCGCCGCCAACGCCCTCGCCTCGGCCGAGAACGCCATGCGCGAAACCGACCGCGATGCCCGCGGTTCGCTGGAGGCCCTGTCGGCCGCCCGCGAAGCCTGCGCCCGCGCCGAAGAGCGCATGGAAAGCGGCAAGCGCCGCCTGGAGGACATCGAGCGCGAAATCCGCGACATGCTGGAGGTCGAGCCGGAAGGCGTCGCGGCCCTGGCCGAAGTCCGCCAGGACGACACGCTGCCGCCGCTCGCCGATATCGAAGCCGATCTGGAAAAGCTGCGCCGCGATCGCGAGCGTCTCGGCGCCGTCAACCTGCGCGCCGAGGAAGAGCTCAACGAAGTCGAAGGCACCCATAACGGCCTCGCCACCGAGCGCGACGACCTCGTCGAAGCCATCAAGAAGCTGCGCACCGGCATCCAGAGCCTCAACAAGGAAGCCCGCGAACGGCTGATGACCTCGTTCGACATCGTCAACGGCCACTTCAAGCGCATGTTCGTCGAACTGTTCGGCGGCGGCGAAGCCGAGTTGAAGCTGATCGAGAGCGACGATCCCCTCGAGGCAGGTCTCGAAATCGTCGCCAAGCCACCCGGCAAGAAGCCGCAGACCCTGTCGCTGCTGTCCGGTGGTGAGCAGGCGCTGACCGCGCTGGCGCTGATCTTCGCGGTGTTCCTGACCAACCCGTCGCCGATCTGCGTGCTGGACGAAGTCGACGCACCGCTCGACGACCACAATGTGGAGCGCTTCTGCAGCCTGTTGCATGAAATGTGCGCCTCGACCGAAACGCGCTTCATCACCATCACGCATAACCCGATCACGATGGCGCGCATGCACCGCCTGTACGGCGTGACGATGGCCGAGCGTGGCGTGTCACAGCTGGTCTCGGTGGATCTCGAAAACGCGGTGAAGATCCTCGATCAGGAAGTGGCGTAGTTAATACTCCGCCGTAAATGGCCTCCCTCCCCCGCGCGACGCAAAGCTTCGCGAGGCGGGGAGGGATAAGAAAGGGCGCGCTTCACTCATGACCGCCCCCGAGCTCCCCGCCGAACTCACCGCGGCCCTCAACGCCCGCCTGCACGGCTTCTCGCGCAACGACGCGGCTGAGCGCTCCGACGCCATCTCAAGAACCTATCGCTCCGGCGGCGGCTCCACGACCATCCGCAATGAGAGTGACGCGCTGGCCTATGCGCTGGCGCGGATGCCGGCGACCTATGCTGCGGTCATCGCCAGCCTCAATGCACTGCAGGCGACACGACCGGACTTCGCACCGACCACGCTGCTCGATTGCGGCGCCGGGCCGGGAACGGCGACATGGGCCTGCGCGGAGGCGCTCGTATCACTGCAATCTTTCACGCTGCTCGATGCCAATCCCGCTCTGCGCACGCTTGCGCTCGGTCTGGCACAGGACAGCCACCGCATTCCCGCGATGAGCTACACGCTGGGCGACGCCGCCGCGACGATCGCCGACGCCCCATCCGCCGATCTCGTCATCGCGAGCTACGTCATCAACGAGCTCCATGATGCCGCGCGAACGAAACTCGTCGCAGCAATGTGGGCAAAAACAAACGATACGCTGCTCATCGTCGAGCCCGGTACGCCGGCGGGATATCAACGCATCCTCGATGCGCGTGCACAGCTCATCAAGGACGGCGCGCATGTGATCGCGCCCTGCCCGCATGACGAGGCGTGCCCGCTGGCAAAGCCGGACTGGTGCCACTTCAGCCAGCGGCTGCAGCGCTCCCGTGTGCATAAACAACTCAAATCCGCAGAACTTCCCTATGAGGACGAAAAATTCAGCTATGTCGCGCTGTCGCGCGCACCGGTCGCACAGCGGCCATCGCGCGTGCTGGCACAACCGGTGACAACCAAGATCGCGATCACCGCAAAACTCTGCACAGATGAAGGCGTTATCGCCGCAAACGCACCGCGCCGCGACAAGGCGCTGTACGCAAAGTTCCGCAAGCTTGACTGGGGCGATGCGGTATTCGGTTCACCGGACCCATCCGCGGAATAATCCCGCGCACCTGGCGTTTGTTCTCCTGACGCGACTGCGTCGCCCAATCATCAGGAGTAACGCTGCAATGACCAAATCATTCGCCGCTTTCGCGGCTCTGACTCTCATGCTCGCTTCATCCGCCGCCTCGGCGCAGATGCTCAAGACCGCCGATACCGCGAAGGGCAAGACCTTCGTCGATGCCAAGGGTATGACGCTCTACACGTTCGACAAGGACGCCGGCGGCAAGTCGATGTGCAACGGACCCTGCGCCGAAAACTGGCCGCCGCTGTTCGCAGCGGACGATGCCAAGCCCACCGCCGACATGACCATCGTGGTGCGCGACGACGGCAAGAAGATGTGGGCCTATAAAGGCAAGCCGCTCTACACCTTCAAGAAGGACATGGCCGCAGGCGACACCAATGGCGACGGTTTCCTGAACGGCACCTGGCACATCGCGAAGCCGTAAGGCACTCCTGCGTTAGTACGAGCCGCGGATTGCGAGCTTGCCGCTCGCTCACTGCACGGCCCCGCACCCGACCGGCCTCGCTGCGCTTCGCCGGTCGACCTCTCCCCGCAAAAAGCGGGGCGAGGTTAAGGAAGGTGGCGCCGTGCTTACCTCTCCCCGCACCCGTGCGAAGCGAAGCTTCGCTAGGCGGGGAGAGGTCGACATGCGCGCGTAGCGCGGATGTCGGTGATGGGCATGGCAACCGCCCTCACCTGTATTCGGTGTCAGTGATCTCGTTTTTCCTGCGGCTAGACCGCTCTCAGAACGAATGCCGGATCCGGCCCATCACCTGATGTGCGACGGCATCGTTACTGCCGACGATCGCATCATAGTTCACCGACAGCACCGTGAGCGGTGCCAGTTTGCCGGAGACGCCCGCGCCGATCACACCGCGATCGCGCAGCGCGCTGCCGGTCGCGATGATGAACGAGCCTGGCAGTGTCGTATCGGCGAAGCTTGCATTGATCCCGCGCACGCCGTCGCTGAATTCATGCAGCCAGGCCAGCCGCAGTTCCGGCGTCAGCACGCCGCCATTCAGCGCATAATCGTAAGCGAAGCGTGCGCCGACGCTGGAGCGCAGCGATTCCGAACTGTCCGAACCGACCACGAGAGCCGCCGCACCGCCGCGTTCGGCGAAGCCATCGGTCGTCACCCGTGTGTATTGCAGACCGATCTCCGGTGTGACAACCCAGCCGCTGACATGCAGGTCTGTGCCGATGGTGCCGCGGATCGAATAGTGATCGCCACTGAACGTGGCCGTGTTGGCTGTCCCGAGCGCCATGCGCGTGGTGTCGTAGTCGCTGAAGCCATAGAGGCCCATGGCGGTCGCGAACCAGCCCGGCGCCTGATATGTGCCATAACCGCCGATCGTGCCGGTCGAAATCTTGGTGTGGCTGCCGACATTGTCGATATCGCCGCGGGTCAGCGCATAGCCGCCGAACACGCCTGCAACCAGACTGTCGGTGATGCGGTGGTCATAGCCCGCAAGCACGTTGACGGTGTTCGACTTGAAGCCGGGCGCATCAGTTCGTGCGCCTTCGCGGGCGAAGCTCGCGCCCGAGGTGATGAACAGGCCCTGTTCGGCCGCGACGGCAACCGGGCGCAGACCGGGCAGAGCCTTGGTCGCCGGCGCATAGGCCATCGCATCGGCGGCATTGCTGCCCCAGCCGGCATCGGCCAGCGCAGAACTCGCACTGCCGGGGAAGCCCGTCACCGCGGCCAGCGCACGATCGGCACCGAAATTCCTGTCGAACATGCCGCTGTCGAACATCGCCAGTGCATTGCCAACACCGGACATGTCGTTTCCGAGACCGCCGAGGCGGTTCTGTGTCAGATGCTGGCCGAGCAGCGAGGTTGTCTGGAACGCATCGTTCATCGTCATGCGGCCGAGGCCCTGATAGGCCGCGGGCGAGAGCTGTGCCAGGGCCGCCCCGACATCGGCTGCACCGGCAACGCTGTCGAGCAGATTGACGACCGAGCTGCTGGTGGCATTGGCCGGCAGATTATCGAACAGCGAGGCCACGCCCAGCGACCCTGCGCTCGCAAAAGACGAGAACGACTGTGCCGCGCCATTGACGATTTCAAACGAGGTATAGAGCGTGCCACTGATATTTACGGTCTGGCCGCCCTGCAGCGCCGCACGCTTGGCCTCGGTGAGACCGACCTTGTTGTAGTTCAGCGTGTCGGTGCCGACGCCGCCATCCACCAGTCCGACGATGCGCGAGCCCTTCATGATGTTGACGGTGTCGTTGCCACCTTCCATGTTCACAGCGCGGCCGTTGTTGCCGATGATGGTGCCGTAGTTCGTCAGCACGTCATTGCCCTCGCCCATCTGGATGGCGGAACCGTCGCCGCGGATGAAGCGCGCCGAGCCGGCGGCGTAGGTCACGCCGTTCAGCGTGCCGTTGGCGGGGTCAACACTGCCGTTCTGCAACAAAATAATGCCATTCGGATCCGGGATGGCGCCGTTGCCGATAATGGTGCCATAGTTGACGATGGTGTCGTTATTGATTGCCGGCGTCGCCGTGCTCTTGTTCTCGAGCCGGATCGCAAAACCGTTCTGGCCGATAATGGTAGCGCCTGCATAGTTGGTGATCGTGGTGTCCGCGACACCGCTGCGGCTATTATCAGCATTGGAGTCGTTATTGACGACGATGCCGTAGGACGCGCCGCTGATCATCCCATAGTTAGCGATCGTGCCGCCGCCAATCGAGATGCCTTCACTGTTGTTGGCACGACCGCCGCTGTCGAAACCGCCAGCGCCGGTACCTTCAATAATGCCGTAATTCGTGATGGTTGCCTTGAAATCGATATCGACGCCGTCGCCGTCACCATTGATCTGCGCAACACCGTCTGAATTGAAGATGTTGCCGACGCCGGCATAAGCACCGGTGATGCGACCGTAGTTGGTGACGGTGCCGGTGCCGTCGGAGCCGATGCCCGAGCCATTGCGTCCGATGATCGTGCCGCCAGCTTGATTGACTACAGTGATATCGGTGTCGGCGGTGATACCGTGGCGGGCACCGGAGATCAGACCGCCGGCCTGGTTGGTGACAACGATGCCGGTTCGTGCTCCGGCATCGATGCCGTCTGCAGTGCCATTGGCTCCGCCAGACGTATTGGCGCCGAAGCTGCGGATGATACCGAAATTGCTGATATTAGCATTCTGACCGGGGCGAAGCGCGTCGTCGGTAAGAGCCTCGATGATACCTGTCGCGCGATTGATGATAGTCAGCGTTACGCCGGAGGTCGCAACGATCGTACGAAGATCTAGCGCTTGGCCAAGTCCCGCATACCCCGCTCCGCCAGCCTGAATCAGGCCCGCGTTATCGATAAGGATTGTGCCGCTCGTCGCCGCCGAATTGATGCGAAAAGCATCGTTTTGCGCGGTACGCAGGATCGCACCAATATTATTCAAGAATATGTAGGTACGAGGCGTCGTCGTACCATTCGTGCCGGTGTCGATCGCGCGGCCCGTACCCGTGTTTTCGATGATTCCGGAATTGGTGATCACGACGCCCGTCGAGGCACCGTCCAGTGTTACAGCAACCGTGCCGCCGCTTGTCCGCACTGCGCCGCCGCTCGCAACGGTCCCCGTTTGCGCCCCGGTCAGCGTCTGTCCCGCCGTGATCGTCGTACCGGTCAGCACATCAAACGACGCCGCTTCCGCCGCCATCGGCGCGAACAGCGCCGCCACAGCCACACCCAACGCAAGCCGACTCGCGCCGTTACGCCACTCCAACATCAGAAGTCCCCAGCCTCAAAAATTAGGGGTTCATTAGGTTTTGGGGATGACACCGGGATGACGAGGGAGTGCGACGCTAACCCGCAGGCGCCACACGCGCGTTTTGTTGAGTGATGCATTGCTGCAACGACACGGATCGGGACGGCTGCAACCCGGCAACGCCTTTTGAACGTATTCCATTCCCGCGACGACCAATCCGTGCCGCGACATGCCTGCGGCCCCTGCCGTGTGGCCGCATGATCGGCTAGGCTGCGGGTTTGGTAGCTTCTTTTGGGGGTTCTTACATGTCGACCGGCTGGATCGTTCTTGGCGTTATCGTTGTCCTGATCTTCGTTGCATTTTCCGCCTACAACCGGCTGGTGGCGCTGAGCCAGCGGGTCAACCAGTCCTTTGCCGACATCGACGTGCAACTCAAGCAGCGCCACGATCTGATCCCGAACCTGATCGAGACCGTGAAGGGCTATGCGGCGCATGAGCGCGGCACCCTCGACGACGTCATCAAGGCGCGCAATTCGGCGATGAATGCGCAGGGCCCCGCGCAGGTCGGCGCTGCCGAGAACCAGCTCTCCGGTGCCCTCGGCCGACTGATCGCGCTCAGCGAGGCCTATCCGGACCTCAAGGCCAATGCGAACTTCCAGCAGCTGCAGAGCGAACTCTCGGACATCGAGAACAAGATCGCGGCGTCGCGCCGCTTCTTCAACAATGCCGTGTCCGAATACAACACCGGCATCCAGCAGATGCCCGCAACTTTGTTCGCCGGCACCTTCGGCTTCCACCCGAAGGAGTTCTTCGATCTGGGCGAGACCCGCAAGGAGGTTGAAGCCGTGCCGCAGGTCAAGTTCTGATCGCAGCCTGAACCGAGCAGCGCATCATGGCCGCCTATGGTCTCTATACGCATATTGCCTCGAACAAGACGCGTTCGATGCTGCTGCTCGCAGGGCTGTTCCTGCTGATCTATGTGATGGTGTTCGCCGGCGCGCTGATCGGCGAGGTGGTGGTCAACAGCAACGGCACAGTTGCGTATTACATCAACGCGGCAACGCGCGACCTGATCAAGGCCTTGCCGATCGCCTCCATCGGCGCGGTGCTGTGGATCATCATTGCCTATTTCTTCCACCAGAAGATGATCGACGCCATCACCGGCAGCGAAAGCGTGACGCGGCAGCAGCAGCCGCGGCTCTATAACCTGCTTGAAAATCTCTGCATCTCGCGCGGCATCCCGATGCCGAAGCTGAAGGTGATGAACAGCGACGCACTGAACGCCTTCGCCACCGGCCTGAACCCCAGGCAATATGCGATCACCGTCACCGCCGGCCTGATGCGCGCACTCAACGATGACGAGATGGAAGCGGTGCTCGGCCATGAGCTGACGCATATCCGCAACGGCGACGTGCAGTTGATGGTGGTGGCCGTCATCATCGCCGGCGTGGTCGGCTTTGCAGCCGAACTGTTCTTCCGGATATTCATCAATTCCGGCTTCGACTTCGGCAGCAGCCGTTCGTCGCGATCGTCATCCTCATCCAGTGACAACAAGAATTCCGGGGGCGGAGCGATATTCGTCATCATCATCGCCGTGGCACTGATCGCGCTGGCCTGGGGCCTGTCGCTGGTGGTGCGCTTTGCGCTGTCACGCTCGCGCGAATTGCTGGCCGATGCAGGTTCGGTGGAACTGACAAAGAATCCCGACGCGATGATCTCGGCGCTACGCAAGATCGAGAATCACGGCGAGCTGCCCGGCGCAACATCGGCTGTGATGGAGATGTGTATCGACAATCCCCGCGAGGGATTTGCCGACCTGTTCGCGACGCATCCGTCGGTGGATTCGCGTGTCGCGGCTCTGGTGAAATTCGCAGGCGGGCACGATCCCGGCCGGATGGCGCTGCCGTCCGATACGGACGCGCCCGGAGAGGCCAACGACATACTGCCACCGCAGTCCGGACCATGGAGCAGCGACACGCCGCCTGCAGGCGGCTCACCGGACCCGTTACGCGGTCCGCTCAAAGGTCCCTGGGGCCGTCACGCCTAAGACGTGTCTCAGTTGGTGGATTTGCGCAGTTCGAGCGCTTCGGTCTTTTCCGGCTCCGGCGTCTTTGCAATTTCCTTCGCCGGCTCGGACTTGATCGATCCGACGGCGTCGATCTTGCTGCTCTCGACGCGCGGGGTCGAGACGCGGGTCACCGTGTTGTCGGCGCCAGCGGAGGCGTCGGCCGAACGGGTAGTGGACGGGGCGCGCAGCGAGCGCGGCGCCGACAGCGAACGGGCCATCAGCATCTGACCGCGGCCGCCCTGGTGGCGGAAATCGCAATAAGCGAAGCCCATGCCGGAGACCGAGCCGCGGAAGCTGCGTTCGTCATTCTTGTTGAGATTGAAGCACGGCTCGAACGGGATGCCCTTGATCGAGGCGCAAATGGCATCGCCGCGGACCTGAAGCGTATTGCCTGGCAGGCGCATGTTGCGCGCAGGGCCGGAGCCCGAGAACTGCACCGCGCCCGCTGCACCGCCATCGTCGAACACGCGGCCTGCGCCGCGCGTGCCGTCGAAACAGGTAAAGGCAAAGACCTTGCCGGCAACGAACTTGCGGGCCTCTTCGGCCGTCATCGACCCGGCCAGCACGGGGGTCGCCACCGTGGCGGCAATCACCGCTCCCAACACATAACGCGCAACCATAGGATACTCCGAACAACTGAGCGCGGATGACCGCCAGATGTCTTTACCCGCTGCTTACCATACCAACCGTGGCAACAATGGAGCAGGTTGGTTGGTAAAGTCTGAACGTCGTTAGCCGATCTTTACCACGATTCGCCCGCGGACCTGCCCGGCCAGAACCTTGGCGCCGGCGTCGATCACCTGATCCAGTGGAATTTCATGAGTGATTTCAGCGAGTTTTGTGTGATCAAGGTCGGTCGCCAACCGCGCCCAGGCCTGCTTGCGCAGCTCGATCGGGCACATGACAGAATCGATACCGAGAAGACACACGCCGCGTAAAATGAACGGTGCAACCGACGATGGCAGGTCCATGCCGGCCGCGAGGCCGCAGGCGGCGATGGCGCCGCGGTACTTCGTCATGGACAGGAGATTCGCCAGGGTGGTCGAACCGACGCTGTCGATGCCGCCGGCCCAGCGTTCTTTCGCCAGCGGCTTGGCAGGTCCCGAGAGCTCGTTGCGGTCGATGATCTCGCTGGCGCCCAGGCCCTTGAGATAGCCCTCCTCGGACGTGCGCCCCGTCGAGGCGATGACCTGGTAGCCGAGCTTCGACAGCACCGCGATCGCCACCGAGCCGACGCCGCCGGCCGCGCCGGTCACAACGATCGGGCCATCGGCCGGCTTCAGCCCGTGCTTCTCCAGCGCCAGCACGCTGAGCATCGCCGTGTAGCCGGCGGTACCGACCGCCATGGCGTCGCGGGTGGTCATGCCCTCAGGGAGCCGAACCAGCCAGTCGCCCTTCACGCGGGTCTTTTCGGCATAGGCGCCAAGATGGGTTTCGCCCATGCCCCAGCCGTTGCCGATCACCTTGTCGCCGGGCTTCCAGTTCGGATTGGATGACGCTTCCACCGTGCCGGCAAAGTCGATGCCGGCGATCATCGGGAACCTGCGCACCACCGGCGCCTTGCCGGTGACGGCCAGGCCGTCCTTGTAATTCACCGTGGACCATTCGACCCGCACGGTGACATCGCCGTCCATCAGTTCGGCTTCGTCGAATTGCGTCAGTGCAACCGTGGTGCCCTTGTCAGCCTTGTCGATGCGGACAGCCTTGAACGTTCCCAACACACGTCTCCTGAGTTTTTGCTTGTGGTTTCTGCGGCCGAGTTATGCCGTAGCGTGGCGAGAAACGCCACCCGCGCCAGCCGGTCAGGAGCCTTGCAGCCCTGCCCGGCCGTAGCGGCATAACGCGGCGTTGGTGGCGATCAGGCGGCGAGTTTCCGCGTCGCCGCAATATTGGCGATGGTGGTCGCACAGGCCGTCGCTGCCTCGGTGCCCTTCACGACGAAATGCTCGCGGAAGAATCTGACGTGCTCGGCATGTTCGTGGAAATGCTGCGGCGTCAACACGGCCGAAATCACCGGCACATCGCTGTCGAGCTGCACCCGCATCAGACCGTTGATCACGGCCTCGCAGACGAATTCATGGCGATAGATGCCGCCATCGACAACGAGCCCCGTGGCGACGATCGCGACATAGCGTCCGGTGCGTGCCAGCAATTTTGCCTGCAGCGGAATTTCGAAGGCACCGGGCACTTCAAAGAAATCGATCTGACTGTCGGGCACGCCGCGCCGCGCGAGTTCGGCTGTGAAACCGACACGGCATTGATCGACGATGTCCTTGTGCCAGCACGACTGGATAAAGGCGATGCGCCCGGTCGCTGGTGCGGAATTGAAGGAAGAGGAAGCTTTGAAGTTAGTCACAGGCTGATTCATGGATGCTCTCGCGGTTTTGAGACCAGAATCAGGACGTACGGTCACACGCCGAGCATCCGCCGAGGCGGTGACCCTGCGCATACCCGTTCTCTTTCATCCGGACTATGACCGTCGGCTCCGGCATCGCACCGGATCTGCTGACCCCGCTGGAGCAATCCAGCAGGCGCTCGCGGGCTTCTGAGCTGACGCTCAGTTACCGCCGGTGGGGATTTTCACCCCGCCCTGAGAACGAAGGCCGCCCCGACTGGGGCGACCGAGATCAATTTTTATCGCTGGAAGTCAGCGAGTCAACAACCGGCTCATGCCGGCTGCGCAACCGGACGCACGACAGGCTCTTCCACGATCGGCAGGTTGATCAGCGCCGACAGCACGCCGAACAGCACCGACAGCCACCATACCGGCGTGTAGGAGCCGAACTTGTCGAACACGATGCCACCGAGCCAGGCGCCGAGGAAGCCGCCGACCTGATGGCTGAAGAAGGCAAAGCCATACAGCGTTGCCAGCCAGCGCGTCCCGAACATCAGCGACACGAGACTTGATGTCGGCGGCACGGTGGAGAGCCAGGCAAGCCCGCTGATGGCGCCGAACACGAGCGCCGAGGTGGTGGTCAGCGGCAGCATGATGAAGGCCACCGTGGCCAGCGCGCGCGTGAAATAGATGAAAGAGAGAATGTAGCGCTTCGGCAGCTTGCCCTGCACATAGCCGACCGTCAGCGAGCCGATGATATTGAACAGGCCGATAATGGCAATCACCCAGCCGCCTACAGCCGCCGGCAAGCCGCGATCCACCAGATAGGCCGGCAGATGCATGGTGATGAAAGCGAGCTGGAAGCCGCAGGTGAAGAAGCCGAGCACCAGCAGCACATAAGAACGGTGGCCGAAGGCTTCCGTGAGTGCGCTCTTGAACGACTGCTTCTGCGCTGCCGGCGCGTCGGGTGCGGCACCAGCGGTCGGGGTCGCCAACGCAAGCGACAACGGGATCACCAGCAACATCAGTACCGCGAACACGGTGAGCGTCGCCTGCCAGCCGGTGTTGTCGATCATCGCCACCGTGAACGGTGCGAAAATGAACTGGCCGAACGAGCCCGCCGCCGTGCCGGCGCCCAGTGCAACGCCGCGCCATTCCGGCGGCAGCAGCTTGCCGAAGGCCGAGAGAACGAGATTGAACGAACAGCCCGACAGGCCGAAACCGATCAGCAGGCCGGCGCCGATATTGAGTTCAAGCGGCGTCGAGGAATAGCGCATCATCAGCAAACCGGCCGCATAGAGGAAGGCGCCGACGCAGATCACGCGTACGCTGCCGAACTTGTCGGCGACGGCGCCGGCGAAAGGCTGGCCGATGCCCCAGAGCAGGTTTTGCACGGCGAAGGCGAGCGCGAAGACGTCACGACCCCAGCCGAACTCCTGGCTGAAGGGCTGCATGAAGAAGCCGACGCTGGAACGCGGGCCGAAGGTCAGCATGCCGATCAGCGATCCGCAGATGATGATCACCAGCGGCGTACGCCAGCCAAAACCAGATGCCGGACGCGTCGCGCCCTCGATTGCCGCCATGTCGTTTCCCCGGATCAGATTCGGATTGAAAATTCAGCTGGCCCAGGAGCGCAGGCCCGGGCTGGATCATGCGAAGATTAATGCATTCGCATGGAAATCCCAATGGGGATGATCGGGATTTGGGAGAATGCATTGCAGGGATGCAGGGCCCGGCAGGCGTCATCACCGCCCAGCGCCGGGATGACATTTTTCGGAATCCGGAATGCAAGGAGCAATGCCGGGCATGGCATCGCTCCTGGCAGGCTTGGAGGTAAAGTCGCGGCTGCTACGGCTTGATTTGTGAGAGTTTGGCGGAGATTTCCGCCGTCTGCGCCGCCGTGCCCCAGGTCGGCGCCTCGCTGCCATCACCCCAGGCGCGCGGACGGTAGAAGGAGTGCACGCCGGTCTTGTACATCTTCTTCATCTCGCGAACCCATGACGGGTGCACCCAATAGGCATGGTAATGCGTGGACTTGGCGACTTCCGGCAGCCAGATCCGGCCGTCGAGCGTCGCCTTCGCGATCTTGCGGGCACGCTCCCACATGTCCGGCTCTTTCACGACATCCGGAATGCCGTCGCAGGCGAAGGTGAACTGGCAGGCCAGGCGGCGATGCTTGTTCTGATAGACCACACCGCAAACGGTGGTGGGATAGAAGCCTGAGAACACGCGGTTCATCACCACCTGCGCCACCGCCATCTGGCCGCGCACCGCTTCACCGCGGGCTTCGAAGTAAACGGCTTCCGCCAGGCACTTCTCCTGCTTGCCGCGGGTCTGCTCGGTGAGGCCCATCCGTTCGGCCGGCGTCTTCACGCGCTGATTGGCACTGTTGACCTCGCCCTTGCTGGCAACGCTTTCGCCGCTATCACTCGGGCCGATCGTCGCCTTCGGCAATGCCGCCGTGGCCTTCATGTCCGGGTCGAGGCTCGAGCCCGGCACGGCGATGCCGGGCATAGGCATGCCGGGCATTACGATGGTCGGCTCCTCGCCGGGCTGCCAGCGCTCCATGGTCTCGACGGACGCGCCGAGCGACGAGCTGCCGAAAAACAGGCTTGCGGTCTTCACCGAGAAGCCGTCCTTCGCCGGCGCCGGCTCGACGGGGATCACCGCCGCATCGGTCTTGGCATCTTCGGTGGGTTGCACCGGCTGCGACGCATCATATTGCGCGAGCGGCGGCGCACGCAGCGCTTCATCGAGCTCGGGATCGAGAGGGGTGTGCCGCGCGGATGGCAGCACATCGACGGTCTTTGCGCCCATCACCGATCTATTGTCGTCGAATGAATCCTGCCTGCCGGGCTCATCGGGCACCATGGTCTCGGGCGCACGAATGGCCAGGCGATCCCCCTTCAGCGAGCGATCCACTTTGGGGAAATCGGCGGCCTCATAACGACGTGGCGGTTGGGTCAACGGATTGCGCGTCAGTGCACCGGCAAAGTCGATGCCGGAATTGTCGAGGCTCGCGAGTTGCAAGGTCGGATTGCGCGAGGCCGTGCCGATCGGGCGGCCGAACGAGAACGTCGCAACCTGGATGGAGGAGACGGCGGGCGCGAAGACGCGCTTCTGCCAGCGTTCGGTCACGCCCGGCTGGCGAGCCAGCAGCGAGGCGATGTCCTGATAGCCAGATTCTGTCGGGGTCAATGCGAAAACGCAGAGACCGAAGCCGAAGAACGCGCCACGCGCGCCCTTCGGCCGGTTACGCAGTACTAACATCGATACGCTCACGCAACGCTTACACCAGCATCGTCCCGCACGGCACTAATCAGCACATCCGTACATTTCGATCTGTTTCGTTAGTACGAAATCAAAGTTGCCGCGGAGTTAATCGGCGATGCGTAAACGTCACACGCAAGATGTACGCGCGCAGTGCAAAATCATTCGAAAAGCTTGGTAAACCGGGGCTCCACAAAAGTAGTAAACATCGCGTTGACGAAGATGATGAAGAGAAATCTGCGCGCGCGTAAAAATATTCGCGGGTTCCATTCCGACGCACGCTCGTCATTCCCCGACACACCAATTGGTGTGCCTGAGGGCGGAACCGAAGCCGTAGCCGAAGGGACCGCCCCCGGAATCCCGACATGAGAGTCTTCGACAGTGCAAAAGCATATCGAGACTCCGTGTTCGCGTTCGGCAAGGGCCGACCGCGCCCTCAGGCAAACCAATTGGTTTGCCTGGAAATGACGGTGTAGTTCGAACAAAAAATGGCCGGGGAACTCCCCGGCCATTTTTCAGATCATGAAATCAGCGAAGCACTTACGCCTGGCTGGAGATTTCCTTGCCGAGCGCAGCCTGTGCCGCTGCGAGACGTGCGATCGGCACGCGATAGGGCGAGCAAGACACGTAGTCGAGACCGATCTCATGGCAGAAGGCTACCGATGCCGGATCGCCACCGTGCTCACCGCAGATGCCGACCTTGATATCCGGGCGTGTCTTGCGGCCGCGTGCGACACCGATCTTCACAAGTTCGCCGACGCCATCGCGATCGACCGAGATAAACGGATCGACCGGCAGAATGCCCTTGGCGATATAGGTACCGAGGAAGCTTGCTGCGTCGTCACGGCTGATGCCGAAGGTGGTCTGCGTCAGATCGTTGGTACCGAACGAGAAGAACTCGGCGGTCTCGGCGATCTCACCGGCCAGCAGACAGGCGCGCGGCAGTTCGATCATGGTACCGACCGAATAGTTCAGCTTGCCGCTGGTCTCCTTCATCACCGCCGCCGCAGTGGCATCGATGCGCGCCTTGATGAGGTCGAACTCCATCTTGGTGACGATCAGCGGCACCATGACTTCGAGGCCGACCTGTTCGCCTGTGCGCTTGCCCGCTTCGATCGCGGCTTCGAACAGCGCGCGCGCCTGCATCTCGGCGATTTCCGGATAGGCGATCGCAATGCGCACGCCGCGGAAGCCCAGCATCGGGTTGAATTCGGCGAGATCGCGCGCACGATCCGCAAGCTTGCGCGGATCGGTGCCCATGACACGCGCCACTTCCTCGACTTCGCCCTGGGTGTGCGGCAGGAATTCGTGCAACGGCGGATCGAGCAGGCGGATCGTGACGGGCAGGCCCTTCATGATCTCGAACAGTTCGACGAAGTCGGCACGCTGCATTGGCAGCAGCTTGGCGAGCGCGGCACGGCGGGCCTGCTCGTCTTCGGCGAGGATCATCTCGCGCACGGTGCGGATGCGGGTTTCTTCGAAGAACATGTGCTCGGTGCGGCACAGGCCGATGCCCTCGGCGCCGTACTTGATGGCGGTGCGCGCATCTTCCGGCGTGTCGCCGTTGACGCGGACCTTGAGCTTGCGGACCTTGTCGGCCCAGCCCATCAGCGTTGCGAACTCACCCGACAGTTCCGGCTCGATCATCGGCATGCGGCCGGCCAGCACATGGCCAACCGAACCGTCGATGGTGATGACATCGCCTGCCTTGAACACGCGGCCGCCGATCGACATGGTGCCGCGACCGTAATCGACGCGGACGGTGCCGCAGCCGGAGACGCAGGGTTTGCCCATGCCACGTGCGACCACCGCGGCATGCGAGGTCATGCCGCCGCGGGTGGTGAGAATGCCTTCGGCGGCGTGCATGCCGTGAATGTCTTCCGGCGAGGTTTCGACGCGAACGAGAATGACCTTCTTGCCATCGGCCTGCAGCTTGGCGGCTTCATCCGACGAGAACACGATCTCGCCCGAGGCAGCGCCCGGCGAGGCCGGAAGACCGGTGGCGATGACGTCGCGATTGGCTGATGGATCGATGGTCGGATGCAGGAGCTGATCCAGCGAAGCCGGATCGATGCGCGACACCGCGTCCTTCTGCGAGATCACGCCTTCATTGGCGAGTTCGACCGCGATGCGGATCGAGGCCTTGGCCGTGCGCTTGCCGTTGCGGGTCTGCAGCATCCAGAGCCGGCCCTGCTCGACCGTGAACTCCATGTCCTGCATGTCGCGATAGTGCTTCTCGAGCTGCTTGTAGATACGGGTCAGCTCGGCAAAGGCTTCCGGCATGGCAGCTTCCATCGAGGCCTTGTCCGAGCCGGACTCGATGCGCGCTTCCTCGGTGATGTCCTGCGGCGTGCGGATACCCGCCACAACGTCCTCGCCCTGCGCGTTGATCAGGAATTCGCCATACAGCTTGCTCTCGCCGGTGGACGGGTTGCGCGTGAACGCGACGCCGGTGGCCGAGGTCTCGCCCATATTGCCGAACACCATGGCCTGCACGCTGACGGCAGTGCCCCACGACTCCGGAATGTCATGCAGGCGGCGATAGGTCACCGCGCGGGCGTTCATCCAGGACGAGAACACGGCGCCGACGGCGCCCCACAGCTGCTCGTGCGGATCCTGCGGGAAATCCTTCCCGGTCTCGCGCGCGACGGCTTCCTTGTACTGGCCCACGAGCTTCACCCAGTCGTCGCCATCGAGATCGGTGTCGAGCGTGTAGCCCT
This sequence comes from Tardiphaga sp. GW822-FHT04G09, assembly GCF_058800725.1. Lineage (NCBI taxonomy): Bacteria > Pseudomonadati > Pseudomonadota > Alphaproteobacteria > Hyphomicrobiales > Nitrobacteraceae > Tardiphaga > Tardiphaga sp. GW822-FHT04G09. Next base: position 343,708 of record NZ_JBXAMO010000002.1, on the reverse strand, counting down.
TGTTGTCCTTGTAGGTGTCGAGAATGTCTTCGAAGTGATGATGTTCGAAGCCGAGCACCACGTCGGAATACATCGTGATGAAGCGGCGATAGCTGTCATAGGCGAAACGCTTGTCGCCGGAGAGTTCGGCCAGCGCTTCCACTGTTGTGTCGTTGAGGCCCAGGTTGAGGACCGTGTCCATCATGCCCGGCATCGAGGCGCGGGCGCCGGAGCGCACCGAGACAAGCAGCGGATTTTTCTCGTCGCCAAAGCCCTTGCCAGTGATCTTGCCGACGGCCTCGAGCGCCTTTTCCACCTGCGCCTGCAATTCCTTCGGATAGGATTTGCCGTGGGCGTAGAAGTAGGTGCAGACCGAGGTTGGAATGGTGAAGCCCGGAGGCACCGGCAGACCCAGATTGGCCATTTCGGCGAGGTTCGCGCCCTTGCCGCCGAGCAGGTCGCGCAGACCGGCCTTGCCCTCGGCCTTGCCGCCGCCGAACGAATAGACCCACTTGCCGGCCTTGATGACATCGGTCACCGGCTTGCCGGTGGCCTTCTTGACGGCCTTTGTCGCTGAAGTCTTGGCTGTGGAAGACTTGGCTACAACCGCTTTCTTGGATACGGGAGCCTTCGCAACCGGCTTCGGAGCAAGCTTTGCTTTCACAGCCGTCTTGGCCTTCGCCGCGGATTTCGCTGCAGTCTTCGCAGCTGGCTTCTTGAGCGCCTTGCGGGCCGCCGAAGCTACTTTGGGCGCAGCCTTGGAGACCTTTGACTTCGCAGGGGCTTTCTTGGACTTCGAGGCGGTTTTGGCCATGGTTCTCAATCAATCCGCGAGAGGAAACGACAGGGAAATGTGCCGCGTTACACCACGTTTCAGGGACGTGGCGCAAGCAGCCCGGAGGTACCCGTGTAGGTAATAGCCGTGTCAGAATTTAGCCGATTTTGAGCAGCTTGAAGACGCCAAGCCCAGCCAGTCCGATGAAGATCAGATAAATCGCCACCACCAGATTCAGAAACCGCGGCATGATCAGAATCAGAACGCCGGCGATAAGCGCGACGATCGGCTGGATGTGAGCTGCCGTGATGACCATGGATTATCTCCGTGAAGGAATTGATTCGGCGCGATGCGCCGCGGCGATTTAGCAGCATAAAGACCCCCTGCACATCAATGGGTTCCCGCATAGTTGCGGGCTTTGCACCAAAAACCGGCAACTGCGCGTGGAAAAATTCCGGAACGATCGCTGGCGGCATGCATTGGCGGACGGTGAATAAATCAGACCGGGGGCTGGATGGGGCATCCCGGCATGCGCCGGTCACCGTTCACGAAGGAGACGATCATGCGAAACAAACTCATTGTGGCTGCGGCCCTTGTCGGCACGCTCGGTGCTCCACTGACCGTGCAGGCTCAAGGCGTCACCGTGGGCGTATCAGGCGGCGATCGTGTGATCGTCGACAACAACGATCCCGATGGCATCACCGTGCTGCAGCGCCCGGCATTTCGTGAATATGTGGTGCGCGAACACGTCCCGACCTTCACCGTGCCAGATCGCATCGTTGTAGGCACCATACTGCCTGAAGCCGGCGTGACTTATTACGACGTCCCGCAGACGGTCGCAACGACGCCATATCGCTACACGGTCGTGAATGGTCAAACGGTGCTGGTCGAGCCGCGCTCGCGCCGCATCGTGCAGGTCATCGACTAGCACCTCTCACGACTGAAAGATTCGCTCGGGCGCCGTGAATGGCGACTGGGTGAAGAAGCCCCGACCCGGTTCATCCCCCCACCGGGCGGGGCTTTTTTTGTTTGCGCATGACGCCACAAGCTCCGCCTCATGGTGAGGAGCGCGACTTCGCGCGTCTCGAACCATGAATGGGTGAGCCCCGGCGTTTGCAGCCATCCTTCGAGACGCGGCGAAGATGCCGCTCCTCAGGATGAGGACGGAGGATTGCAGCACCTTCCTGTATCGACGCTTATCCGCTCTTCAGCAGTGACAGGATGTGGTTGGTCGATTTGTAGCTGGCCACCGCATTATCGCGGAAGCTCGGCGTCCAGTTTGACGCGGTGCGTTCCTCGTCGCTCATCGCCGAATAGCTGTTGAGAATGCCGAGGCTGAACTGGCTGGGATCGCCGCTCTTCTGGCTGGCCTGTAACGCTTCGAGAATGCTGGTGCGATTACGTGAATCGAGCACCTGCTTGGCGGCGAAGCTCTCCTCCTTCGAGAACAGTCCATTCTGGTTGAGCGAGATCGCCGAGAGCGAACGGTTGTCGATGGCCGAGAAATCCGCGAGCTGGCCGGTCTTGCGGCGACTGTCATAAACGAGTTCGCCCTTGCCGGCCTCCTGCGCCGCCTTGGCCTGTGCATCCAGCAGCGCACGCACGCTCTTCGCCACGGCGGCGATATCCTTGACGGGCACGGTCGTATCGGGCTGCGCGAGATAGGCGGCGACGGGGTCATTGGCGATGCCGGACGGCATCCTGGTCGGGTTCTGCTGCGTCGCCTGAATGCCCTTCACGACCGCGTCGCGCTGCGCCGACCAGGTGGCCGAGGCTTTCTCTTCGCTGCCCGCGGCATCGAGATAGTCCAGCGCGGCCTTGTAGATGCCGCTGAAATCGCCGGTGAGCTTGGCCGTGCCGGTCGCCGGCGCCAGCGCCGCATTGAAGCGATTGCCCAGTTCGGTCTTGGCCACGCTCTGTTCGTCGGCGGTGAAGGTTCCGCCATTGTTGGTGGCCATGGCATAGAGCGAGCGGCGATCCAGCGTCGAGAGATCGATGGTCAGCTTGCCACTGGCATCCAGCGGCCCGGTTGCCTTCGCAGCAACATAGAGACCCGCCAGCTTTGCCCTGAGATCAGTGACAACAGTCGCGATATCCTTGTCGGAGCCGGAGCTCGCCAGCTTTGCCCGCGCGGCATCCGACAGCGTCAGATTGGTCGCCGCGTCCGACGACGACGATGCGCTCTCATTGGCATTCAGCGCATTGGCCAGCGACGGCGGCGCGGTGGCGGCGGCGCGCGCATAGGCAGAGCCGTAATTGGCATAGGGATTGAGGCCGTTATTGACCGAGGTCATGATCAGTCCTGTCCGCGCTTGGAATGCGACGGTTAAGAAACCGTTACAGGACGGGACCATTTCAAGTTGTGGTTAATGGAAGGTAAATGTTTCCGGAGATGTCATGATATTTCTGACGAGCTCAGAAAGCTTGGCCATCCTCCGTCCTCATGGTGAGGAGGCGGCACTTCGGCGCCGTCTCGAACCTTGAGTTGGGCAAGCACCAGCGCCCGCGGCCATCCCCGGCGAATGGAATTCCATTCGCTGGAGACGCGGTCGAAGACGACCGCTCCTCAGGATGAGGGACTGTGCGTGCGGTCGATTTAGGCGTCTTCCGGACTTAATCCTGAATCTTCGAGAAATCCGCCACCGCGCGTGTCGCGGCGCGGATCTCGTTCAGCAGCTTCAGGCGGTTCTCGCGCACGGCCGCGTCGTCGTCATTGACCTTCACCTTGTCGAAGAATGCATCCACCGCAGGACGCAGCTTGGCCATGGCGGTCATCGCACCGGCGAAATCTTCCTTGGCGACAGCCGCGCTCGCTTCCGGACCGACCTCGGCAATCGCCTTGGCCAGTGCCTTTTCTTCATCGAGCTTGAACAGCGCCGCATCAGGTGCGCCGTCGAACTTGCGTTTGTCCTTCTTCTCCTCGATGGCCAAAATATTATTCGCGCGCTTGGTGCCGGCGAGCAGGTTCTTGCCGTCATCGCTGTCGAGAAACTTGCCGAGCGCGTCGACGCGGCGGACCACCATCAACAGATCGTCCTGCCCACCGAGCGCAAACACTGCATCGACGAGATCGTGACGCGCGCCCTGATCGCGGAGCTGGACTTTGAGACGATCGGCGAAGAAGGCGAGGAGATCGTTGATACCCGCGCCGAGGCTTTTCTTTACTTCGTCACGGATGGCACCTTTGCCATCCGTAGCTTTCAGCTCTGAGTAACGTGTGACTACGTTTTCCACTTCAGTGAAATCGGACCCAGCCGCTTCCAACTCGTCTTCAAACTTCAACCGTAACTCCGCAACTCTCATGATGCGATTCATCATGATTTTCCCCGAAACGGTTGCGGTGGCAGCAGCTAAAGTTTGATGAAGCTGGATGCGCAGGTTGTTCTCAACGATCAATCGGATCACGCCAAGCGCTGCACGACGCAGCGCGAATGGGTCCTTCGAACCTGTAGGCTTCTCGTCCATGGCCCAAAAGCTGGCGAGCGTATCCAGTTTATCGGCAAGGCCCACCGCGACGCTCACCGGATCAGTCGGCACGCTGTCGCCAGCGCCTTGCGGCTTCCAATGCTCCTCACTCGCGGCAGCAACAGCGGCATCCTCGCGCTGTGCCAGCGCGTAATACTTGCCCATCAGGCCCTGCAGCTCAGGGAATTCGCCGACGACTTCGGTCAGCAAGTCCGCCTTCGCAAGCTTTGCGGCGCGTGCCGTCTTAACCGGATCCGCGCCGACCAGCGGAGCGATTTCGGCAGCAAGTTTTTCAATGCGCTTGATCCGTTCCGCCTGGGTGCCGAGCTTTTCGTGAAACACGATCTGCTCGAACTTCGGCAGCCGGTCTTCCAGCTTCGTCTTGAGATCCGTCTCGTAGAAGAACTTCGCATCCGACAGGCGCGCGCGGATGACGCGCTCGTTGCCGGCGACGATCGCGGCGCCGCCATCGCTGGCTTCGATATTGGCGGTGATGATGAACTTGTTGGTGAGCTTCCCGGTCTTGGGATCGCGGACCACGAAGCATTTCTGGTTGGCGCGAATCGTGGCGCGGATCACCTCGTCCGGGATCGACAGAAACTCCTGGTCAAACGACCCCATCAGCACCACCGGCCATTCGACCAGCCCCGCCACTTCGTCAAGCAGCGCGGGGTCCTCGACCAGTTCATAGCCCTGCGCGAAAGTAAGCTGTCGCGCGTCGGCAAGAATGATCTCCTTGCGGCGCTCGGAATCGAGCACGACTTTCGCGGCCTGCAGCTTCGCCACGTAATCGTCGAAACGGCGCACCTGGATCGCATCAGGCGCGAGGAAGCGATGGCCGTAAGTGGTCTGGCCGACGCTGACGCCGCTGAGGTCGAACTGCACCACTTCCGGTTCTTCGGTCTCGATGCCGAAGGTCGCAACGATGGAATGCAGCGGGCGCACCCAGGTCAGCGCGCTGGATTTCGCGGAAGCCGCACCCCAGCGCATCTGTTTCGGCCACGGGAAGGTGCGGATGATGATCGGCAGGATCTCGGCCAGCACATCGACCGTCGGCTTGCCCGGCTTTTCCGTCAGCGCGATATAGAAATCGCCCTTGGGGTCGCGCTGGATCTTGGCTTCATCCAGCGAAGCGAGGCCGGTGGCCTTCAGAAAACCCTGGATCGCGGCTTCGGCGCCGCCGACGCGCGGTCCCTTGCGCTCCTGCTTGAGGTCCGACTGGCGTGCAGGGATGCCGTGCACGGTCAGCGTCAGACGACGCGGCGTCGCAAAGGCCTTCGCGCCTTCATAGACGAGGCCTTCGGCCACCAGACGATCGGTGACCATGCGGCGCAGGTCTTCCGCCGCCTTGGCCTGCATGCGGGCGGGGATTTCTTCGGAGAACAGTTCGAGGAGAAGATCAGGCATTACTGGTTCTCCCCATGGGAAGACTTACCCTCCCCTGGAGGGGGGGGAGGGTCGCCCGCCTCTTGCGGGCGGGGTGGGGTGACAGCGGTCATGTTATGGATAACTTCCAGCACAGCGTCGGTCCTGCTCATCACGTCATTGTTCCAAAATCGTATCACTCGGTAACCTTCGCACTGCAGCCAGTGCGTGCGGCTTTCGTCGCGGGCAAGCCCCTCGTCGTCGCCGTGTTGCGAACCATCGACCTCGATAATCAGCCGCGCCGCGAGGCAGGCGAAATCGGCGATATAGGGTCCAATCACAACCTGCCGTCTGAAATGGCTTCCCTTCACATCGAGTCTTCGCAAATGTCGCCAGAGAATTTGCTCGGCGACCGTCGTATTTTCGCGCAGCCGTTTCGCGCTTTGGCGTTTGAAGTCGCTGATGGGCCGCTTGACCATATCGCTACCGCTGTCACCCCACCCCGCCCGCAAGATGCGGCCGACCCTCCCCCTCAAGGGGAGGGTAAAGAAGAACCGGCTTCGGTATGCACCCATGCTTCGCCGCAGGCCTTGGCGAGATCGCGGACGCGCATGATATAGCTCTGGCGTTCGGTGACCGAGATCACGCCGCGCGCATCGAGCAGATTGAAAACGTGGCTGGCCTTAATGCACTGGTCATAGGCCGGCAGCGCCATCAGGTGCGCCTCGCGCTTGCCGTCTTTCCAGCCTGCGTCGAGATACTTCTTGCAGGCGCCCTCGGCCATCTTGAATTGCTCAAACAGCATCGCGGTATCGGCATGTTCGAAATTGTGCCGCGAATATTCCTGCTCGGCCTGCAGGAAGACGTCGCCATAGGTCACCTTGTCGGCGCCGTCACGGCCGTTGAAGTTGAGATCGTAGACGCGGTCGACGCCCTGCACATACATTGCGAGGCGTTCGAGGCCGTAGGTCAGCTCGCCCGCCACCGGTGCGCATTCGACACCGGCAACCTGCTGGAAATAGGTGAACTGGCTGACTTCCATGCCGTCGCACCAGCATTCCCAGCCGAGACCCCAGGCGCCCAGTGTCGGGCTTTCCCAGTCGTCCTCGACGAAACGCACGTCATGCAAGGCGGTGTCGATCCCGATGGCTTTCAGCGACTGCAGATAGAGGTCCTGCAGGTTCGCCGGCGACGGCTTCATGATCACCTGGAACTGGTAATAATGCTGCAGCCGGTTCGGGTTCTCGCCATAGCGGCCGTCCTTCGGCCGGCGCGACGGCTGCACATAGGCGGCCTTCCAGGGCTTCGGCCCCAGCGCGCGCAGCGTGGTGGCGGGATGGAAGGTGCCGGCGCCCATTTCCATGTCATAGGGCTGCAGGATCACGCAGCCCTGCTCGGCCCAAAACCGCTGCAGAGCGAGAATGAAGCCCTGGAACGAGCGTTCCGGGCGCATGTGCGGAGGCAAGGAATCCATGGAGACCATAAGGGTGTTTTCTGGGCCGTTTTGAAGGATTCGCCCAAGGTTTAAGGATTCGCCAAAGGATTGAGGCGGATCGGAGCGCGCGGACCGTATCGGCGCGGCCCCCCGGAATCAAGGCAATGCGGCCCGATTTGGCGGTAACCGGCGGGTAACCGCACCGGCAGATGGCCCGATCAGGTGGGCCAGTCGTTAAGTCCTGCGCGCTATTCTGGTGGCATCGGTGGGAACGAACCCGGTCGTCGGGACTTGCCTCATCGAAAGGCCCGAAACGACGCAAGTCGCACGGGCCGGAGACCTCCAAGTCTTCAAGTTGTCCAAACGTCCAGGGCCAAGGGACCTCCAAGCCTGAAAGCCCAACTTTGTCGCCGGCCTCAAGGACGTGCCCCGTCCTCGGGCCGGCGCAAATGTTTTGGAACCCAGCCTATGGCGGCTAGCCCGGCCGATATGCGCCGGTAACGGGATCGCGGCGCAGGGTCGGGACATCCGCGGTCCCGCTGCGTTCGGCCACCCGCGCCTGGCGGGCTTCTTCCAGTTCGTGATTGATCCGCTTGGCGGTTCGGTAAGCCCAGCGGACGACGGCTGCGCTCCCGAGCGCGCCTGCGAGTGCGACCAGCGGCGGCATCTGACGATTCCTGTCGTTCATCTCAAGCCCCCTCCCAATAGTCTTGCGCAACTGCCGGTTTCCCGCAATTGGCTTTTGCGACGCCAAATGCCGCGGAACCGCGACCCGTTAAAAGCCGTATTTGGACCACAGCGCGCGCGTCTCCAATGCCGAGATCAATTGCTCCGGCAATCCAGACAGCCCCTCCATCGAAAGCTGCGAACCCGCTCCCGGTTTGCGGCCGAGTAGACTGGACAGCATGCCCGAGGGCTGCGCGATCACCGGCATCTGCACCTTGTCGCCATAGCGGGCACGCAACACCGAGCGCAGATCGCCGATGGCATCGCTGAGACCGAGCGCGATCGATTTTTCGCCGGCCCAGTATTCGCCGGAGAACAGCACCTCCTCGGCGCCCTTCAACCGGGCACCGCGGCTCTCCTTCACGAGGTTGATGAAGATCGCGTGGATCTCGCGCTGGAGCGATTTCAGCCGCGCCACATCATCGGGATCTTCCGGCAGGAACGGATCGAGCATCGCCTTGTGCTCACCCGCCGTATAGAGACGCCGCTCGACACCGATCTTCTTGATCAATTCCTGAAAACCGAAGGTGCCGCCGACAACGCCGATCGAGCCGACGATGGACGATGGATCGACAAAAATTTCGTCGCCCGCGCAGGCGATCATATAACCGCCGGACGCCGCGACATCCTCGACGAAGGCATATACGGGAAGTTTCTTCTCGGCCGCGAGCTGGCGGATGCGCAGATAGATCTGCCGCGACTGGACCGGCGAGCCGCCCGGCGAATTGATCACCAACGCTACAGCCTTTGCATTCTTGGTCGCAAATGCCTTGTCAAGCAGCTTTGCGACACCTGCAAGCGACAATCCCGGACGCAGCGGCGTCACCGCACCGATCGTGCCGGACAGACGCACGACCGGGACCACTGCGGAAGCGCGACGGAAACGCGCAGGCAGCAGCCTTGTGATCGCCGTTTTCAGATTGGATTCGCTCATTCGAATTTCCTCGAGATTAACCAACTTTTATCACGCTGCTGTCATTGAACCGAGAGACGCTTCCAGCGTTGGGAAACCATAACAGGCCGCAGCGCCACAGCGGGAAGAAGACATGAAAATCTATCTGCTGATGCTGATTATCGGGACCCTGCTCACGGCGATCCACTTCACATCGACGCCGCAGAAACGTTCCGAAACAGCTCCTCAATAAACCAACACGCTGACTGCGGCATCGCCTAGAGCGACGCCCAGGATAAAGCCACCTGCCCGGCCAGCACCTGCCGGATATGGAGGTCGGGCGCGCCATTCGCATCCCGCAGCGAGATGCCCGGCTCAATTGCCGCAGGCGCACGGCCACCCTTCACAGCCCGTACCAGCACCCTGATCGCCGGCATTGCCGTGTCACCATACACCGGCATGATCGCGACGCTGCCGAAGCCGCGATCCAGCGCGGCCAGCACATCGGCCAGACCATCCGCACGCCAGATCAGCGTCAGCACGCCGCCCGATTTCAGCAGGCGGCGCGCCGCGTGAACCCATGTCGGCAACGTGTCTTCCGTCGCAACATGGGCGATCCCACGCGATTTGTTCGGCGAGGCGCGGTGGCGCGCGGGATCGTTGAAGGGCGGATTCATCAGCACCCCATCGGCGCTGTCTTGCGGCAAGCCTGCGGCAGCGAAGATATCCGCGCTGGCAGCGATATCGAGCGTGACGACATCCGCCGCAATACCGTTCGCCGCGGCGTTTTCCTTTGCCAGTTCAGCAAGTTGCGGATCGATTTCAACCAGTGTCAGGGACACGCCAGAGACCCGTCTGGCCAGCGCCAACCCCGCCGTCCCGACGCCCGAGCCGAAATCGACGACCTTGTCACCGTCCTGCGCCGAGGTTGCGGCGGCCAGCAAAATCGCGTCATGGCCGGCGCGATGACCCGATTTCGGCTGCCGCAGCCGCAATTGGCCGCCCAGGAAGCCGTCTTCCGTTGTCACGATCGCGTCAGCCATCACTTCAGTCCTGCACCCGCAGCTCGTGGGCCAGCCCGGCATCGGTCAGCACGCGGCGCGCCTGCGCGTCATCGTCCTCATGGACGAGAATCCGGCGCGGGATGATGCCCAGCGATCCCTCGATCACGCTCATATTCTGGTCCAGCACCAGATGGTGGATATTCGCGCCGTCGAGCAGCGCACCCACCGCCGAAACCAGCACCACATCGTTCGTCCGCATGATTTCGCGCAATTGGAGGTCGCTCCCTGTCAGTAGCCGGGTATGTATCTGGGGGAAGTCAAGGTTCCGATGCCCTTGCCGCGCCGCTGCGCAGTTTCTATTGTGCAGTCGCGGTCAATTCAGCAGATGGGGACACCTGTTTTCAACGTGAATTCGCCCTATTTGGACATAAGCGCTGCCGGTGCCGCCCTTTTTTTGCGGTCCGACGAAGCGCCCTCGTAATTCGGAGACCCCAGCGTGGCGGTGATTGTTCCCTTCGAGAGTCACGCGACAGCGTCGATCGACCAGTTGGTCAGCCTTGTCGCCTCTGACATGGAGCGCGTCAATGCGACGATCCTGTCGCGGACCGGCTCGGAAGTCACCATGATCCCCGAGGTCGCCAATCACCTGATCTCCTCGGGCGGCAAGCGCCTGCGTCCGATGCTGACACTCGCGATGGCCAACCTCACCGGCTACACCGGCGATGGCCATATCAAGCTCGCAGCCTCCGTGGAATTCATGCACACCGCGACGCTGCTGCATGACGACGTGGTCGACCAGAGCGAACTGCGCCGTGGCAAGCTGTCGGCGCGGATGCTGTGGGGCAATGAGGCCAGCGTGCTGGTCGGCGACTTCCTGCTAGGCCAGGCGTTCCGCATGATGGTCGAAGTCGGCTCGCTGCGCGCGCTGGACATTCTCTCTTCGGCTGCTGCGACCATCGCCGAAGGCGAAGTGATGCAGCTCGCCGCCGCCAAGAACACCGCCACCACCGAAGACGAATATCTCGCCGTCATCCGTGGCAAGACCGCCGAGCTGTTTGCTGCCGCCTGCGAAGTCGGCCCGGTGATCGCCAACCGTCCGAAGGCCGAACAGACCGCGTGCCGCTCGGTCGGCATGAATCTCGGCATCGCCTTCCAGCTCATCGACGACGTGCTCGACTACGGCGGCAAGGCCGCCAAGCTCGGCAAGAATGTCGGCGACGATTTCCGCGAGGGCAAGATCACCCTGCCCGTGGTGCTTGCCTTCCGCCGCGGCAACGACGCCGAACGCGAATTCTGGATCAAGGCGCTGGAGCGCGGCGAGATCGGCGAAGGCGATCTCGACCACGCCATCGGCCTGATGACCAAGCACCGCGCACTGGAAGACACCATCAATCGCGCCCAGCATTACGGCGCCATGGCGGTGGACGCGCTGGCGCTGTTCCCGCAGTCGCCGATGAAGACCGCGCTGGAGCAGGTCGTTGCGTTCTGTCTGGCACGGACGCATTGAGATCGAGTGTTGCTCACACTCCGCCCTCATGGTGAGGAGCGCGGTCTCCGGCGGTGCGCTTGCTCCGCCGCCTCGCGCGTCTCGAACCATGAATTAGCCGGGCTCCAGAGTGTGCCGCCATCCTTCGAGACGCACGCCTTCGGCGTGCTCCTCGGGATGAGGATTGAGTGTTCGGCTAAATCCGCGCCAGCAATTCCTTGATCAGCGTCGTGATCCGCCCCGTCGGGGATTCCAGTTCTTTCATGATCGAGAAGTGATCCGCGCCCGGGATTTCCTCATAGCTCACCGGCAGGCCATGCTGCACGCGATGCACCGCGAGGTCCGCCGTCTGCTGGCGCAGGATCGGTAATTCGCCGCCGCCGACCACCAGCGTCAGCGGCTTGTTCGGGCCGCCATCCTGCATCAGCGGCGACTGGCGCTTCGACATGGCTTCATCGAGCTTCAGTTTCTCGTTGAGATAGGACGCGCGGATCGGTTCGAGATCGTAGATGCCGGAGATCGCCACGCCGCCTTTCACCTTCGGATGCGACAAAGTCGTCGCGGTGAGATGGCCGCCGGCGGACCAGCCGGAGACCACGATACGGTTCGGATCGCCGCCGAGCGACGGCAGTTTTTCGGCGAGCGCATCGACGCCCGCGTGCATCTCGGCGACGATCTCGTCCAGCGTGGCATCCGGCGCCAGCGTGTAGCCGATCGCGGCGACGTTGATGCCATGGGCGATTGGGCCGGCGGCGAAGCAGGTGAAGAAATCCTTCGAGCGCATCTGCCAGTAGCCGCCATGGATCAGCAGCAGCACCGGCCCGCCCTCGGCGGCCTTGATGAAATCGAACCTGTTGCGCTCGCGCGGGCCGTAAGCAACGTCGAGATGCGCGGGATACTTCGCCTTCATGGCGTCGGAGCGCCGGCCCCAACCTGCAGTGATATCGGCGCTACCCACAACGGCGGTCGAGTTGTTCAGGCCGGCATCGAGCTGCTCGCGCGACATCGCGCGCCAGTTGGAATCGCCGAAAGGCTTACTCATGGTTGCATCCCTGCATTGTGTGAGGCGACTTGGGTTAAGGAGATTTGGCCTGCGGGTCCCATTTATCCAGAAAATGGTCTACACGGCTACGTCGGGATCGACATCCCAAGCATACGAATTGCTCTGCATCCGAAAATTGGAGACGTGCGTGGCCCCTCAGCAAGACCTTATCAAAGCAACGGCCTGCGCCGTGGTCGATCAACTCAATGCAGGGACCGTGACGCCACTCGATCTGCTCGACGTTCTGGAAGCGCGCATCAAGGAAGTCGACGGCCAGGTCAATGCGCTGCCGATCCTGTGTTTCGATCGCGCGCGCGACGCTGCGAAAGAGCTGATGAAGAAGCCGCTCGGCGAACGCGGCATCCTCGCCGGCCTGCCGGTGCCGATCAAGGATCTCACAGCAGTTGCCGGCGTGCGCACCACGCAGGGATCGCCGATCTTCAAGGACGTGGTGCCGACCAAGTCCAACGTGCTGGTCGAACGCCTCGAAGAAAACGGCGGCGTGATCTACGCAAAATCCAACACGCCTGAATTCGGCGCAGGTGCCAACACGTTCAACGAAGTGTTCGGCGCCACGCTGAACCCCTGGGACCTGTCCAAGTCCGCGGCCGGCTCGTCCGGCGGCGCCGCGGCAGCACTTGCCAGCGGCACGGCCTGGATTGCCCATGGCTCCGACATGGGCGGCTCGCTGCGCAACCCCGCCAGCTTCTGCGGCATCGTCGGCCTGCGCCCGAGCATCGGCCGCGTCGCCACGACGCCATCGGTGGCGCTGGGGCGGACGCTCAGCGTGCAGGGCCCCATGGCCCGCACCGTCGAGGATCTCGCGCTGATGCTTGACGCCATGAGCGGCGAATTTGCTGGCGATCCGCTCTCGATCCCGCTGCTGCCGGCCTCATTCCGCTCGGCGGTCCGCGCCGGCACCAAGCCGAAGCGCATCGCCTATTCACCGGATCTCGGCATCACCCCGGTAGATCCGGAAGTCGCCGCCATCACCCGCAAGGCAGCCGAAGCCTTCGCCGACGCAGGCGTCATCGTCGAGGAAGCGCATCCCGATCTCAGGGAAGCACACGAGTGCTTCCACGTGCTGCGCGCCTACGACTTCGCGCTCTCCAAGGCAGTCTTGCTGCGCGACAAGCGCGATATGCTCAAGCCGGAAGTGATCTGGAATATCGAAGAAGGCCTCAAGCTCAAGGTCAGCGACCTCGAACGCGCCGAAGGCCAGCGCATCGCGATGATGGCGCGGGCCTACGAGTTCTTCCAGACCTACGACCTGCTGCTGTGCCCGGCGACCATCACACCGCCATTCCCGATCGAGCAGCGCTATCTCGCCGAATGCAACGGCACCACATTCGACAACTACGTGCAGTGGCTTGGCATCGTCTATGCGATCACGCTGACCTGCTGCCCGGCGCTGTCGATGCCATGCGGCTTCACCTCAAAGGGTCTGCCGGTCGGATTGCAGGTCGTAGGCCCGCCGCGCGGCGAAGCCTCGCTGCTCGCCGGCGCACGGGTGCTGGAAGACATTCTGGGCCTGCGTGATTCCACGCCGATCGATCCGCGCCCGGCGACGTAACGAAACGCTGTCACGGCCGGGCCGCAGCGCGAAGCAAGGCTTCGCGTGCTGACCCGGCCATCATCGTTAGTCTGCCGTTCTCAGTGGACGGATGTCCGGGCCACGTCAGGGAATGATCGACCCTGCGGCCCGCCCTTCATTCGACTTTCGTCGATAGTGCGCCGCAACAATTCCACGATATCGCGACATTGCGCCGCAGGCTGCCTGTGCTACAGGCAATCGGAGGTTCTTTTGCCACCAACAATGCATTCCGCGGCATTGGCTTTTCGTGCCGCGCGTGGCAACGGAGCTTTTCATTTCACGGAATATGAGGCTTTACGTGGCTGAACAATTTGCACCCCCGGCGGACGGCAAACTCCACTTCGACGATGCGAAAAAACGGATCAAGGCGATCTTCATCGGCTCGATGGGCAATCTCGTCGAATGGTATGACTTCTACGCCTACACGGCCTTCGCCTTGTATTTCGCCCCGGCCTTCTTCCCGAACAGCGACCCCGTCGTGCAGCAGCTCAATGCGGCGGTGCTGTTCGCCGCCACCTTCCTGATGCGGCCGCTCGGCGGCTGGCTGTTCGGCTATCTCGCCGACACCTATGGCCGTCGTATATCGCTGACGATCTCGGTCCTGTGCATGTGCTTCGGCTCGCTGATCATCGCCTGCACGCCGACCTATGCCACCATCGGCATCGCGGCACCGATCCTGCTCGCGCTCGCGCGTATCATCGAAGGCCTCAGCCTCGGCGGCGAATATGGCGCCAGCGCTACCTATCTCTCGGAAGTTGCCGATCCCAACCATCGCGGCTTCTATTCGAGCTTTCAGTACGTCACCCTGATCGGCGGCCAATTGACCGCGATCATCGTGCTCCTGCTGCTGCAGAAGGTGTTCCTCACCGAGCAGGAGCTGAAGGACTGGGGCTGGCGCATTCCGTTCGTGATCGGCGCGGGTCTTGCGGTCTTCACTGCCGTGATGCGCCGCGACATGCACGAGACTGACCAGTTCGTCGAGGCCAAGAAGCAGGCCAAGCCGATGGGTTCGCTGCGCGCGCTGATGGCCTATCCGCGCGAATTGCTGCTGGTTGTCGGCCTCACCGCCGGCGGCACCGCAGCGTTCTATACCTTCACCACCTATATGCAGACCTTCGTGAAGCTCTCGGTCGGCCTCACCGCGGACCAGACCACGACGGTGATCTTCGGTACGCTGGTGTTCGCCTGCCTGCTGCAGCCGATCTATGGCGCGATCTCCGACCGCATCGGCCGCAAGCCGCTGCTGATTTTCTTCGGCGTTGCCGGCACGCTCAGCACGGTGCCGATCCTCACCACGCTGCAGACCACCAAGTCGCCGTTCACCGCATTCCTGCTGATCTGTGGCGCCTGGGTGTTCGTGGCGGGCTATACCTCGATCAACGCCGTGGTAAAGGCCGAACTGTTCCCGACCAATATCCGCGCCCTTGGCGTCGGCGTGCCTTATGCGCTGACGGTATCAATCTTCGGCGGTACGGCGCCGGCGATCGCGCTGTACTTCAAGCAGATCGGTCATGAACAGTGGTTCTACTATTATCTGTCGGGCATGATCTTCCTGTCCCTGCTGATTTACGCCACCATGCGCGACACCAAGCACAAGTCGGCGATGCACCGTCACGAGTGACGACAACGATTTAGCGAAGGAGCGTCAGCCATGACCGAGGACCACACCCCGCCGGATTCCAAGCTGACCGAATCCAAGCTGACCCAATCCAAACAGCGCTGGGCGCGCGAGGGCCGGTTTCTCACCGGCGAGGTTGCGCGCCCAGGAGAACAGCGGCTTCCACCCGGCCAGCACCTGACCCAGGACTGGCCGGTGCTGGATCTGGGCATCACGCCCGACATCCCCCGCGAGCGCTGGCGCCTCGATGTCTACGGCGCCGTCGAGACGCCGCTGTTCTGGGATTTCGCGCTGTTTTCCGCGCAGCCGCAATCGACCTTCATCTCCGACATTCATTGCGTCACCACCTGGTCGCGTTACGACAACCAGTGGGAGGGACTCTCGACGCGCGCGCTGCTGGATGCCTGCCAGCCGAAGCCCGAGGCCCGCTTCGTCGTGCTGGAATCCCATGACGGCTACACCACGAACCTGTCACTGGAAGACTTCGCTGCCGAAGACGCGCTGCTGGCGCACTCCTGGCAGGGCATGCCGATCGAGCGCGACCACGGCGGCCCGGTGCGCGTGATCGTGCCTCATCTGTATTTTTGGAAGAGTGCCAAGTGGCTCCAGCGCATCCAATTCGTCGGCGATGACAAGCCCGGCTATTGGGAAGTGCGCGGCTACCACAACCGCGGCGATCCCTGGCAAGAGCAGCGGTATTCGGACGACTGACAGCGACGCGTTGATGGAAACGTGATCGCACATGATGCTCTCGCAGTGATGCCGCGACAGCTCGCTTGCTAAGGCTATGAAGGGAAATTCTACTTCAGCACTTCGCAAACGCTGCGATGATCCTGACGCATCCGTCCCTCGGTGCGGCAAGAGACTTTCGCCCACCAGCCGTCGAGCGACTCGCGATCGCAATGCAGCTTCACGCTCATGCCATCGGCAAATTCGATCCATTCGGCGAAGCGATGCGACGGCACCGCGATGACCACCGGGATGTCGCTCGAGAGCGCGCGCTCGATCAGATAAGCGAGCCCCTTGCCCTCGCGCTCCTGCTTGCCGAACCGGTTGATGATGACGAGATCGGCGCCCTCGTCGATGGCGTCGGCAACCTGCGTGCCCGCATCGAGCAATTGTCCAACATCGAGCTTGCAGCCCTTGGCGCCGGGACCGAGATCCTGAAACAGCCGCACTTGCGCACCGGTATGCAGCATGACCGCGGTCAGCTTCGGCACGTCGAATTCGCGATGCCCGAGTTGCACCAATCCGACGGCGCGAACGCCCTGCTTGCTCAGATCCGCCGCGAAGGCGCGCAGCACCGCGTCGGGGTCCTGATCCTTGTCATAGACCAGCGCAGCCAGATCGCATTGGGAATCGAACATTGCAGGTTCCGGTTCAGCCATCAGGCAGCACAAGGCGCTCGCGATCCTATGCTGTAATGGGCGTATTCAAAAGCCTGATCAGGGCGCGGTCTCGGTATATTTATCCGGATATAGCGCTAGTTCCCGCCCGGTTGCGAGCCTAGAATCTGCGCTTCTTGCCGATATCGCCCTTCAGCGCCAGCAACTCCTTGCGCGCAGCGGTGGTCGCAGCGTTTTCGATGCCACGATAGCGCTTGACGAGGGTCAGGCCGAATGGCGTGAGGATAGCTCCGCCGCCATTCTTGCCGCCGGTCTGTCGCTCGACGGCGGGCTGCCCGCAGATCCGGTTGAGTTCATCGACCAGATCCCAGGCGCGCTTGTAGGACATCGCCATGGCGCGGCCGGCGGCCGAAATCGAACCGGTGACATGAATATGTTCGAGAAGCTGGATCTTGCCCGGTCCGATCCGTCCCTCGGGATCGAGGTCGATGCGGATACTGAGGGCTGGCGCGAGCGGGCTGGCTGGTTTGGACATGGTCGAAGTTTACGTTCCCGGACGCAACCTTGCCAGTCCAACAATCAAGGAACGTTTCAACCTTGGCCGCATTCGGGGCAGACGACTTCGCCCCTGGTCACATGCGCGATGCCGCGACAAACCCATTTCCGGGCTATCGCGTGCAGCGGCCGCCGGGCCAACTGATAGATGAAATACATATCGAGCATGATGACATGAGATCCGTTCGTCAGGCCATAGATGGGGCGGCGCCCTGCAATCAGAACGCCGCCTTTATCTGGTCAGCTATCTCTTTTTAGTTAGCCATGCAGCTTCTTGGCGGTCTCGGCGATCACCTTGCCCTGATAACGGGCACCGGCCAGCTCGTTGGCCGAAGGCTGGCGGCTACCATCACCACCGGTCAATGTGGTCGCGCCGTAAGGCGAGCCGCCGGTGACTTCATCGAGTTTCATCTGGCCCTGGAAGCCGTAGTTGAGGCCGACGATGGTCATGCCGAAATGCAGCAGGTTGGTGATGATGGAGAACAGCGTGGTTTCCTGGCCACCGTGCTGGGTCGCGGTCGCCGTGAAGGCACCACCGACCTTGCCGTGCAGCGCGCCCTTCATCCACAGGCCACCGGCCTGATCGAGGAAGTTGGCCATCTGCGAGGACATGCGGCCGAAGCGGGTGCCGGTGCCGACGATGATCGCGTCGTAGTTGGCGAGATCGTTGATGGTCGCGACCGGCGCCGCCTGGTCCATCTTGTAGTAGGACGCCTTGGCGACGTCGTCGGGCACCAGTTCAGGCACGCGCTTGATGTCGACGGTAGCGCCAGCTTCGCGGGCACCTTCGGCCACGGCATTGGCCATCGCTTCGATATGGCCGTAAGCCGAATAATACAGAACGAGTACTTTGGTCATAGTCAGTCTCCGTTGGATTGGGATGAGTAGGTCGGGTTGATGATTGATCGGTGCCTTTGACTTGCGTCAGGCGGCGTCCACCAGCACGAGTTCGGAATCTTCCAGCGCCGTGATCGTGACGTTGGCTTCATCGCGGATAGCGACGCCGTCGCGGGCGTTGACGCGAATGCCGTTGATCTCGATCGCGCCGGCAGCCGGCACGAGGTAGCCGTTACGCGAACTACCCAGCGGATATTGCGCGGTCTCACCGGCCTTCAGCGTGGTCGCCAGCACCCGGGCGTCAGCCCGGATAGGCAGTGCCCCGGCGTCGTCCTTGAAGCCGCTGGCAATGGTGACGAACTGGCCAGAGCGATCGGCCTTCGGAAACGGCTTGGCGCCCCAGCACGGCTGGCCCCCCGTTTGCGTCGGCTCGATCCAGATCTGGAAGATCCGCGTGGTCGATGCCTCCAGATTGTATTCAGAGTGCCGGATGCCCGAGCCCGCACTCATCACCTGGACGTCGCCAGCCTCGGTGCGGCCCGTGTTGCCCAGACTGTCCTGATGCGTGATCGCGCCTTCGCGGACATAGGTAATGATTTCCATGTTCGCGTGCGGATGCGCCGGGAAACCGCTGTTTGGCGCGATCTCGTCGTCGTTCCAGACGCGGAGGCTGCCGTGCCCCATGTTTTCCGGGTCATAGTGGCTGCCGAATGAGAAATGGTGCTTGGCCTTGAGCCAGCCGTGGTCGGCGCCGCCGAGTTTGTCGAACGGTCTGAGGTCGATCATGACGAAATCCTCATCTGGTTACTTGCGTTTGATGCATTTGCATCCGGGGCCTCTGGATATGCTCTCCCAGATGGGGCATAAATAGAAATGATGGAAACTCATCGTTTCGGATTTTGAGATGTCAAAACTTCCCGACTTCGAGGCGCTGGCGATTTTCGCCAAGGTGGTCGAACTGCGGTCCTTCGCGGCGGCGGCGACCGAGCTCACCCTGTCCAAGGCGACTGTCTCCAAGGCGGTGAGCCGGCTGGAGGACCGCCTGGGCGCGCGACTGTTCAACCGGACCTCGCGGCGTCTGGCACTGACCGACGCCGGCAAGACGCTCGCGGTGAAGGCAACGCAGCTTTTGGCCGATGGCGAGGCGGCGGAGAACGAGGCGCTGGCGCAATCGGCGACACCGCGCGGGCTGGTACGGCTGGCCGTGCCGATGACCTATGGCACCAATACGGTGGCCCATCTGCTGCCGGAGTTCCTCGCCCAATATCCGGAAGTCTCCATCGACCTCAGCCTCAGCGACGCGACCGTCGACCTGATCGGCGAAGGCTTCGATGCCGCGATCCGCATCGCGTCATTGCCGGACTCATCGCTTATCGCGCGGCGGCTGCGTCCGGTGAAGCGCCACATTGTGGCGGCGCCGTCCTATTTCGCAAAATATGGCCGGCCGACGCATCCCATGCATCTCGCCGACCACAAATGCTTTGGCTACACCTATCTCTCGACCCCCGGCGTCTGGCACTTCACCAACGCGGTCGGCGAGCAGGCCAGCGTTCGGCCCGCCGGGCCGCTCCGCGTCAACAATGGCGAGGCGCTGCTGCCGGCGATGATCGCCGGATTGGGGATCGGCGACCTGCCTGATTTCATTGTCGGCGACGCATTGGCGAGCGGCGCGCTGGAAGCCGTGTTGCAGGACTGGTCGCTGTCGTCGAGCGGCGTCTATCTCGTCACGCCTCCGGGAGGCCCGCGCCCTGCCCGTGTTGAAGTGCTGCTGGAATTTCTTGCTGACAAACTCGCCATCACCGGCAAGCGCACACGCAAACCGTCAGGCTAGCCCGCCTTCATCATCTGCCCGTAGATGCCGAAATACTGGTCGCGCATATTGGCGATATCGAATTCGGTGACGAAATCCTTCGCCGTCCTTGCGATCTTCGCAGCAAGATCGGGCTGCGCCGCAAGCGCCACGATCTTGTCGGCGAGATCCTCGGCGGATCCGACCTTGAACTTGATACCGTTCGAGCCGTCCACCAGCAGTTCGGCCGGGCCATCGACATCCGCGGCGATGACGGGCAGGCCGACGGCCATGGCTTCGAGCAGCACCAGCCCGAAACCTTCGAAACGCGATGGCAGAACGAAGATATCGGC
This sequence comes from Tardiphaga sp. GW822-FHT04G09, assembly GCF_058800725.1. NCBI lineage: Bacteria > Pseudomonadati > Pseudomonadota > Alphaproteobacteria > Hyphomicrobiales > Nitrobacteraceae > Tardiphaga > Tardiphaga sp. GW822-FHT04G09. The sequence continues at coordinate 323,447 of NZ_JBXAMO010000002.1, read as the reverse complement.
CTCGTCCAGCGGGCGGCGCACATCGGTGCGCCCGCACAGGAAGCGAACACGATCGGCAACATTCTCCGCGATCGCCTGCGCCTTCAAACTCAGGAGGGTCGACTCGTCGCCCTCCGGCGGGCTGCCGACGAAATCGCAGCGAATGTCGAGCCCGCGCGTGACGCAGAGGCTGACCGCCTTGATCAGAAGGTCCTGGCCCTTCTGTTTCGGATAGATGCGGGCCACGTTGATCAGCCGCAGCGGGGAGCCGAAGCGACGTTGCCGCGCCACTCTATCGAATGTCGCCAGCGGAATGCCGTTATGCACCTTAAACAGGCGTTTCAATTTGACAGATTCGCATTCACGCTCGACCGCAGCCGAGATTGCGATATTCCAATCGACGAACCGCTGATGCAGCCGAAGCTTCACGCGGTCCCACGCGTTCACGAGGCCGGTATTGTGAATGGTGTAGCCGACACTCATCGGACGATACAGTTTACTCAACATGGCGAAGTGCTTGGCGCCGCTGTCATGCGCATGGATGACACGAACATCGTGACGGCGGATGATGTTGAGTAGACTTAGAATGACACGTGGATTGCGGTTTCCGGGTGGACGCTTGAGAAAGTAGACCGGGTGCCCCGTCGCGGAGAGCTCGGCAGCGAGGTCGGGATGGAAAAAGTCGTTGATGACGACGAAAACCTGCGGAATGTCCTCTCCCGGCGTGCAACTGGCAGCGAAATTGATCAGCAATCGTTCGGACCCGCCAACGGTCAGCGACGAAATCAATTGAAGCACACAACCCACTTTGAAATGCTCCCGGCCCGAATGCCGGGCGACTTCCAAATCCGTCACATCCCAAACGGCCCGATGGCGAAATAGCGCCAGGCTTTTTGTCTGTTGGGAGTAATCCATTCCCTATTTCGGCTGATGCTCATGGCTATTCTGCGGCGCGCCAAAAGCGCCGCGGAAGCGAATTCTGGCGGAAAGACGGCAGAGTTGCGCTGGAATGCGCACGCAGGTTGTGCAGTGGCGCCAAAGCACATCGGATTTCGAGAAAGCGCAAAACTTCCACGCCATTTGCGGCAACGATGCATTCGTTGCTTTCGCTCGATGATATTCAGTCAGCCATTTCATTGACGAAAAACGCACTGCACGTAGCTTTGATGCACGCCATTGCATCAGAGAAAATGACCATGACCACCGCCTCCCCTACCCGACGTTTGCTATCAACGCTCATCGCGACCGCCTTCAGCGCAGCGCTTGCTACGTCCGCTTTCGCTGCCGATCAAATCACACTGCGCGTCGGCGATCAGAAGGGTGGCAATCGTTCGCTGCTGGAAGCGGCCGGACTCACCAAGGACCTGCCCTACAAGATCCAGTGGTCGGAATTCCCTGCGGCCGCGCCGATCCTCGAAGCCATCAATGCGGGTGCGCTCGATATCGGTCACACCGGCGATCTCGCTTTCCTTACGGTCTATGCCAACGGCTCGCCTATCAAGGCGATCGGCGGTGTCCGCGCCAATGCCGATACGCAGGCGATCCTCGTGCGCAACGACTCGCCCATCAAGACCGCGGCCGATCTCAAGGGCAAGCGCCTCGCCGGCACGCGCGGCGGCTGGGGCCAGTTCCTGATCGACGCCACGCTGGAGAAGGCCGGCTACAAGATCACCGACGCGACCTTCGCGCCGCTCGGTCCCGTCGACGCCAAGATTGCGCTGGTCGCGGGCTCCATCGATGGCTGGGCGGTGTGGGAGCCCTATGTCTCTTACGCCGTGCTGAAGGACAACGCCCGCGTTGTCGCCGATGGCGCCGGACTCACGCCGACGCTCACCTTCATCATCGCATCCGACCAGGCCATCGCCACCAAGCGCGAAGCGGTCGCCGACTTCCTGCGGCGCCTCGACAAGGCGCGTAACTGGTCGCGCGCGCATATCGAAGACTATGCGAAGAATACCGCCGAGCTGACCAAACTGCCGGAAGACGTGCTTGTGCGTGCCTATAAGGCACAAGACACGCGGCCGATCGCCATCGACGATGGCGTGGTCAAGGAATTCCAGGAAGCGTCCGACCGCGCCACACGCTACGGGATTCTGTCGAAGCAGGTCGATGTCAGCAAGGCGGTCGATCGCAGCTTCACGCAGGCGGCGCCGGCCTCGAACTAGCCGAAGACGACCTGGCGAAGGTTTCTCAATTTACCTTCGCCAGCGTCGTCACTGCACGCGGCAAGATCTCCACCGTCGCCGTACGTCCTGCGACCAGCATCGTGCCTGCCGGTACCGGATCCAGCGCGATGCGCACCGGCACGCGCTGGGCCAGACGGACCCAGCTGAAAGTCGGGGTCACATTGGCGAGCAGGTTGCTGCCCTCTGCGCGGTCGCGGTCCTCGATACCAGCGGCGACGCTCTCGACATGGCCGGTGAGCTTGGCGGCATCACCCATCAGGTGAATGTGGACGGAATCGCCGACGTGAATACGCGACAGTTTGGTCTCTTCGAAGTAGCCATCGACATGCAGGCTTGACGTATCGACCAGCGCCATCACGCCCTTGCCCGCGGTGACATATGTACCCGGCCGCAGATCCATGTTGGAGATCACGCCCGAGACCGGTGCATGGACCTCGCTGCGATCGAGATTGAGCTGTGCCACCGCCTGATCGGCAACGGCCTGATCCAGTGATGCCTTGGCGAGGAGTTGTGTCGCCAGCACCTGCTCCTTCTTCTGCTGCGACACAGCCGCGGTAGTGAGATCGTTGTAACGCTTCAGATCGAGATCGGCCTGCTCAAGGCTGGCCTTGCGACCGGCCACAACCGCCTCGGCCTGCTGCAGCGCCAGTCCGAAACGCGCGCGGTCGATCCGCATGATGACGTCGCCGCGGGCCACCTTCTGATTGTCCTTCACCAGAATTTCGGTGACGAAGCCGGAGACATCCGGCGCTAGGGTGACCACATCGGCGCGGACGCGGCCGTCGCGGGTCCAGGGCGCATCCATGTAATAGACCCAGAGATAGTGCCCCACCGCGAGCGCAGCGACAACGGCCAACGCTGTGACGGCGAAACGACGAACAAAACTCACAGCGTTTTTCATGACAGCAATCCGGAGGATAAATAGACCACGCCGCCCAGCAGGCAGACATACAGAGCAAGATCGAACAGCGCGCGGTGCCAGACATAGCGATAGAGGCCCGAGCGCTCGATCAGCGGGCGCAGCAACGCGCCGATGGCGTAAGTGATGACCAGCCACAGCATCAGCGATGGCATCAGCACGCCGAACAGATCGATTTCATATCTCATGCGGCCGCACTCCCCGCGCGAAGGCCCGGTTCGGGCAGATAGGCGGGGGCCGCCGGAAACAGACCACGGCGAATGCCGACAAGTCCGATCAACGCGTCCGCGCGCCCTGCCCCGCGCTCGCCCATGGCTTCCGACAGCGCGTGATCGACCTTCGCCAGCAGCGGTTCCGGCATCGCGCCGCCATTGTAGCTGCGGAAACTCACGGCAAGCTCATCCAGCATCGCGTCCATTGCGCTGAGCGTCGGCAGCGACAGGTGATGACGGGCACGACGCAGATCGACGATATTCAGCCCGACCCGCAACTCGCGCAGGTTGTCGACCATGCGCAGCTCGGAGTCTTTCAGCGCCGTCAGCCGTGGCGCGAGCAGACCGATGCGATTCAGCATCAAGCCGGCAAAGGCTGCGCGGTCGCGGTTGCCGCGCCGCTCGGCGGCCTGCGCGATGGCAATCCAGCCGCGCCGCATCAAGCGCTTCACGCTCCATTCGGAGCCCACCGACCGGATCAGCTGGATCGAAATGACGGACAGTTCGGTACCGACGAAGAAAGCCACGCTGGAATTGGCGAAACTTGCGAAGTCGGCATTGTAAGTCGTCTGCAACGCCATCAGCGTCGCGGTATTCGCCGCCAGCAGCATGCCGATGAAGAAGGTGGCGGGACGCGCGATCAGATAGCCGAACAGCAGGAACGACGGCGCCAGCACGGCGACCAGCACTTCGACATCGGTGATGGCCGGCAGGATCGCGAACAGATAGAGCGCGATGATGACCATCGCGACCAGGGTCCATTTGGCAAAGCCGCGCAACCCGACCGCGGGATCATCCATGCCGGCGAAGAACGAGCAACCGATAGCGGCCATGGTCGGCGCTGTCGCGCCGTCGGTCCAGCCGGTGGCGATCCAGAATGCGCAGCAGACCAGGATCGTAACGAATACGCCTGCTGCGGACCACAGCGCCATGCCGTGATCGACATGCCGCACCGGGGCCACCCCGGCTTCGGCCTGAAAGGCGAGTTTTGCGCCCGGCGGGCGACCGCCCTCGGCGATCGCCCGATTGAGGACCCGGCAATCCGCGGAAATATCGACGAGTTCGCGCATCCGGATCAGGAGGCTGGCGATCATGATCTCGTTCCATGACGAGGACGCACTCAGCTTCGGTTGCTGGGCGGCAATCATGCTGCGCAGCCGCTCGGCAGGTTCGCGGTCGGTCCCGTTGTCGGCAATCCAGGCGGAGACGTCCTCGATCAACGCCATCAGGTGCGGGTAGGTCGCCCGCGCGTCCTCGTCCAGCGCATCGATACGATCACCCATGGATGACAGCAGCGGCAGCAATGTCAGCATCCGCGTCCGCAGCGCGTGCATCCAGCGCGAGATCGCGCGGCCGCCGAGCCGATCATAGGCCAGATGATCGGCCAGCGTATCGATATCGACGGCATCGGCCGCAAGCTTCAGGCGCAGATCGTGCGTTGCGGGATCGGAGCTGCGACCGGCCAGTACCTCTTGCGTGAGCTTGCGCGCGCCGGCCAGCCACGTATCGACCCGCGAGGCAACGGCAGGGCCGACGCTGCGCGGCAGCAGGATGGTGGAGACAAGCGTCGCGCAAAGAATACCGACAATGATCTCCTCGCTCCGCGCGACAGCCGTATCGAAAATGGCGGCGGGTTCATTGACCGAGGGAAAGCTGATCAGCGCACAGGTATAGCCCGCGAGCATGAACATGTAGCTGCGCGGTGTCCTGTCCAGCAGCGACACATAGAGGCAAAAGCCGACCCACAGCGCGATGGCGAGGCTCAGCAGTTCCGGCGAATTGACCAGGTTCGGCACCAGTACGACGCTGGCAGAGGCGCCGACCAGAGTGCCAATCACACGAAACAGCGCTTTCGAACGCGTGGCGCCGGCCAGTGGCTGCGACGCGATATAGACCGTGGCCAGCGCCCAATAGGGTCGCGGCAGATCCATCGCAAAACCAATCAGCAGCGCCATCATGCCGGCAATGAAGGTTTTCACAGAGAAGACGATATCGGCGTGGCGGACGAGAAACGGTGGCTGGACAGCAGCGGAGGTCATGGCAGCGCGTCTGCCTCCTCGGCGGCCTCAAACAGGCGACTGGCCGATTGCTCGATCCGTCCGAGGACATCGAAAGCAACCGCGAGTTCGTCCGGCGGGATGCCCTTCATCAGGTCAGCGCGTAGCCGGCGCATGACCCGCCTGACCTCCTCCGCCTTGGCTTCGCCCAGCGGCGTCAGATGCAGCATCTTGGCGCGGCGATCGGTCGGGTCCTCGCGGCGCTCGACCAGCCCTTCCGCGGCAAGCAGATCGATCAGCCGGACGACCGATGGTCCCTCAAGCCCGATTTCATCGGCGAGCACGCCCTGCCGCACATGCTCGCGTCCGGCGCGGGACAGGATCAGCAGCGGATGTGCGGTGGCTTCAGACAGGCCATGCGCCGACAGGGTCTGGTCAGCCTTGCGGCGCCAGACCCGTGCCAGTCGCGCAACCAGCAGGCCCAGCTCGGCCTGGATATGCGCTTGGGAGTGGGGCATGAAAATTAGATAGGACCCTATCGATTAGGCTGCAATCTATTTTGTGCATCGCATCAGTCACGGTGTGGTGAGCGCCGCGGGGCGCCCCGGGACCTGCAGGCCCGGCGCGGGGAGGCTCTCATGTGGGAAACAGCGCCGACAGCGAGATATTGCGAATTTCCCAATGATTTCCGTGGGCCATATCTTTCAGCGATTGAAATCCCCCTTGTTTCTGCCATGTTCGCGCCCAAAGCAGGCATCGGGTAGTGTTCTCAAGCGCGCGAATCTTCATCGCGCCGATGCTCCATTGAAAGCGGCAAAGGAATTCCATGGCGAAGCCAGCAGTGATTGTCGTCGGTGCGGACAAGGGTGGGGTCGGCAAGACCACGGTTTCGCGGACGGTTCTGGATTATTTCAGCGCCAACAACGTTCCGACGCGGGCTTTCGACACTGAAGCGCCCCGCGGCACGCTGAAGCGGTTCCATTCCGACATCACCGAGATCGTCGACATGACGACCACGGCCGACCAGATGAAGATCTTCGATACGCTCAACGCCGTGTCGCCCTCGGTGACCGTGATCGACGTCCGCGCAGGCCTGTTGTCCCGGGCGCTGGCCGATTTACGCGACATCGGCTTCCTCGATGCCGCCAAATCGGGCCAGATCACCTTCGCGGTATTTCACATCCTCGGCCCGTCGATCGCCTCGCTGGACGAAATCGCAGAAACCGCCGGCTTCATGGACGGCGCCAAGTATTTCCTGGTGAAGAACTTCATCAACAACACCAGCTTCTTCGAATGGGATCAGGCGACCTACAACTCGTATTTCCACCGCATCAAGGGCGCCACCGAAATCACCATCCCGAAGCTGAACGAAATGGCCTATGAGCAGGTCGAGGTCTCCAGCGTGCCGTTCCTGAAATTCGTGGCCAACAAGGGTCCGCAGGACGAGGCCGCAAATTACTCGTTCGTGCTGCGCGGCTATGTCCGGCACTGGCTCGCCAATGTCTGGAGCGAGTTCGATCGCATCAAGCTGACCGACATCGTCCACGACAAGCCCGGGGCCCGCAGCCCCGGCGAGAAGTAAGTCCATTTAACGATTGGAGCGGCGTCGGATTCGCCTGATATTACGCCGATGCGACGCACGCCCGTTTATATTATCTGCTCGACGCGACCGATGGTCGGCAAGACCCTCCTCGCGCGCCTGTTGTGCGAATTCCTGAAATTGCAGCGCGGCGACGTCACCGGTTTCGATGTCAGCCTCAAGGAACCATCGCTGCTGGATTTCCTGCCGAAACTGACCGAGACTGCCGACGTCAATGACACGTTCGGCAAGATGTCGCTGATGGACCGGCTCATCGTCAATGACGACATGGCCAAGGTGATCGACCTTGGCTATCACGCCTTCGACGAATTCTTCAAAATGACCGGCGAGATCGGTTTCGCCAAGGAAGCCGCCCGCCGCGGCGTGGCGCCCATCGTCTTCTTCATGGGCGACAGCGACCGGGCCTCGGCCCGCGCCTATGAAATGCTGCGGCAGCAGTTCGCGCACAACTCGCTCTATGTGGTCGACAACGAACACGTGCTGCGCGGCGAAATTCCGGTCGCACTGGCGCAAGGCCGCATGCTGCGCATCGCGGCACTGCCGCCGTTCCTCAAGACCTATATCGACCGGCTGAATTTCTCCTTCACCGGCTATCTGCGTTCGGAACAGGATTCATCCACCGAACTGCATCAGTGGATCCGGACAAACTATTTCAGCTTTCGGGAGATCGAGCTGGGGCTGTTGCTGCAGGGGTTGTGAGTTCTCCCCTCTCCCCGCTTGCGGGGAGAGGTCAAGAAAAGGTCAATGCCCGTCGAACGTCATCAACGTCCGCACCGGCACATTCATCGCCCGCAGCTTCGCCGCGCCGCCGAGATCCGGCAGGTCGATGATGAAACAGGCGGCCATCACCTCGGCACCGATCTGGCGCATCAGTTTCACCGCGCCTTCGGCCGTGCCGCCAGTGGCGATGAGGTCATCGACCAGGATCACGCGCTCGCCGGGCTTGATGGCATCGGCATGCACTTCCATTTCGTCGATGCCGTATTCCAGCGAATAGGCAATCCGCACGGTCGTATGCGGCAGCTTGCCCTTCTTGCGGATCGGCACGAAGCCGGCCGAAAGCTGATGCGCCACAGCACCACCGATGATGAAGCCCCGCGCCTCCATGCCGGCAACCTTGTCGATCTTCAGCCCCGCCCAGGGCTGCACCAGCTCGTCCACCGCGCGGCGAAACGAGCGCGCATCACCAAGCAGCGTGGTGATGTCGCGAAACAGGATACCCGGCCTCGGGTAATCCGGAATGGTACGGACGGAGGCTTTGAGATCGTGTTCGAGTTCGGGTGTCATCAGGGTCTTTCAGTTCTTCGGGTGGAGATCAGTTGGGGCGTTGCCCCAACCGAAATGCGTTTTCGACAATACGTAAGCCGACCTCGCCACCAAGCGACATCAGCGATTCCGGGTGAAACTGCACACCGCCGACCGGCAGTGTCTTGTGCTCGATGGCCATGGCGACGCCGTCCTCGGTGCTCGCCGTCACGGTGAGCACATCGGGCATGCTGCCCTGCTCGACGAACAGCGAGTGATAGCGGCCGATGACGATCTCGTTGGGCAGGCCGTTCATTAATTGTCCGCCCCTCACCTGCACGCGCGAAGGCCGGCCATGGGCCGGCTGCGCAAGCTGGCCGAGCACACCGCCGAAATATTCGCCAATTGCCTGCACGCCCAGGCAGACGCCGAACACCGGCAGTTTCTTTTCGAGCGCGGTATCGATCGTCCTGCCGATGCCGAAATCCGCCGGACGGCCCGGCCCCGGTGACAGCACCAAAAGGTCAAAACTCTCGCGGTTGAGCACGGTCTGCGCATGCACATGCCGGACAACGCTGACGGTCGCGCCGACCTGGCGGAAATAATCCGCCAGCATATGCACGAAGCTGTCGTCGTGATCGATCAGCAGCACTTTCTTGCCGGACCCGGATGCATCCGGTGCGAAGGCCGACAGCCGCTTCGGCGGATCGCCGCGTAGCGCCTGGAACAGTGCCGCCGCCTTGGTCTGGCACTCTTTCTCTTCGGCGACGGGATCCGAATCGAACAGCAGCGTCGCACCGACGCGGACTTCGGCGAGACCATCCTTCATGCGGATCGTGCGGATGGTGATGCCGGTATTGATGCCGCCGTCGAAGGACACGGCGCCGATGGCGCCGGCATACCAGCGCCGCGACGAGCGTTCGTTATCTTCGACGAACTGCATCGCCCATAATTTCGGTGCACCAGTCACCGTCACCGCCCAGGCATGGGTGAGGAACGCATCGAGCGCGTCAAATCCAGGACGCAGCATGCCTTCGACATGATCGACAGTGTGGAACAGTTTCGAATAGGTCTCGATCTGCCGCCGCGCGAGCACCTTGATGGTGCCGGGCACGCAGACGCGTGCCTTGTCGTTGCGATCGACGTCGGTGCACATGTTGAGCTCGAATTCGTCTTTCTCCGAATTCAGGAGCTGCCGTATCTGCTCGGCATCGCCGATGGCGTCGACGCCGCGCGCAATGGTGCCGGAGATCGGACAGGTCTCGACCCGGCGGCCATCGGAACGCACGAACATCTCGGGCGAGGCGGCGACGAGAAATTCGCCATCGCCGAGATTCATCAGCGCGCCATAGGGCGAGGGATTGATGACACACAGCCGCTGGAACACTTCGGCGGGAGAACGATCGCAGGGTTCGGCGAAGAGCTGCCCGGGCACGGCCTCGAACAGATCGCCGCGCGCGAAGGCGGCGCGGGCATTCTCCACCGTGCGCTGATATTCGCCGGGCGCATGATCGGCAAATCCCTGGCGCGGCGCCTTGTTGTAACCGCTGTCGGGCGTGTCACGCGGCAGGCCCTCGGTCGAGCGATCCTTCCACGTGAAGTCATAGGACATGAGCACGCCGCGGCCGGTGGCGCGATCATAGGCCAGTAGTGTGTCGGGCAGATACAGCACGATGTCGCGCTGATCGGCTTCGCGGGCGCGCTTCTGCTTCAGGTCTTCCATCTGGAACACGAGATCATAGGCGAAGGCGCCGTAGAGGCCGAGCATGGAATCATCAGACGAGAATAGTTGCGCGACCATGTCGCGCACCAGCGACATCACACTGGCGCGGCGCGTGCGCTGATCTTCCTCGACGGGCGCCTCGCCGCGGATGATGTGACCCTTGAGCTTCGACATCGTCCGCCCGTCAAGCGCAATGCAGGGATCCTGCAGCGTGTCGGCGAGGAAGGCGATCAACACCTGGCCGCGCTTGTTCAGCGCCGTCAGTGTAAAATACGTCCCGGTGGTCTCGAGGAGCAGCGGCGGATCGGCAAAGCCGAGATCGAAGCTCTCATAGCGCCCGGGGACGGTGGTGCCCGACGACAGCACCACGCCGCGGCGCTGGTCGAGCCGGACGATCAGATCGTCCAGCGCGGCGCCGCCGGTGAAATAGTCGACATGGCGCGCCACGGAGAGACCCGCGCGGGTCTTGTAGGCGCTGTCAGCGGGAAGCGAAAAAACAGTCCTGTTCATGGTGTCCTCTTAGGAAACGTGCCGGAGGGGGCGCCACACAGGACAAACAAGCAAAGGCCGTCGCACTGCGATGGCGGCCTTCGACGATTGTAAATAAGCAAATCGCACCGACCACCTCTTCAGGAGGTGCGCCACCAACGACGGCTGTTGCGGACAGGGGTGCTCATGGGCGGCAAATCACCATGGCCGGGCCGGAAGGTCAAGGGACTAGACGGCCTTCGGCCGCCCCCGAACGAATACCGTCAATTTGAGTGCCCCGACGCCGTCCTCGATCGGGGTCCAGCCAATGCTCTCGTACCAGGCCCCACGGGGCGGAGCAGCACAGAGATAGACCCGGGCATGACCACGGGAGAAAGCCTCCAGGCAGGCCCGTTCGATCAGGACCGGGGCGATGCCCTGCCCGCGCGCCTCCGGTTCGGTCCAGACCGCGGCGACCCAGGGCGTATATTGCGGACGTTCATCAAGGTCAGAAACCAGCAGCGAGGCCATCCCGAGAAAGGCCGATTCGCGATGGGCTACCAGCGCGATCGGCAGGCCAGTGCCCGCCATGTTTTCGCGCAGCCGTTCGACAATATAGGCCTCGGGGACGCCATGGCGCTTCCACCATGCCTGCCAGATGCGATCAGCGACGGTGTCGAAAAATTCCGGCGCGTGGCGCAGATCGGAAATCGTGAAGTCGGGTGCCATGGTCTCTATCCTGGCACCCGACCTATCCGGTCGTCCCGGCCGCATCAAGCGGGGTGGATGATCAAGCGAGATGCTTCTTGAAGAACGCCGTGGCGCGGCCCCAGGCCAGCTCGGCGGCTTCGCGGTCATGCACGCTGACACGCTGTTCGTTGACGAAAGCATGGTCGGCGTCATAGCGGAAGAACTCGGCCGACTTGCCGGCCGCCTTGAGGCCGGCCTCGAAGGCATCGACCACGGCCGGCGTGCACCAGTCGTCGCGATTGGCGAAGTGGCCCTGCAGCGGCACCTGCACGTCGGCGGGCTTGGCGGCCTGCTCCGGGGGGATGCCGTAGAATGCAACGGCGGCCTTCAATTCGGGAATCTTGCACGAACCGATGATGGTCACCGCGCCACCGAGGCAGAAGCCGGTCAGGCCAACCTTGGCCCCGTTGCGCGACAGATACTGCGCGGCGCCGCGCACCGTCTGCGTGGTCGCATCCATGAAATCCAGCGAGTTCATCTCTTTGCCGGCGGCGTCCGTGTCGTGATAGGGCACGACCACGCCGTTATAGAGATCAGGCGCCAGCGCATCGAAGCCGGCCAGCGCGAGGCGATCAGCCAGGCCCTTGATCTGCTCCTGCAGGCCCCACCATTCCTGGATCACGACGACGCCGGGCGCATTGCCGGCCTGGGCATTGGCGAGATAACCCTTGGCTTCCTTGCCGTCCGGCCGCTTGAAACTGATCGATGTTCCCATGATGTCCTCCGCTGGAATGGTTCGGGGCAACTTATAGACCCCTCCCGTGTCAACTCAACCGGGCCAGCGCACGCTGCAGGTCTCGCTTGTAGGTCAGAAAATCGACAAACAGTCCGTGTTCGCCGCCGTCCCGCCGTGGCGGTTGCGCGAACCATTGCGTGATCTCCTGCCGCAGCGCTGCTGCCGCATCCGGCCGCGCGGCCTTGGCCGCGAGATAGGCTGCGATCACGCGGGCCTGCAATGCACGCCCTTCCCAGCCCACGCCTGCGCCTTCCAGCAACCCCGCCACATACAGGCCGTTATCCTCCGACGGAAACATGTTCATGAACAGCCTGGGCGCACCGATCACGTCCTGCCAATCGAGTGCACGGAGATCGCCGAGGAACGGAAACGTGATCCGGTAGCCGGTCGCAAGCAATACCAGATCGACCTCGTCGCAGCGGCCATCGGCAAACACGACCAACTTGCCGTTGAATTCGCGGACCGGCTTGCGCAAACCGACATCGCCCTGGCCGAGATGCTGCAGCACCAGCGAATTGACGATCGGCGTGCGGTCATAGAGGCGGTGCTGTGGCTTCGGCAGGCCGAAGCGCTCCGGCGCGCCGACGATGAAGCGCAGAATCGGCTCGTGCAGCCTTGAGCGCAGGTTCTTCGGAATGATGAAGCGCTTCGGCTTGTGATTGCCTTCATCCGCCGGCTTGCCGGCGAGAAACTTCGGCACGAAATGATTGCCGCCGCGCACGCTCCACAACACCTTATCCGCGCGATGGATCGCATCGACGACAATGTCACAGCCGGTATTGCCCATGCCCACCACCAGCACGCGCTGGCCGGCGAAGATATCGGCGGTCTTGTAGTCCTTGGCATGCATCAGTGAGCCATCAAAGGTGCCCGACGTTTTGGGGGTCAGGGGATCACTGAGATGACCATTGGCGATGATGACGCCGGCATAGTCTGCCGACGTGCCGTCGCTGAAAGCAGCGTGCCATCCACTTTCCTGCCGCGTCATGCTGCGCACGCCGGTGTTGAAGCGGATCAATGGATAGAGATCGAAATGCCGGGCATAGCTCTGCAGATAATCCAGCACCTGACGATGTCCGGGATAGGCCGGCCAGTCCTCCGGCATTGGGAAATCCGCAAAGGCCGTGGTGCGCTTCGACGAGATCAGATGCGTCGAGGCATAGACCGCACTCGGCGCCGCGCCATACAGCCACTGCCCGCCGACATCGGCGTTCTGCTCGACGGCTTCCACAGCATGGCCAGCGGCCTTCAGGCTCTGGATTGCGGCAAGACCTGCGGGACCGGCGCCGATGACGAGGAAAGTCATGACATCGGCTCCCGACGCTCGTCGCGATAGCGTTCGAACACGGAGCGCGCATCGAGCTGCGGTGAGTAGCCGAATTCAGACTTGAGGCGCGTATTGTCGAGCACCGGGCGATACTGGATGAATTTCACGTTCTGAGGCGTCAACTTCGTCAGGCCGAGCATATGGAGCAACCACAGTGCGCCCTTCATCACCGCGGGCGGAATCGGAACGAATGGCTTGCCATTGAGCCCTGCGATCTCCCGCAGGCTGAGCGTACCGTCGCCGGCGAGATTATAGATCCCGTCTCTGCCGGTGCGTACGGCCTGCGCCAGGGCGGCCACCACATCGCGATCAGCGATCAGCGAGAATGGCGTTGCAGTGCCGCTCAGACCGGTCACGACGGGGCGCTCGAACAGGGCAGTGATCTGATTGTTCGTGGTCGGCCCAAGCACCGTGCAAGGGCGGAACACGGTCTGCCGCAGTTGCGGATGATCTTGCCGCCATCGCGCCAGCATCTCCTCGACCTCACGCTTGTTACGTGCATAAGGGAAATCCTCGTTACCGCGCAGCGGATCGGTCTCGCGCAACGGGACGGGATTCTCGGCGTGATAGCCATAGGCCGCGCCGCTCGATGTGACGATGAGGTGGTCCACACCAGCCGCGAGACAGGCTTCCAGCACATTGCGCGTGCCCAGCACATCGATCTCATAGTCGCGCCGGTCGTCGCCTCCGACGGCAACGACCGAGGCGAGATGCACAACGGTGCGTGGCTTCACGCGGGCGATGACATCCTTCAAGGCGGGATCTCGGATGTCGCCCTGCTCGTAGGCAATGCCGTCGAGCCGCTGTTGCGGCGGCACCTCGCGCAGGTCGAGCGCTGTCACCGGCCCGTCGCCATCGGCCGCGAGTGGGCGCAGCAAAGCGCTGCCGATGAAGCCTGCCGCGCCGGTGATCAGAACGCCGCTATTCGCCATCACGTCGCTCATGCCGCACCTTCAATGCGTGCCGGATGCGGGTGGCGCCGTTTCCACCAGCCCGCCAGCGCCCAACCGGAGACGAGGTGCCAGACTCCCCAGCCAGCGGCGACCAGCGCAGCCCCGCCAAGCCCGTCGAATTGCGTGAGGATCAGCGCCAGCCCCAGACCGGAATTATGCATGCTGACTTCGATGGTCAGCGCGCGGGTGTCGTAGTCGCTGAGCCCAAGGATTTTCGCGACGCCCCAGCCGAGCGCCACCGCGATGGCGTTATGCAGCACCACGAACGGCAATACGGATGTCGAGAACACCGAGATGTAGCGCCAGTTGGTGATCGTTGCCGCAAGAATAAAGCCGATCAGAAAAACAAAGGACAGGATCTGCAGCGGCCGGCGCAGACGGTCTGCCAACACCGGCAGATGACGCACCGTGAGCAAACCGGCAACCATCGGCACGCCGAGCAGCAGCACGGTCGATCCGATAAACGAGACGGGATCGACGCTCACCTGGCGCAGCAGTGCCGCGGTTTGTGGATTGAGCCCGGCCCAGAACAGGATGTTCAACGGCGTCGTGACGGACGCGAGCAGGCTGGAGATGCCGGTCATCGACACCGACAGCGCGGTGTTGCCGCGCGCCATATGGGTGATGAGGTTAGAGATGTTGCCGCCGGGACAGGCCGCCACCACCATCATGCCAAGCGCGATGGAGGGCTGCGGCTTCAACACCATGGTGATCGCCCATGTGACCGCCGGCAGCAGGATCAGTTGCGCGGCGAGCCCCGCGAGCGGCGCCGCCGGACGTCGGAACACATCGACGAAATCGGCGACGCGAAGATCGAGCGCGACGCCATACATGATCAGCGCCAGCACGATGCCGAGCGCCATCTGGCCACTTGGACTGATGTTCAACAGAATATCGTCGATTGCCGCGCCCGCCATCCATCCCCCCGATGAGCGTGGATATCCGTGACGCTCACCGAGCCCGCGTCTCCCGCCTTTGCACAAAGCTTAGTCAACGGTTCCTCGAGAATCCATGGTCCGGGCGCGCACAGGCTGAAAACAAAAAAGGGCCCCATCAGGGGCCCTTTTGAAAGAATGTTTGCGATGCTCAGTGAGCGTTGGCCCAGACCTTCTTCTTCGTGAAGTACATCAGGCCGGCAAAGATGAGCAGGAACACCATCACCTGCAGGCCGATCCGCTTGCGGGCCTCGAGATGCGGTTCTGCCGTCCACATCAGGAAGGTCGCGACGTCCTTGGCGTAGTTCTCGACCTTCTGCGGGGTGCCGTCATCATACGTCACCTGATCGTCGGAGATCGGCTTCGGCATCTTGATGGCGTGGCCGGGGAAGTACTTATTGTAATACGCACCCTGCGGCAACGCGAAATCCTTCGGCGCCGGATCGACATAGCCCTGCAGCAGCGCGTCGATATAGTTCGGGCCCTTCTCCTGGAACTGGGTGAAGAAGTCGAACACGAATTGCGGGAAGCCGCGGTCATAGTTGCGCGCCTTGGCCATCAACGAGAGGTCCGGCGGATAGGCACCGCCATTGGCCGCACGCGCCGCGTTCTCGTTCGGGAACGGCTTCGGGAACGGATCTGCGAGCCGGCCGGGACGCTCGAACATGTCGCCGGCGTCGTTCGGACCATCCTGCACCTTGACCTCGGATGCGACTGCCTGCGCCTGTGCTGCCGTGAAACCGGGGCCGCCCTCATCCGCAAGGTTGCGGAAGTGCATCAGGTTCATCGAGTGGCAGGTGGAGCAGACTTCCTTGTAGACCTTGTAGCCACGCTGCAAGGCGCCACGATCGAACTTGCCAAACGGGCCGGCAAACGACCAGTTCAGCGACGGCGGCGTTGGGCCGCCATGTTCATCGGCCGCCTTGGCGCTGTCCATGCCGCCAGCGATCAGGCCACCGGCGAGAACCAGCGCGACAATCGCGGACGCAGCCTTCCTGCCGTATTTCGCCAGCACATCGTCGGCGATCGAGTTCGGTATCGCACGCGGCGTCTCGATACGGCTGAGGATCGGCAGAACGATCAGGAAGTAGGCGAAGTAGCAGAACGTCAGCACGCGGCCGGCGATGATGTAGATGCCTTCCGCAGGCTTGCCGCCGAGCCAGCCGAGCAGGACAGCCACCACGACGAACATCCAGAAGAACTGCTTGGCCAGCGGCCGATACTTCGACGACTTGGTCTTGGCGGTATCGAGCCAGGGCAGGAAGGCCAGCACGATAATCGCCGAGAACATCGCGATGACGCCGCCGAGCTTGCTCGGGATCGAGCGCAGGATGGCATAGAACGGCAGATAGTACCATTCCGGCACGATGTGCGCGGGCGTCACGCCCGGATTGGCCATGATGTAATTATCGGGATCGCCGAGATAGTTCGGGATGTAGAACACGAACCAGGCATAGAAGATCATGAAGCAGACCATGCCGAAACCATCCTTGATGGTCGCGTAGGGCGTGAACGGCACGGTATCCTTCTCGGTCTTCGGCTCGACGCCGGCCGGGTTGTTCTGACCGGCGACATGAAGCGCCCAGACGTGCAGCACGACGACACCCGCGATCACGAAGGGCAGCAGGTAGTGCAGCGAGAAGAAGCGGTTCAGCGTCGGATTACCGACCGAATAGCCGCCCCACAGCAGCGTCACGATGCTCTCGCCCACATAGGGAATCGCCGAGAACAGGTTGGTGATGACGGTGGCGCCCCAGAAGCTCATCTGGCCCCACGGCAGCACGTAGCCCATGAAGCCGGTCGCCATCATCAGGAGATAGATGATCACGCCAAGGATCCAGAGGATTTCGCGCGGTGCCTTGTAAGAACCGTAATACAGGCCGCGCAGCATGTGGATGTAGACGGCGATGAAGAACATCGATGCGCCGTTGGAGTGCAGGTAGCGCAACAGCCAGCCGTAATTCACATCGCGGACGATGCTCTCGACCGAGTTGAAGGCCATGTCCACATGCGGCGTATAGTGCATCGCCAGGATCACGCCGGTGACGATCTGCACGCCGAGCATGAAGGACAGGATGCCGCCGAACGTCCACCAGTAATTCAGGTTACGCGGTGTCGGATAGGCAATGAACGAGGAATGGACGAGGCCGATAATTGGCAGACGCTTTTCAATCCACTGCAAAGCGGGATTGGTCGGCTGGTAAGTGGATGGTCCGCTCATGATGCGATCCTGAGAAAAGAAGAAACGTTATCGGCGCGAGTTCGGAGAGATCCCAAAGGGCTCACAAACTCAGCCAATCTTGATCTTGCTGTCAGAGACGAAGGCGTAAGGCGGGATCGGCAGGTTGAGCGGCGCGGGCCCCTGGCGGATGCGGCCGGAGGAATCGTATTGCGATCCATGGCACGGACAGAAGAAGCCGTCGTAATTGCCCTCATGGGCGATCGGGATACAGCCCAGATGGGTGCAGATGCCGATGACCACGAGCCATTGGTCGTGGCCTTCCTTGACGCGGGCCTGGTCGGTCTGCGGATCGGGCAGGCTCGCCACCGGCACGGCGCGTGCCTCGTCGATCTGCTTCTTGGTGCGGTTCATGATGTAAATCGGCTTGCCGCGCCAGAACACCTTGATGTCCTGCCCCTCGGCGATGGGGGCCAGATCGACCTCGATCGGCGCACCCGCCGCGATGGTCGAAGCATCTGGATTCATTTGAGAAATCAGCGGCCACACGGCGGCTGCGGCGCCCACAGCAGCCACTGCCCCTGTGGCCACGAACAAGAAATCACGGCGCGTGTGTTCCGCCGAAGACGTTGTCGTCACGATCCCAACCCTTTCTTATCTGCAGCCGGCTTTGACACCCCCGGTCACGCCTTTGCGTTGACCTGGAGCAAAAACCGACGCCCGCGATTCTCCCCACGGCGGCAGAGGACCACTTATCCTTGCCTAACAGGCAGAACACGCAGTCCAGAATCGTTCTATTGGCACCCTTGGTGCGGCAGTGCAAGCCTACGATCGGTGAAGCAAGATGCGATGCACCACAGAATCAGCGCCTTTCCGCGCGGCGGATAATTCGGCGCGTCGTGACGATCAGAAATGGCTGTCCGGCTGGCGGCGGGACAGACGATCGCGATTCGCCGTCGATCGCGCCACGCCGATTTTCCTGACACCTCGCGCGCGACGATTCGTGACGGCCGGGCAAACAGCAGCAATTCATGACTGCGAATAATTCTGCGTCGTTTCGGCAACAAATCGCGCTCAAGTCGCGCGTTTGAAGACGTTCTAAGCTCCTAATTCTATTCTCATTCTTCGACTGCGCTAAATCGATGGCCTCCAAATCTTACCGGTAATGGGCTGGTCTAACTGAGGCATCGCAGCGTCATGACAACACCACATCTCATCGAATCGGATCGACAATCCGGCTTCAGGCAGATCAAGACCCAGGACGCGCAGACCCTGACCCAGGCCCTGCGCTACACCGCGGGTGCCAATGGCAATGGCGGTTCCGACACCCGCCTGGGTCTGCCCGGCCGCATCCTGATTTCTGCGATGGGGCTCGTGGTGGCGGCACTCTCGGTGACCGGTGTCGTGATCTGGTGGCGCAAGCGCCGCGCCCGCGTGAAGGTGCGCGAGACGACCGAAGCACGTTCGAACACACGACTGGCGCCGGCGGAGTAGATCCACCGGCCTTGTCCGGCTGCAGGTCAGGCGCTATCGCCTGAATCGGGCCACGTCGATCGCGATGCGGCCGGAGAAAGTCCGCCGTGCGTATCGCCCTCTACCAGCCCGACATCCCGCAGAACACCGGCACCATCCTGCGGCTTTGCGCCTGCCTCGACGTTGAGGCGCATATCATCGAGCCTGCGGGTTTCCCGAATTCGGATCGGCACTTCCGCCGCGCGGGCATGGACTATCTCGATCAGGTGTCGATCATCCGGCACGATTCATGGCGGCATTTCGAAGAGTGGCGCCGTGAGGCCGGTCATCGGTTGGCGCTGTTCACCACCAGGGGCGCGGTACCGTATCTCGAACACCGCTATGACCCCAATGACATCCTGATGTTCGGGCGTGAATCCGCCGGCGTGCCCGACGACGTCGCAGCAGCGGCCGATACGCATTTGGTGATTCCGATGCGCCAGGATCTGCGCTCGATCAATCTGGCGATGACCGTGGCCATGGCGCTCGGAGAGGCGCTGCGGCAGGTGCGCGGGTGACTACCGCCCGCTCGGCACGCGTGTGGCGATGTAGTCCTTGCCCTTTGCCGTGAATGTCTCGCGGATGATGAATCCATCCGCTGGCGACATCGGACCGATCGGCACCGGCCCGGTCGGCATGATCAGCGTGGCATTGCCGCCGACGAAGATCAGCAGGTGGCGGCGTTCGGCCAGCAGCTTCTCCGACCAGGCGATCACGCCGGAATAGATCGGCTCTTTCTGCCAGGCGAAAGGCGAGCCTGGATCGACCTGGCCATAGATGAAGCCGGTGGTCGGATAGACCGAAAACACGATTTTGGAGTTTTCCGGCTTCCAGGACTCCGGCATCTCGTCGTCCTGGATCCAGACGCAATCGAACGCGCGGCACTGCTGCGGCCGGGTGTCGTAAATCTTGCAACCCTGCGCGATCGCGCAGTGCTTGCACCACTTGCCGGCCGGCTTGGCGAGGTCGTCGATGCGATAGACCTTGCAGCACATGGTGCAGGTCCCGCACGTACGCGTGTTGGCGGCAGTACTGCCGGATGTGACGAGCGAGGGCTGCATGGTATCCAGGTGCGACAATCTGACGTGATGTTGCCGACCTTTGGCTGCAGCAGCCCGACATCGCAATTGACATGTCGGTGATCGGCCGGGACATCCACGGCCCAGCCGTGCTAAGAGCCGCCGCTTACCCCATATGGAACCAAGACGTGGCCCGAGCCGGATCGGGCATGCCGGTTTAGAGAGCTGAAACAGTGAGTTACGCGGTCAAAGAGATTTTCCTGACGTTGCAGGGCGAAGGCGCCCATGCCGGCCGCGCGTCCGTATTCTGCAGGTTTTCCGGCTGCAATCTCTGGACCGGCCGGGAGCAGGACCGCGCGGAGGCCACCTGCCAGTTTTGCGACACCGATTTCGTCGGCATGGACGGCACGCTGGGCGGCCGCTACCCCACCGCCGACAAGCTCGCCGACACCATCGCCGCGCAATGGGTGGGACCGTCCGATAACCGCTATGTGGTGCTGACCGGTGGGGAGCCTTTGCTGCAGGTGGATGCCGAACTGATCGATGCGCTGCATGATCGTGGCTTCGAGATCGGCGTCGAGACCAACGGCACCGTGGCGCCGCCCGTAGGCATCGACTGGATCTGCGTCAGTCCGAAGGCCGGCGCAGAACTGGTGGTGCGCAGCGGGCACGAATTGAAGCTGGTCTATCCGCAGGCGGCAGCAATGCCGGAAAAGTTCGAAAACCTCACCTTCGAGCGGTTCTCATTGCAGCCGATGGACGGGCCGGACGCCGTCAGCAATACCGCCCACGCAGTGGACTACTGCCTGCGCCACCCGCAATGGCGGCTGAGCGTGCAGACACACAAGACACTCGGGATCCGCTAAGGACCCGAACTTCTAAGGACGACGACTTCCTATGTGGGAACTGACCAAATCGTTTCGCTTCGAGGCGGCGCATGCGCTGTCTCACACCACGCTCGGTGAAGTGAGCCAGGAAATTCATGGCCACTCCTTCCGTGCCGAAGTGACCATTCGCGGCGTGCCCGATCCCGTGACCGGCATGGTGATGGATCTCGGCCTGCTCGACCTCCAACTCGACGAGTTGCGCAAGACGCTCGACCACAAGTTTCTCAACAAGATCGAAGCGATCGGCATTCCGACGCTGGAAAATCTCTCGCGCTTCATCTGGGACCGCGTCGCCGACAAGGGCCCGGTGGTCCGGGTCGGCGTGTTTCGCGACAGTTGCAACGAGAGTTGCGTGTATTTCGGGCCGAAGGGCTGAGTTACCAACGCTGGCTCTTTCGCGCGGGTAATGATTGGATGCGTGGTCATCATGAAAGTTGCATGACGTGCGCATCCTGCTGATCAATCCCAACACCACCGAGAGTGTCACCACGCTGGTCAAACGGCATGTCGAAGTCATCGCCGGTGATGCCGCGACCTTTGTGCCGGTGACCGGCCGGTTCGGCGCCCGCTATATTTCGACGCGCGCCTCTGCAGCCATCGCAGGCCATGCGGCGCTCGACGCCTATGCTTCTCATGGCGCCGGCTGCGATGCGGTCTATCTCGCCTGCTTCGGCGATCCTGGCTTGCTGGCGCTGCGCGAAATTGCGGACGTTCCCGTGGTCGGCATGGCCGAAGCGTCCTGCATCGAGGCCTCCAGACGCGGGCGTTTCGCCATCGTTACCGGCGGCGCGCTCTGGGAACCGATGCTCCGGGAATTCGTCGGGAGCATTGGCTTGGCCGGCAAGCTTGCCAAAGTCCGCACCATCGCACCGACCGGCGGCGAGATCGCGCGAAATCCCGATGCAGCCCTGGCCGCACTTGCCCAAGCTTGCACCGATTGCGCCACGCAGGATGGTGCCGAGGTCGTGATCCTCGGCGGCGCGGCACTGGCCGGCCTTGCGTCTCGTATCCAGGCCGACGTGCCGGTACCCGTCTTGTGTTCCGTCGAAACCGGCACGCGTGCCGTGATCGCCGCAGCAGCGAAAGGTCTCGACAGCAGCCCGCCGCCTGCGCTGGAGAGTGTCGGTCTCGGCGCGGAACTCACAAAACTGCTTCAACAAAAATAGCTCGTGGAAACATCCCCGTGTTCGGCCTGTCATGACGCAGAGCTAGACTCAGCGCGCGTCAAACATTTTTCGGGAGCCGACCATGGAATTGAAATCAGGCGATGTCGTTATGCTGAAGTCGGGCGGTTGCCCGCTGACCGTGGCCGATGTTGACGGCGACAACATCGAATGCATCTGGCTGGGCGAGGAAGGCGATTTGTTCCGCGAGACCCTTCCGCGTGCCGTGCTCGAACTCGCCCTCGTCATCCCGCATGACGACGAAGACGAGAGCGAAGACGACGAAGCTGAAGAACACGACGACGAAGAAGAAGAGCACAAGAGCAAGGTGGCCTGATCAGGCCATCCGCCGCCGGGCGCAAATGTCCGGCGGCGGCTTGTTGCTCATCTTTGCAGACCGAGTTTGAACGCATCCGCCTCGATATTGCCTGCAGCACCGTCGATCGCGAAGACCGCAGCGGTTGTTTGTCCATGTTCGGGACAATGATAGACGGCAATGCCGCTGCCCGGACCTC
The DNA here is from genome assembly GCF_058800725.1 of Tardiphaga sp. GW822-FHT04G09. Classification (NCBI taxonomy): domain Bacteria; kingdom Pseudomonadati; phylum Pseudomonadota; class Alphaproteobacteria; order Hyphomicrobiales; family Nitrobacteraceae; genus Tardiphaga; species Tardiphaga sp. GW822-FHT04G09. The sequence goes on along the minus strand of NZ_JBXAMO010000002.1, from coordinate 301,142 downwards.
CGCCAGTATGCCCGACCACGCGCAAACTGTTGACTGCGGTTCCGGTCATGACGCCCAGGCCGTAAGCTGCATGGTGCCACGGACGCCCGGCGCCGGGATCGCCAACTGCGATCCCGTGACACATCTCGTCGCGCAGGCCAGCAGGCAGCAAGTCCGTCGTCATCAACCGGTGCAATAGTGTTGCGGCATCCCGCAATCTCCCGATCGCCAACCCATGATAGACCCAGCGCGGATCGTAGGACTGCGCATTACCCATCCGCACATCGGCGAGATCGACACGATGACTGGCGATGCGCGGCCCGACTACGCCGAGCGGTTCGAACAACCGGTGCCGCATCAGCGGGTCGAGTGTCAGTCCGCTCACGCATTCGAGATGTCGCCGGACGAGCAGATAGCCGACATTCGAATAGGCGAAATGGCCCGGTTCAATTCCGGCATGCAGTACGGAAACTGAGTGCAGCAGCCGGTCGACCGGCCACGCATCCTCGTTGGCGGCAACCGCCGCATGATAGGCGGGAAATGAACCATAATCCGCCAAACCTGCGCGGTGCTGCAGCAAATGGCGGAGCGTGAAGGTCTGGCCTGGCAGCCTATCATCCAGAGCGAACTGACCATCACGCACCATTGTCAGTGCCGTGGCGGCAATCAGCGTCTTGGTGAAACTCCACCACGGCACAACGACGTCGGCATCATCGCTGATATCGGCAGAACCGGGGCGAATGACATGCTTCATGGTGCCGTCGGGACTTAGAGCTGATGGTCGTGCTTGAACCGCGCGATGGTCTGATCGGCGATCACCGTCATCACATCGACCTCCATCGGAAAATCCAGCGCGAGCCAGGCATCTTCCGCCAGCGCCAGCACATGGCCGAGCGCCGGCCCCTTGGCGATGCCGCGCGCCATGAAGTCGGCGGCCTTGAGCGGAAAGACCGGCGGGGTCCACCGCTCCGGCAGGGTCACGAGCGCCTTCCAGGCCTCGCTGTCGGCATCGCGGCCAGCGCGGGCCCAGGCCAGCATCATCCGGTTGCGATAACGGGTTTCGCCGAGCCGATAGAGTCGCCGCCGGGCGTGGGATTCGTCCATACCCTTCAGCCGCCACCAGCGATGGCCCATCGAATCCAGAGCCTTGGTTTCGTCATTGGATAGACGCAGCTTTTGCGCAAGCCGACGCGCGTCTTCGGTGACGGCCACGCCAAGCGCGCCAAGCCTCAGAATCGCATCCGGTTTTAGCCCCAACGCCTGCTCGATGGCGATCATTGCGGCGAACGGTCCCTTGTAAGTGACACCGCCCACGATCCGCAGCATCAGGCCGGCATCGACCATCGCATCCACCGCCGCGAAGGCGCCATCGGCTACTAGCAGCTTCGTCATTTCCATCCGCACGCGCTCGGCCGACAGTCCGGCAATGCCATCGCGGCCGCGAATGCTGGCGAGATAGCCTTCGCGATCCGGCGCCCCGGCGCCATAGGCGGCATGAATGCGGAAGAAGCGGAGAATGCGCAGATAGTCTTCGGCAATGCGCCGGTCGGGATCCCCGATAAAGCGGACACGCCGTGCATCGAGATCGACGAGACCGCCGACATGGTCATGCACCATACCGTCAATCGATGCCGACAAGCCGTTCATGGTGAAGTCGCGGCGCTCCGCATCGCGCTTCCAGTCGCGCCCGAACGCCACCTTGGCCTTGCGGCCGAAGGTCTCGACGTCTTCGCGCAAGGTCGTCACCTCGAACGGCGCGCCATCGACCACCAGTGTCACCGTGCCGTGCTCGATGCCGGTCGGCACGCTCTTGATGCCAGCCGCCTTGGCACGGCGGATCACTTCGTCGGGCAAGGCCGTCGTGGCTATATCGATTTCGCCCACAGGCAATTTCATCAGAGCGTTGCGCACGGCGCCGCCGACCACGCGGGCTTCCTCGCCATTGCCATTAAGCAGCGCCAGCACCTGCCCGGACGGTCCTGACGTGAGCCACGGCGCGTCGTGCAGTTTACGCATGCTCATTTTTCAACCCCGGGGACGAGCTTGCCGTTCTCGATATGCGCGGGGACATAGGTCGATCCCGGCGACGCGCCGGAAAATTGCGCCAGCAGCACGAGGCTCACGATCACCAGCACGGAGGCGGCGATGGCGAGCTTGATCATCACCGGCATCGGCCATGATGATTTCAACGCCACGCCGTTCTTGGTGGCGAACAGAAACAACGCGTAGAGCCCGAACGGAATCAGAAAGATGCCGACTTCGGTCAGAACCGGACGGATCATGTCAGCACGATCCGTTCATATAGCACGCGCAGAATGCCTGCAGTGGCACCCCAGATATAACGTTCGGCGAACGGCATCGCGTAATAAGACCGTTCCATGCCCCGGAATTCCTTGCTGTGCAGCTGATGATTGGCGGGGTCCATCAGGAACGCCAGCGGCACCTCGAAGGCGCTTTCGACTTCGTTCTCGTTGATCGTCAGATCGAAGCCCGGCTTCACCCGCGCCAGCGTCGGCAGGATGCGAAAGCCGAAGCCGGTCGCATAGAGATCGAGATAGCCGATCGGCTCGACGAAGGAGCGATCGAGACCGACTTCCTCCTCGGCCTCGCGCAGCGCGGCGTCCAGCGGCGAGGCATCGCTCGGATCGATCTTGCCACCGGGAAACGAGATCTGTCCGGCATGATCGTTGAGATGCGCGGAGCGCTGCGTGAGCAGCACGGTCGGCTGTTCGTGTTCGACGATGCCGATCAGGACCGCGGCCGGGCGGATCGGCCGCTCCTGCGCCACGATCTGGATCATGCGGTCGTTGCCGGCATCGCCGGTGACGGGAATGATGCTGGCGTCGGTGAGCCCCTCGGGCACATCGAAATTCAGGCGTGCCTTCGCCCGCTTGAAAAACTCAACTGAACCGATATCCGCGGCATCCGCGTCGGTCTTCAGCATCGGCTCATTGGCCCGGCTCACTTCAATCGGCTCACTTATGTAGCTTCCCTGACCTGCTCCGCATCGGCCATGGCGAAAAACGCGCCCGCGGAGGCGATGCCGAACATCGCGGTACCATCGACCATTCGCTCCTCCCCCATGTCAACCAGATCGTAATAGATCGCCCGCGTCACCTTGGCCCACAAGTCGCCACGCACATGCAGATACGGCGTCAGCCCGCCGTCCCCGGCCATCTTGAATCGCAACTGGTGCTCGCTGTCACACGTCACCCAATCGTCGACATTGGTGCGAAACTTCAACACCCTGCTGCCAGCGTTCTGCTCCTTGAGCATCTCGACAGCGAGAAAAGGAACATCATCGACGGTGATGCCGACCTTCTCTACCGGGGTCACGAGAAAGTGCTTGCCGTCCTCACGCTTCAGGATCGTTGAGAACAGCCGCACCAAAGCGGGCCGGCCGATCGGCGTGCCCAAATAGAACCACGTACCATCGCTGGCGATTCGCATGTCGAGATCGCCGCAGAATGGCGGATTCCACAGATGCACGGGCGGCAGGCCCTTGTCCGCTTTACCGCCGCCTGCAGCATCGCGCGCCGCAGTGGTCAGGCCATCCAGCCCCTGATTTGCGATCTGCCCTTGCTTCGCCATTGTTTGCCCTGACTTTACCACTGCCATTTGGCACGATTGGTGCACGTATTGAAACGTGTGATGTGACAATCCAACTCGCCATAACGTGATGCAGTTCATACCCGCATCCCGATATTGTGGGGATAGTTTAATTCAACAAATACATGGCCTTCGCTTAAGTTTAGCATCAGGTCCATGAAATACTAAGATGGCATGGCGACAATGCAGCGGCGTTCTTTCGGGCGCCGTTCACCCGAAGGAGCAATGGATGGCTGGCGCTGACAGTGTCGAGAAAATCGAAGACGTGATTGTCCGCTCCGCGGAACAGGTGGCCGGCCAGATGCGCGCTGCCAAGGAAGCGATCTCCACTGTCATCTTCGGCCAGGAACGCGTCGTCGAAAACACACTGGTGACGATCCTCTCCGGCGGCCATGCGCTGCTGATCGGCGTCCCCGGTCTCGCCAAGACCAAGCTGGTGGAAACGCTGGGCGTCACGCTCGGCCTCGATGCCAAGCGCATCCAGTTCACCCCCGACCTGATGCCATCAGACATTCTGGGCGCCGAAGTGCTGGACGAGAGCGTCGCCGGCAAGCGCTCGTTCCGCTTCATCTCCGGGCCGGTGTTCGCGCAGCTCCTGATGGCCGACGAAATCAACCGCGCCAGCCCGCGCACGCAATCCGCGCTGCTGCAGGCGATGCAGGAACAGCACATCACCGTGGCCGGTGCGCGGCACGACCTGCCGAAGCCGTTCCATGTGCTGGCCACGCAGAACCCGCTGGAACAGGAAGGCACCTATCCGCTGCCCGAAGCGCAGCTCGATCGCTTCCTGATGGAAATCGACGTCGATTATCCGGATCGCGATGCCGAGCGCCGCATCCTGTTTGAAACCACCGGTGCCGAGGAAACCATCGCCAAGGCCGCAGTGACTGCCGACACGCTGATCACAGCACAACGGCTGGTGCGCCGCCTGCCGGTCGGCGACAGCGTCGTCGAAGCGATCCTGACACTGGTGCGCTCCGCGCGTCCGGGACCGGACGCCGGCGACGCCAGCAAGCTCATCGCATGGGGTCCCGGCCCGCGCGCCTCGCAATCGCTGATGCTGGCAGTGCGTGCGCGCGCGTTGCTCGATGGCCGCCTCGCGCCCTCGATCGACGACGTACTCGACCTCGCCGAACCGATCCTGAAGCATCGTATGGCGCTGACCTTCACGGCGCGTGCCGAAGGCCGCACGGTCGCCGATGTGATCCGTCAGCTCAAATCGCGGATCGGTTGATGGCCGTAGTGCCGGATCACGCCACGCAGGAGATCATCGCAGTCCGCCGCGCCGATGGCGAAAGCCGTACGCTTGCTGCATCGCTGCCGCGTCTGGTGCTGGAGGCCCGGCGCATTGCTGCGACCGTCATCCATGGCCTGCATGGCCGGCGCCGCGCCGGCCATGGCGAAAGCTTCTGGCAGTATCGTCGTTTCGTCTCCGGCGAGCCGTCGCAGAATGTGGACTGGCGCCGTTCGGCGCGCGACGACCATTTGTATGTCCGCGAGCAGGAATGGGAAGCCGCACACACTGTCTGGCTGTGGCCGGACCGTTCGCTGTCGATGGCCTTTGCCTCCAAGGGCGCGCGCGACAGCAAGCTCGAACGCGCGCTGATCGTCACCTTCGCGCTAGCCGAATTGCTGGTCGCCGGCGGCGAGCGTGTCGGCGTGCCCGGCCTGATGAATCCGACCTCCAGCCGCAGCGTCATCGACAAGATGGCGCAGGCGATGCTGCACGACACCACCAACCGCGCCAGCCTGCCGCCATCCTTCGTGCCGTCGGCGCTGGCCGAGATCGTGGTGCTCGGCGACTTCTGGTCGCCAATGCAGGAGATCAAGGAGATGCTCGCTGGTCTGTCATCGTCCGGCGCGCATGGCGCGCTGGTGCAGATCGTCGATCCCGCGGAAGAAAGCTTTCCTTATTCCGGCCGCGTCGAATTCGTCGAGCCGGAAAGCGGCAATGTCATCACCGCCGGCCGTGCACAGACCTGGACCGAGGATTATGTGGCACGAGTCGCCGCGCATCGCGAGGAAATCCGCGCCGAGACGGGCAAGCTCGGCTGGCTGTTCTCGACACACACCACCAGCCGCTCGGCGGCTGAGCTGCTGCTGTTCCTGCATGGCGGCATGATGGTCAACAAATCTGCTGGCGGCGGCGTCATGGTCAAGGCAGGACGTTCAACATGATCGGTGGCTTCCCGCTCGCCTTCGCCCAACCGCTGCTGCTGCTCGGCCTGATCAGTCTTCCCGTGCTGTGGTGGCTGCTGCGCGTGATGCCGCCGCGTCCGCAGCGCATCGCATTTCCGCCGACACGTTTGTTGTTCGACATCACGCCCAAGGAAGAGACCCCGTCGCGCTCGCCATGGTGGCTGACGCTGCTGCGCCTGCTGGCTGCGGCGCTCATCATCTTCGCCGCCGCCGGCCCAATCTGGAATCCGCAAACCGGCACCGCCGGCAGTAACGCACCGCTGACCATCCTGCTCGATGACGGCTGGAGTGCTGCGGCGAGCTGGGATGCACGCGTCAAGGCCGCAGACGAGCTGATCGCCAATGCCGACAGCAATCGCCGCGGCGTGGCCCTTGTTCCGCTGTCGGAGCCGAACCGCGACATCACAATGCTGCCCGGCGGCACTGCGCGCGTCGCACTGCGCCAGCTCTCGCCGAAACCTTACGCGATCGACCGCGTCGATACGCTGCCGGCGCTGGAGCGCTTCCTGAAAGCCACCGGCGACAGCGAAATCGTCTGGCTCTCGGACGGCGTCGACACCGGCCGCGGTGCGGAATTCGCGCAGGGCCTTGGAAAGACCATCGGCGACCGCACGCTGACCATCTATGACGGCGGCGCCACGCCGGCCCATGCGCTGGTGGCAGCAGAAAATGCTGCGGCCAAGATGACCGTGAAGGTACTGCGCGCCAATAGCGGCGGCCCCGATGGGGGCGTGGTGCGCGGCCTCGACCAGAAGGGATCGCCGGTCGGCGAGGCCAAGTTCCTGTTCACGCCGAATCATCGCGAGACCGAGGCCTCTTTCGATCTGCCGGTCGAACTGCGCAACGACATCGCAAGACTCGAAATCACCGGGGAGCGCTCGGCCGGAGCCGTGCAACTGCTCGACAAGCGCTGGCGCCGCCGCGCCATCGGCATCGTCTCAGGCGCCACCAGCGACACCGCGCAGCCACTGCTGGCCTCGACCTTCTATCTGACCCGCGCACTCGCGCCATTCGCCGATATACGGCTCGGCGATCGCGGCGCGCCGCAGCAGGCAATCACGCAATTCCTCGACCAGAAACTACCGATGATCGTGCTGGCCGATGTCGGCACGCTGTCGCCGGAAATCCGCGAGCGTCTGAATGCCTGGATCGATGCGGGCGGTGTACTCGTACGCTTCGCCGGCCCGCGCCTCGCGCAGGGCGATGACGATCTCGTCCCGGTGAAACTGCGCCGCGGCGACCGTAGCCTCGGCGGCAGCCTGACTTGGGAGAAGCCGCAACATCTGGCGTCCTTCGCCGCCGATGGCCCATTCGCCGGCCTCCCTGTGCCGAAAGACGTTACCGTGAACCGTCAGGTGCTGGCCGAGCCGAATGCAGCACTGGCCTCGAAGAGCTGGGCCTCGCTGGTCGACGGCACACCGCTGGTCACAGGCGAGCGCCGTGGCAAAGGTCTTGTGACGCTATTCCATGTCAGCGCCGATATGCGCTGGTCGGACCTGCCGTTGTCTGGCACCTTCGTCGAGATGCTGCGCAGGGTCGTCGATATCTCCGGCTACACGTCCACGCCCGGCGCAGGTGTTGCCGGCGAGACCGGCGCAGAGACGGTTGCGCCGCTGCGTACGCTGGACGGCTTCGGTACCTTCACCCCGCCACCATCGACGGCCAAGCCGCTCGCCGCTGACTATCGTGACCGTGCCACGCTCGACCACCCGCCGGGCTTCTATGGTCCTGCCGATGGTCCGCTGGCGGTGAATGCGCTGGCATCAGCCGATCGCATCGGCCCGATCGATTTCTCAGGCCTGAAGGCCAACCGCGCCAGCTATACCAATGCCGAACCGCGCGACCTCCGTGGCATCCTGCTCTCCACTGCTCTGGCCCTGTTTCTGGTGGACGCGATCATCGTCGCACTGCTCGGCGGCGCCATCGCGTCGATGTTCCGGCGCCGCGCCGTCTCGACCGTCCTTGCCGTGGCGCTCGCGCTCGGCACCGTGATGGGTGCACCGGCGCCATCGCGTGCCGATCGGGCCAGCGACGATTTCGCTGTCAAAGCAGTGTCGCAGACTCGGCTCGCTTACGTCGTCACCGGGAATGCCGATGTCGACTCGATCGTGAAATCGGGCATGACCGGGCTGACGCTGTTCCTCGCACAGCGCACAGCGCTGGAAGCCGGCGAGCCGGTCGGCGTCGACCCATCGCGCGACGAATTGTCGTTCTTCCCGCTGATCTACTGGCCGATCATTCCCGGCGCCGCCAAGCCGCCGCAGGATGCCATCAACCGCATTGACGCTTACATGAAACAAGGCGGCACGGTGCTGTTCGACACCCGCGATGCCATCGAAGCGCCGCCCGGACCGAATGGCGAATCGCAGACGCCGGGCATGCTGACGCTGCGCAACATCCTCTCCTCGCTCGATGTGCCCGAGCTCGAGCCGGTGCCGCGCGAACACGTGCTGACCAAGACCTTCTATCTGCTGCGCGACTTCCCCGGCCGTTTCAATTCCGGCCCGACCTGGGTCGAGACGCTGCCGCGCGACGACGGCGACGACGCTGCCTCGCGTCCGGCCCGCGGCGGTGACGGTGTGTCGCCTATCATCATCACCTCGAACGATCTCGCCGGTGCCTGGGCGATGCGCCCCGACGGCCAGCCGATGCTGCCGCTGACACCCGGCGAACCGCGCCAGCGCGAATTCGCATTCCGCGCCGGCGTCAACATCGTGATGTATACGCTGACCGGCAACTACAAGGCCGACCAGGTGCACGCGCCGGCGCTCATCGAACGTCTCGGACAATAGGAGCGCGACATGCAATACGGCATCGCGTTTACGCCTCTCGTCCCGACCATCGTGCTGTGGATCGGCCTCGCCGCCATCGTGGCGATCGCTGCGCTGCTGTTGTTTGGCCGCGCGCGCGGCGCTGCCGTGCGTGTGGCCGCATTGGCGCTGATCCTGCTGGCGCTCGCCAATCCATCCTTCACTCGCGAGGAGCGAGAGCCGCTGTCCTCGGTGGCCGCTGTCGTCATCGACAAGAGCCCGAGCCAGAGTTTCGGCGAGCGCACGAAAGAGACCGAGGAAGCACAGAAGCAGCTCATCGACCGGCTGAAGCAGGTCAAAGGCCTCGAGGTCCGTGTCGTCGAAGCCGGACAGGCGGATGGTGAGACCGACGGCACCAAATTATTCGGCGCGCTGTCCTCCGCGCTCTCCGATGTCCCGACCGATCGCGTCGCCGGCGCGTTCCTGATCACCGATGGCCGTGTCCACGACATTCCGGCCAACCTCGCCGGCCTCGGCTTCAATGCACCGATGCATGCGCTGATCACCGGCCGCAAAGACGAGCGTGATCGCCGCATTGCCATCACCGCCGCCCCGCGCTTCGGCATTGTCGGCCAGTCACAACGCGTCACGTTTCGCCTGGACGATCAGGGCGCCACCGGCGAGCGCGCCCGCGTCGCCATCCGCCGCGACGGCGATACGCTGAGCGAACGCACGGTGCTGTCGGGCCAGACCGTCAGTATCGATATCGACATCAAACATGCCGGCCCGAACATCGTCGAGATCGAGGCCTCGCCGCTCGACAACGAACTCACGCTGGTCAACAACCGCGCGGTGATCGCCATCGACGGCGTTCGCGACAAGCTCCGCGTGCTCCTGGTCTCCGGCGAGCCGCATTCCGGCGAACGCACATGGCGCAACCTGCTGAAGTCCGACGCCTCGATCGACCTTGTCCACTTCACGATCCTGCGTCCGCCGGAGAAGCAGGACGGCACGCCGATCAACGAGCTGTCGCTGATTGCGTTTCCGACCCGCGAACTGTTTCAGCAGAAGATTCACGAATTCCAGCTGATCATCTTCGATCGCTATGCCCGCCAGGGCGTGCTGCCGATCGCCTATTTCGACAATATCGCACGCTATGTCCGCGCCGGCGGCGCGGTGCTGGTCTCAGCCGGTCCCGATTACGCATCGAACACCTCGATCTGGCGCACGCCGCTGGATTCGGTGCTGCCCGCCGAACCCGTCGGGGTCAGCGAGAAGCCGTTCTATGCGCATCTCAGCGATATCGGTAAGCGCCACCCGGTGACACGCGGTCTTGAAGGCTCCAATTCCGAGCCGCCGAAATGGAGCCGCTTCTTCCGCACTGTCGAGACCCGCAACACCACCACGCCGCCCGTCATGACCGGCGCCGATGGCCAGCCGCTGCTGCTGCTCTCGCGCTCCGGCGAAGGCCGCGTCGCCCTGCTGCTGTCGGATCATATCTGGCTGTGGGCGCGAGGCTATGAAGGCGGCGGCCCGCATCTCGATCTGCTTCGCCGCATGTCGCATTGGCTGATGAAGCAGCCGGACCTCGACGAGGAAGCGCTGAAGCTGCAGAGCCAGGGCAAGGATCTCGTCGTGCAGCGCCAGACCATGGGCGATACGGTGCAGCCGGTGACCGTCACCTCTCCATCCGGCAAGACCCGCGAACTGACGCTATCGGCCGGCGAGCCCGGCCTGTGGCGCGCGACCACGCCGGCCGATGAGCTCGGCCTGTGGCAGGCCACCGACGGCACGTTGAAGGCGCTGATCAATGTCGGCCCGATCAACCCGAAGGAATTTTCGGAAGTCACCTCGACCACCGAGATGCTGAAGCCGCTGGCACAGGCCAGCGGCGGCGATGCCCGCCGCATCAATGAAGGCTCGGGCGTCGAGTTGCCGCGTATCGTTCCGGTGCGCTCGTCGACGGTGTTCCGCGGCGACGGCTGGATGGGCGTGCACATGCGCGATGCCAATGTGGTCCGCGGCGTCGGCGTTCTGCCGATGTTTGCCGGCCTGATCGGGCTGTTGCTGCTGCTCGGCGCATTCGCTGCGACGTGGCTCCGGGAGAGCCGGTAATACGAAGCAATAGCGGCGCGGGTCATTGCGCCGCGAGGTTCATCTCCCGCATGAGACGCCCCCATTTGGCGCTTTCCGAGCGGATATAGGCGGCGAAGGCTTCCGGCGTCATTGGTGCCGGCTGCGCACCGATCGTCCGCAGCTTCTCGATCACGTCCGGATCTCCCAGAGCCTTGACGAATGCGGCGTTCAAGCGCGTCACGATGTCGCCAGGTGTCGCAGCGGGAGCGACGAGGCCGAACCAGCCCGTCGATTCAAACCCGGCAATACCTTGCTCATCGAGTGTGGGTACTTCGGGAAGGAACGGCACGCGCTTGGCGCTGGTGACGCCGAGTGGTTTCAGTCGGCCGGCACGGATCAATTCCAACGAACTGGGGATGTCCAGCACCGCGAGCGGAATATGCCCGGCAAGGACATCGGTCACCGCAGGCCCTGTGCCCCGATAGGGAACCAGAGTCAGTTTGACATTCGTTGTTTGGAGAAACAGCGCAGCCGTCATGTGCATCACGGTGCCGTTGCCGCCATATCCCACCGATAGTTGCCCGGGCTTTGCAGCAGCAGCCGCAAGCGCCTCTTTCAGCGTGGCAAATGCGGCGTCAGGCGCTGCGACCAGCACAAACGGGATATCGGTAAGCAGCGTAATCGGTGCCAGATCCTTGATCGGATCGAAAGACGTCGACGGGCTAATGTGAGGGTTGATGGTCAATGCGCCTGCCGGCGCCACGCCGAGCGTGTAGCCGTCGGGCTTGGCCTGCGCCACGGCCTGCATGCCGATATTGCCGCCCGCGCCGCCACGATTTTCGACAATGAAGCCCTGCTTCAGATCTGCGGCGATGATCGGTTCAAGCGCGCGAATAAAGATGTCGGCGCTGCCGCCTGGCGGAAAGGTGACGACAATCTTGATGAGTTGGTCAGGATACGCGGCCCACACAGGCGTCCTCGTACCGACCACGATCGAACTGGCCGCGCCCGCAAGCAACATCCTGCGGGTAGGAGCGAATACGGTCATGCGATTGCTCCCGAAACAGTATGCGAAGCCGAGCTTTCGTGTGGGGCTGCACTCCGATGAGCAGACACGGCTCTGCCAGTAATGAGTTCGATCAATGCTGCGGGATCCGACGGAGGGAGACGGCCACGCCAGGCGATATGCTGATCTGGCCGCACCAGCAGCAGTGTTTCATCGGGTTGCCCTGCATCGGCCTCCGCGATTGACAGATCGATCAGCGTCAGAGGAACTCCGTTGCGACGCGCGGCTTCGCTGAGCGCAGTCACGTCGCAGGTCGGATCGTAGCGCAACAGTGTATAGCCGGGCCCCATCGCGTCAAAGATCGAGCGGCCATCGCTTAGCCAGACATGCGGCATCCGCGCGCCCGGCGCCGTCGAAGGTTCAAAGTCCCCCATCGTATAGGCCGGCGGTCCCTCGCCATCATAGGCGATAACCGGCGACTGATCGTAAAAATAGCCGAAGTTGAGTCCCGCGCAACAATACTGCTTCACGTTCAGATCGTAGGCGGCACGGCCGACCGCGGCACGCGCCGCTGCACCCGCTTCGCTGTCTTCCTCGATCACCGCAGGTACTGCGCCGCGCTGGCTGATGCTGGCCAGCGCATGCTCCATAGCAAACCGCGACACCTGATCGGTGATCGGCTGACGTTCGGCCGCATAGGCATCGAGCAGACCAACATCAGCCCAGCCGTTGAGATGCGCTGCGAGCATCCAACTGAGCGAAACTGCATCGGCGATACCGGCATTCATTCCGTAGCCGGCATAAGGCATCCAGAGATGCGCGGCATCCCCGCAGATGAAGGCGCGACGGTCGCGGAAGCGATCGGCGACGAGACGACGCCCGACCCAGTCTTCTTTGCTGACGATCTTGTAATTGAAATCAGGCCCGACGCCCAGAATTGTACGGATAGACCAGTCGCGATCGACCGAATCGAATTCCGGCTCGTCCGGTTTGAGGTGATTGTGGATCAGCCACCGGTCATGCCCGTCGATGGCAACGACAGTGCCGGTACGTCGCGGATTGAGCGCCAGCACCATCCAGGCCGGTGTGTGCGGCTGCATCAGGATCTTCAGATTCGGCGCATCGATAAGGGTCGACTGAACGCGCTGGATCGCAGGCGTGCCGACGAAAGACGCGCCGATCAGCTTGCGCGTCAGCGAGCGACCGCCATCGCATCCAATGAGGAATTTGGCACGAATGGTGAAGGATCGGTCCTCGTCGAGCGCGCGAGCGTTGACCGAGACACCCGATATATCCTGATCGAAATGCACCATCTCGGTGCGGGACAGAATGGTAATCCTGGGATTGGCGGCAGCGTTCGCAAACAAGACAGGTTCCAGATAGATCTGATTGATGCGGTGCGGCGGCTCGGGTGTCGGCCACCACGTGTCGGGTCCATCCGTTGCGGTGTAGCGCGTCGCGCGCGACGGAATGACGATCCGGCTGAGTTCGATGCCCGTTGCGGTCGTGCGATACGAACAATCGTTGGGAAAGTCGGGCGGCAGACCGGCGTCGCGGATCTGGGCCACGATGCCGAGCCGACGAAAAACCTCCATCGACCGCGCCGAAACATGATTGCATTTGACATTGGGCGGCTCGCCGGCGTGCCGGGTCTCGAGCACGATCACGTCTATCCCTCTGGATGCGAGATCGAGGGCAGCGGTGAGACCCACAGGTCCTGCGCCGACAATAACGACGGATGTCTCATAGTCTTGCATGGCTCGCTCCCTCGACCGCGTCTGCGCGCGTTACGTTGAAGCTAGCCACAACTCTTGATAAGAGAAGTCGCTTTTCCAGTATTGATTGATAAGATTACCTCATGAATATCACCCTTCGCCAACTGGAAGCACTGGTCGCGGTCAGCCGTACGGGCTCGATGACGCGCGCAGCTCAAGAACTTCACATCACCCAGGCCGCGGTCAGCCTGCTGCTCCGCCAACTTGAATTGCAGCTGGGCCTGCCAATGTTCGATCGCACGACACGGTCGTGTATACCGACCGCAGCCGGACGCGACGCAGTCCGAGCTGCAGAGCGTATGTTGGGCGACGCGCTCAGCCTCACGCGTCAGATGCGCAGCCTGTCGGAAGCACGGAGCGGCACAGTCGTCTTCGTCGCATCGGCCGGTGCAGCCTCCGCGCTCATGCCGGCAGTGCTCGCGACATTCCGCACCGCTTATCCCGACGTTGATGTCATCATGCGCGATGTCGCATCCGATCAGCTTGTAAGCGCGCTGCTCGCGTCAGACGCCGAATTCGCCATCGGCAGCGTGGATGGCCCGGTACCCGAGGTGACGCTGACGCCTCTGGTGAGAGGACGTCTCAGCGCCATCGGCTGGCCTGGTTGTCCGATCGCAGCAATGCAAACGCTATCGTGGGATGAACTTGCTGATCTGCCGACCATTGCGATGCATCGCGACACGCTGATCCGCGCACAGATCGACAGACGGTTGGGGCGCGACGGCAAGGTGCTGACCCCGACCCATGAAGTATCCCTCATCAACACGGCGCTCTCGATGACGGCGAAGGGCATCGGCTATGCGATCCTGCCCTCCTATATGATGCCGACCGAGCAATATCCGGGCCTGATCGCTTTCCAGCTCGTGCGACCGGCGATCACGCGGCAACTGTCCTGGATTCAGCAAACCGGTCGCAGCCTGTCACCCGCAGCGTTGCGGTTTCAGAAGACGACGGCGCATGTACTGGCCAGCGCACACGCGACGGCCATTGCAAGGCGCCCGACGGTGTAACGCACATTTGCGATGTCTCTTGTCATCGGCGATTGACCAACATCGATCGACGCCAAGCGTTGCCGTAATCCCACAGCCTGCCGGGTTTCTGTGTCCGGAGATGACTGACCGTTGACACCCGGCCACCTGCTACGCGATGTTACAATATAACATCGGCGCTGGTGGACCTCTCCGCCGCCCGATGCGGGGCGGCCTGTCGGCATGAAGTGGTTTCGGACGAATATCAGGAATGGGGCAAAGCTGGCGCTGTTCGCGCTGGCAGTGCAGCTTATTCTGTCGTTCGGCCATGTCCATGGCGGGACGGTGCATGCGGCCCCTCTCGACGCAACCATCGCGCGCGCGGCCAGCGCTGCAGCGCAGACGCCGGCCACCTCCGATACCGACCACCATCATCGCGCGACCGATCCCTGCGCGATCTGTGCCGTCATGGCGATGGCGGGCACGGCGTTGTTCGCCACGCCGCCGGTTCTTTTGCTGCCGCGGGCCACCGTCTTGCTGCAGCGGATCACCGAAGCCGAATTTGACCATCTCGACGCCATCAGCGGCGCGTCGCAGCCGCGCGGCCCTCCTGCATCCTGACACGCCATTTGACGATCGCCGCCGCGAATTCCTCGCGAACGGCGTAACCGAAGTCAGATTCGCGGTACCGCGAGTTCCGGCCCAAGCGCACAGACCGCGCAGCCGGTGAAGTCAGGACAAATCTATGTCGATTCAATTCAAGCGCGCCCTCCTGCTCGGCACATCCGCCGTCGTGGGACTGAGCTGCCTCCCGCCATCCGCGCTGGCGCAGACGCAGCTCCCCCCCGTGGAAGTCACCGCGCCGAGCCCGATCGTGCGCCGCAAGCCGGTGCCGTCGCGCACCGCACATACCCATGTCACGCGCCCCGCGCCGAACCGCAATGCTGCCCCGGTGCCCGTTGAAGCGGAGCCTGTTGTACAAGCCCAGCAGGGCGAACTCCCGATCGTCACCGATCAGTTCGCCACCGTTACCGTGGTGCCGAATGACGAAATCCGCCGCTCCGGCGCCTCGACGCTCGGCGACCTCCTCGCCAACAAGCCCGGCATCACCGGCTCCGGCTACGCGCCGGGCGCGTCGAGCCGGCCGATCATCAGGGGCCTCGACGTCAATCGCGTCGGCATTGTTGAGAACGGCATTGGCAGTAACGGCGCATCCGATCTCGGCGAAGATCATTTCGTACCCGTCGATCCATTTGCCACCAATCAGGTTGAGGTGATCCGCGGCCCGGCGACGCTGCGCTACGGCTCGCAATCGATCGGCGGCGTGGTCAGCGCGTCGAACAATCGGATCCCCGATGCGCTGCCGAACTGCGCCGTGGCAGCGCCGTTCCAGAGCTACGGCATGCCGGCGAAGGCGCCGGCCGCCGGTCTCGCGGCGCCGGGCTGCATGAATGCCGAAGTCCGCACCTCGTTCAGTTCGGTGGATCGCGGTGTTGATGGCGGCATCCTGCTCGATGCCGGCGGCGGCAATGTCGCCGTCCATGCCGACGTCTATGGCCGCAAGGCCGGCGACTACAACGTACCGAGCTATCCCTATGCCGAGCCCGGCCTTGCCTTCAACGGCAAGCAGCCGAATTCGTCGAACCAGTCGGCTGGCGCCTCGGTCGGAGGATCGTATTTCTTCACCGGCGGTTACATCGGCGCGGCGATCACGCAGAACAACACGACCTATCGCATTCCGGGCGCTGAAGGCGCGCAGGTCGGCACCCGTATCGCCGGTCAGCAAACCAAATTCACGGCCAAGGGCGAATATCGCCCGGACGCCGCGGCAATCGAAGCGATCCGCTTCTGGGTCGGCGCGACCAACTACAAGCACAACGAGGTCGGCCTTGCCGACGCCAGCGACCTCTTGTCCGACGGCGTGCGCCAGACCTTCACCAACAAGGAGCAGGAAGGCCGGCTCGAAGTGCAGATGATGCCCTTCAACGCGCGCTTCGCCACGATCACCTCGGCCTTCGGCCTGCAGGTCAATCATCAGGAACTGACGGCACCGAGCCCCGATGACATCGGCAGTCCTCTCAATGGTCTGTGGGATCCGAACAAGAACACAAGGGTTGCGGGCTACAGCTTCAACGAATTCAAGTTCACCGAGACCACGAAGGCCCAGATCGCGGGCCGCATCGAGCATGTCGAGCTGTCGGGCACGACGCCTTCATCGATCCCGAACGAGTTCGATCTCAATGCCGATCCCGGCGCCATCGGGCCGGCCGTTGGCCGTAATCTCACCTTCACGCCAAAGAGCGGAAGCATCGGCCTGATCCAGGATCTGCCATGGTATGGGCTCTCCGCCAGCGTCACCGCGCAATATACCGAGCGAGCGCCGAAGCCCGCTGAACTGTTCTCCCGCGGCGGACATGATGCGACCGAGACTTTCGATATCGGCAATCCCAATCTCGGTATCGAGACGGCGAAGTCGGTCGAACTCGGCCTGCGCCGCGCTGCCGGCCCGTTCCGCTTCGAGCTCACCGGCTACTACACGCAGTATAACGGCTTCATCTATCGTCGCCTGACCGGCAACACCTGCGGAGATGGCGTCTGCCAGGCCGGCCTCGGCCTCGAACTGAACCAGGCGATCTATTCGCAGCGTGACGCCACCTTCCGCGGCGGTGAATTCCAGAGCCAGCTCGATGTTGCGCAGATCTATGGGGGCACATGGGGCATCGAGACCCAGGCCGACATCGTCCGCGCGACCTTCAGCGACGGCACCAATGTGCCGCGTATCCCGCCGGTGCGTGCCGGCGGCGGCCTGTTCTGGCGCGATGCCAACTGGTTCGCCCGCGTGAACCTGCTGCATGCCTTCGCGCAGAACGACATCGCCCCGATCGCGGAAACGCCGACATCGGGCTACAATCTGCTGAAGGCGGAACTGAGCTACAAGACGCTGCTCGATCCGCGCATCTACGGCGCCAAGGAAATGACCCTCGGCGTTGTCGGCAACAATCTGCTCAACGAAAACATTCGCAATGCGGTGTCCTATAACAAGGACAACGTGCTTCAGCCCGGGCTGAATGTGCGGGCTTTTGCGAGTGTGAAGTTCTAGAGCAACCTGCACTCGTCATTCCGGGATGCGGCGACTTCGGCGCAAACCCGGAATGACAGTGCTTGGTGGAGAAGTTACTTCGCCGCGTCCCAGTCCGGCCGCACAGCGCCCGCAAGACCCGCAGCGGCTCCTGCCACCAGCTCCAGAACCAGCAGCCGGTTCTGATCGACGGGACCGGGCATGGTCACATTGCCCTTCGGGATCGCCTTGAACCCGACCCGGCGGTAATAGGGCTCGTCGCCAACCAGCACGATGAGCTTGTGGCCCTTCTTGCGCGCATCCTCGATGGCGCGATCCAGCAGCTTGCGGCCGACGCCGCGGCTGCGGAACGGCGGCTCGACGGTCAGCGGACCGAGCAGCAATGCCGGCGTATCGCCCACACAGATCGGCAATTGCCGGACCGAGCCGACGAGCAGCGTGCCAATCCGTGCCGTGAAGGACAGATCGAGTAGATGGCTGACATGTTCACGCAGCCGGTAGGCTGACAGCACGTAGCGGCCCGGGCCGAAGGTGCGGGCATGCAGCCGCTCGATGATCTGGGCGTCATTGGCGGTTTCCGCCAGGATGGTCAGAGAAAGGTCATTCATGTCGGGAGGCGGGATAGCATTTGGCGGGCGCGCGGTCCATTGCCCGGGCGGACGGGATCAGACCCGCCAGGTGGCGCTGATCGGCCTGCCGTCGAAGATCTCGGCCAGCCGCATCCGGGTGCCCTCCGTGGTATCGTGAGGCAGGGCATCGAGGGCGAAGAAGCCGGCTTCGGCGATTTCGCGATTGGGCTCGGGCAACCGGTCCTGCCGGAACTGCCTGACCACATAGACCGCCACATGGTCGCGGATTGAGACATGGCTGTTGAGAAACACGCCATGCAGAACCGGCTCGCCGGTGAGTTCGATACGGCCTTCTTCGCGCAGCTCCATGTCCAGCGCCTCGCGAAAGGTCTGGCCAACCTCGACGCCGCCGCCGGGCAGATACCAGCCGGTGACATACGTATGCCGGACCAGAAACACGCGATTGGCGTCGTCGAGCACCACGGCGCGGACACCCAGGGTCATGCCGCGCGCGAAGCGGAAATAGAGATGCACGCATTTGCGCAGGATCGGCTCCAGCCGTTGCCGCAACGTCGGTGAGGTCATCGCGGCAAATTCCTGGCTGGCGACACGGTGGGTGCTTGCGTCATATGCCCCACCTTGCCAAAACATGCAGGGATTTCACAGGCATGAGGGCGCATTGAGCCGGCTTGTTCACACACGCGCAGGGGCGGATCGCTTCCTATGACGGCCTTCACCCTCGCGCATCTGTCCGATCCGCATGTTCCGCCGATGCCGGAGCCGCAATGGCGCGAGCTCCTGGGGCAGCGCGTGCTTGGTTACCTGAACTGGCGGCGCAACCGGCACCTGATCCACCGCCGCGATATGCTGGATGTCATCGTCAGCGACATGCAGGCGCAGCAGCCGGACCATATCGCCGTGACCGGCGATCTCGTGAACCTCGCATTGGCAGCGGAATTCCCGCGCGCACGGCGCTGGATCGAAAGCGTGGGCACGCCCGATCATGTCTCGCTGGTCCCCGGCAATCACGACGCCTATGTGCGCGGAGCGGCGCAGCGCTTTGCCGAAACCTTTGGCGATTACATGCGTAGTGACGATACCGCGAAGACGCGCTTTCCATTCCTGCGCATCCGCGGTCCGCTGGCGCTGATCGGCGTGTCATCCAGTGTGCCGACCGCGCCCTTCATGGCCACAGGCTGGCTCAGGCCGGAGCAGCATGACGAGCTCGATCGCATGCTTGCGGCGCTCGCGGACGCACATCTGTTTCGTGTGCTGCTGATCCATCATCCGCTGCGCTCACAGCATTGGCAAAAGCGCTTGACGGATTCCGACACGCTGCAGGCGCTGCTGAAACGCCATGGCGTCGAACTGATCCTGCACGGCCACGACCACATTCATTCGACCATGTGGTTCGACGGCCCGCAGCGGCGCATTCCCGCTATCGGCGTGCCGTCGGCGTCATCCATCGCACACGGCCGCAAGCCGGCGGCGGCGTATAATCTGTTCGCCATCGAACGCGACGGCGAACGCTGGCGCTGCGAACAGACGGTGCGCGGGTTCGGCGATGGCAACATGGTGCATGAGATCAAGCGGGTGATGCTGTAACCCCGCTCTCTCCACGTCATTGCGAGCGAGGCGATCCAGTTCTTGCTTTGTTTGCGGCTTTCTGGATTGCCGCGTCGCTTCGCTCCTCGCAATGACGAGCGACTAGTGTCCGCGCACGGATACTAACAACGCCAGGGCAAATAACCCTGCGATGCCGACTACAATGCCAAACAGGAACGGCCAGAATCTGCTGCGCGGTTTCTTCACCAGTGTCGGCACAAGCGGCGGCCACGTTGTCACCATCGCATGTTCGCGTTCGATCATGCGGCGCGCGACATAGTCGGTCACGGCCTTCACGATGACCGGAATATCATGAGCCTCCGCCAGCACCACGCGGCCATGGCGGGTGTCCTGCACGAAGCGATATATGCGCTTGTCGCGTCCCATCGCGACATGGGCGACCATGTCAATCCACAGCCGCGGCGTGTCGCCCTGGCTGACGCCCCGGTCGAACATCTCGATGCCATCAGGAATCTCGGCAAACAGTGGATCGAGCGCCTCGTTGAGTATCTCGAGGCGCGCCACTTCGGCATCCCGCAATTCGACGACCACACCGGTGCGATCGGCTGCCTCGATACGGGCCTTGCGCAGGGCGTCGCGCAGACGCATCGGCTTGGCTTCCTCGACAGGCTTCGTCCCGTTACTCGCCACGCTGGACCTCTTTCTGGCTGCCTCAAGCGCGGCAGCCGCCGACATTAAGCTATCAGCTACCATAAGTGCCGGAAAGGCCGTTTGTTTCCAGCTACTTGCACCCCGAACGCACCAACGGCCCCACCCGGT
Source organism: Tardiphaga sp. GW822-FHT04G09 (assembly GCF_058800725.1). Taxonomy (NCBI): domain Bacteria; kingdom Pseudomonadati; phylum Pseudomonadota; class Alphaproteobacteria; order Hyphomicrobiales; family Nitrobacteraceae; genus Tardiphaga; species Tardiphaga sp. GW822-FHT04G09. The sequence continues at coordinate 280,747 of NZ_JBXAMO010000002.1, read as the reverse complement.
TGCCCGGATGAGGCCGTTGATTTCCTTGGACGTTTTCTTATGCGGCAAACCAGGGACAGGCTTGAGACAATCCAGCGGCCGTAACGCCCGCTGGCGATGTCAGCCTCAAGCGACCTTGTCAGTCTCAGGCGACCTGGCGGCTCGGCTCTTCGACGATGGAAAAGCGGACGCCGGCACGGTGGCGATTCTCTTCAGACACGATCTTCCAGGCCTCTTCGGCCTGCTTGCGCGTCTTGAACGGACCCTGCACCTGGGCCGAGCCTTCGACCAGCTTGTGGAAGTTCATCGAACCGAACTCGCCGCCGATGACCCAGAAATTGCTACCGTGTGACATGTCGTGCTCCTGTTCTATCTTTCAAATCGACATTCGTGACATGCGATGCATTCACCGTGTAAGGAGATAACTCCATATCGGCCAAATCCACCAGATAGCTTGCGTTTGAATGGTGATGTGATGTAACATCGCGACTTGTAATAAATGTCATTTTGTCAATTTTGTCACAAATACCAGCCGAGGCGGCGACTCGGAACCAGGAATTGACGCGTATGGCGGGCGAGTCGGGCAAGAAACTGTTCGTGGGACCGCGCTTCCGGCGTATCCGGCAGCAACAGGGGCTGTCCCAAACCCAGATGGCCGAAGGTCTCGGGATTTCGCCTAGTTACATCAATTTGATCGAGCGCAACCAGCGGCCGGTCACCGCGCAACTCCTGTTGCGGCTGGCTGAAACCTACGACCTCGATCTGCGCGACCTCGCGACTGCGGATGAGGATCGTTTCTTTGCAGAGCTGAACGAGATCTTTTCCGATCCGCTGTTTCGCCAGATCGATTTGCCGAAGCAGGAATTGCGCGACCTTGCCGAACTTTGTCCCGGCGTCACGCATTCGTTGCAGCGGCTCTATGCAGCCTATACCGAAGCGCGGCGCGGCGAGACCATGGTGGCGGCGCAGATGGCCGATCGCCAAGAGGGCGCGCAGTTCGAGGCCAATCCGATCGAGCGCGTGCGCGACCTTATCGAGGCCAACCGCAACTACTTTCCCGAACTCGAAACGGTGGCCGAGGGCCTGCGCGACGAAATCAGCGTGCCGTCGCAGGATCTGTTTGCGGCGCTGAGCACGCGGCTGCGTGACAAATATTCGATCGTCACCCGCATCATGCCGGTGGACGTCATGCGCGAAACGTTAAGGCGGTTCGACCGGCATCGCCGGCAATTGTTGATCTCGGAAATGGTCGATGCACCCGGCCGCGCGTTTCAGGTCGCGTTCCAGATCGGCCTCGTCGAGTGTTCGTCCAATTTCGAAAGCATCATCGGCCGCGCCGGACCGCTCGACGACACGCCGCGCCGGCTCTATCGCATCACGCTGGCGAACTACTTCGCCGCCGCCGTGCTGATGCCTTACGGCGCGTTTCATGCCGCGGCAGAAGCGTTGAGCTACGACGTGCAGGTGCTCGGCCAGCGTTTCAATGTCGGCTTCGAGCAAATCTGCCATCGCCTGACCACGCTGCAGCGGCCGAACGCGCGCGGCGTGCCGTTCTTCATGCTGCGCGTCGACAATGCCGGTAACGTCTCGAAGCGGTTCTCGTCCGGCACCTTCCCGTTTTCGAAATTTGGCGGCACCTGCCCGCTATGGAACGTGCACTCGACCTTCGACACGCCGGACCGCCTGCTGAGCCAGGTGATCGAACTGCCCGATGGCAGCCGCTACTTTTCGCTGGCGCAGACGCTGCGCCGGCCCGCGGCGCCGCATCCCCAGCCGCAACCGCGCTTCGCCATCGGCCTCGGCTGCGAGATCCGCCACGCCGGCAAGCTCGTCTATTCCGCAGGCCTCGATCTGGAAAAAACCGAGGGGACGCCGATCGGCGTGAACTGCCGCCTCTGCGAACGCGAGAACTGCAGCCAACGCGCCGAGGCGCCGATCACGCGCAGCCTGATCCTGGACGAGAACACGCGGCGGGTGTCGAGTTTTGCGTTTAGTAATGCGCGAGAGTTGTAACTCATAACGATCTGGGCATAGGGAAAAGCCATGCTATACAGACCGCATGGGATTTGGGGTCTTCATTCATCGTACGGATTCGATCTACGACGACAGCCCGGCTGAGCAGTATCAATTTCCCAGCCAGTATCTTAGTCGCGCGGAGAACTTCGTTGGCGATTGGATCGTTTATTATGAACCACGTAAGGTCGAAGCGACGCGTGGTTACTTTGCCATTGCCAAAGTTCAGCAGATCATCCCCGATCCTTCAGCAGCGAGTATGTACCTCGCGTTAATCGAGCCATCGAGCTATCTCGAATTTGGGACCCCAGTTCCATTTTCCGACACTGACGGCGTCGTTGAACGCGGGGTCCTCAATGAGCAGGGGCGGATTTCAGGACGAGCCCAGTCGGCAGTTCGTCCAATAAACCCTAGCGATTTCGAACGTATTATTACGCGCGGGCTAGATGAGACCGTTCAGATCCTACCAAGAATTGGTGACATCGCGTCGCCTCCCCATCTCAATGAGGAGCAAGCCCCCTTCCAATTCGAAGAAACGCGAGATCGCCTGAGCTTCCTTACCTCAAGAACTGTGCGGGATCGGACTTTTCGCCGCGTTATCCTTGATGCTTACGACCGACGCTGCGCAGTAACCGGACTGAAGTTGATCAATGGTGGCGGTCGGGCAGAAGTCGACGCGGCTCACATCCGACCGGTCGAAGCGAATGGCCCAGATATCATCAACAACGGAATCGCTCTTTCGGGCACAGCTCACTGGATGTTTGATCGTGGGTTAATCAGCCTTTCGGACAATCTCGAAATCATGATTTCGCGCCACGTGAATGACTTTGAGAGCGTGCGCGCTCTTGTGAATAAAAACGGTCGTGCACTTCCACCTCAGCGAGCGTCTCAGCGCCCGCATCCGCATTTCCTAAGTTGGCATCGCGATCATTGTTTTAAGCAATAGCCGTTGTAAGACGTGGATGCCCAGGTCAAGCCCGGGCATGACGTGGAGAGAGGACTGCTCATGCTGCGAATATCGGTGTTGAAGCAAGTTGCGGCAGTCGTCGCGGTCTTGACTGCTACTACTCTCTCCCCCCCTGCCTCCGCCCAACGCGGCGCGTCCTGCCATGGCGGCCAGAGTTTCGATCAATTCCTCGCCGGACTGAAACAGCAGGCCGTCACTGCCGGCGTATCGCAGCGCGCGATGGCGGAGGCCTCGCCTTACCTCGTCTACGACCAGGGCATCGTCAATCGCGACCGTGGGCAGCGCGTATTCGGGCAGTTGTTCACGCAGTTCGCCGGACGCATGGCCGCGGACTACCGAATGCAGAACGGGCAGCTCAAGATCAAGCAGAACGCCGCAGCCTTTGCGCGTGCAGAGAAAGAGTATGGCGTACCGCCAGCGGTCATCGCCGCGTTCTGGGCGCTGGAGAGCGATTTCGGCGTGCAGATGGGCAATCTGCAGACGCTGCGTTCACTGGTCTCGCTAGCCTATGACTGCCGGCGCTCGAAGATGTTTCAGGACGAGACCATCGCCGCGCTGAAGATCATCGATCGCGGCGACTTGTCGCCGGCGGAGATGATCGGATCATGGGCCGGCGAGCTCGGCCAGACGCAATTCCTGCCGACGCATTACTTCAACTATGCCGTAGACTATGACGGCGACGGCCATCGCAATTTGCTGCGCAGCCCCGCCGACGTGATCGGCTCCACCGCCCACTATATTTCCACCGGCCTGAAATGGCGGCGCGGCGAACCGTGGTTGCAGGAGGTGCGGGTCACCGACAACGTGCCGTGGGATCAGGCCGATCTCACCATCCAGTTGTCGCGCGCCAAATGGGCGTCATTCGGCGTCTCCTATCCCGACGGGCGGCCACTGCCGAATGACAGCATGCCGGCATCGCTGCTGCTGCCGATGGGACGGTACGGCCCCGCCTTCCTCGCTTACGCTAATTTCGCCGCCTATACGGAATGGAACAACTCGCTGATCTATTCGACCACCGCGGCCTATCTCGCCACCCGCATCAATGGCGCATCCAAGATGCGGCAACCCTCCGCCCCCGTCGCGCAGCTGTCACATCCCGAATTGCGCGAGCTGCAGCAACTGCTGGCAAAGCGCGGCTTCAATGTCGGCAAGATCGACGGCATCCTCGGCCAGCAGAGCCGCACGGCCGTCAAAGCCATGCAGGTCAAATTCGGCCTGCCGGCGGATTCCTGGCCTACGGCCGAGTTACTCGCTGCATTGAGATCCGGGCGCTAAGTCTGATCCGAGAAACGGTATCCACTTATCGGGACGGTGCTCGAAATTTCTTCTCTTTTGTGAGGCCGCGGCGGTTGAATTCGGCTGGCTGCGCCCCAAGTCCATGCAGCAGCATCTTTTTCGAAACCCGCCGCTGTGCCTCGAAACACATCACAAAAGAGCATCCACATGCCGTTCTATGATTCTGTCGTGCCCGCCTATCTGCAGATGCTGGGCAGCTTGTCCGCGAGCCTGAAAAAGGCCGAAGCCTATGCTGCCGCAAGGAAGATCGAGCCCGGCGTCCTGCTCGGCACACGGCTCTTCCCGGACATGCTTCCGCTGAGCCGGCAGGTCCAGCTCTCCTGCGATTTCGCCACCAAGGGCAGCGCGCGCCTCTCGGGCAGCGAAGTGCCGGCGGTACCGGACACCGAGACGACCTTCGATGAATTGCAGGCGCGCATCACCAGAACCGTCGATTACCTGAAGAACTACAAGCCCGCCCAATTCGACGGCGGCGAAACCCGGGAGATCACCTTCCCCACCGGCCCCGGCAAGACCACCACCATGTCAGGCCAGGAATTCCTCACCAGCTTCTCGCTGCCAAGCTTCTATTTCCACGTCACCACCGCCCACGGCATCCTGCGGATGTGCGGTATCGATGTGGGCAAGCGCGACTTCCTCGGCGCGCAGTAAGACGCGTGATCGCCACAGGATAATCGACTGCCGACGGCACGATGGAGAGATCATGATCATTCAATTCACCATCGCCACGACTGCTTTATTCTGAACAGAAAACGCGCAGCACAGAGGCATTGCCAAGGCGCTGCGCGATGCCCAATTCGATCTCGTCCTTCATCGACTGGAAAACTTACATGAGCACGTCCAAACTGTTTGAACCCTATAAACTCGGCAACATCACACTTTCGAACCGCACCGCTATGGCGCCGCTGACGCGCAATCGTGCGATCGAGGGCTTCGTGCCGAACCCGCTCGCCGTCGATTACTACAGCCAGCGCGCCAGCGCCGGCCTCCTGATCACCGAGGCCAGCCAAATCTCCCAGCAGGGTCAGGGCTATCAGGACACGCCCGGCATCTACACGAAGGAGCAGGTCGCCGGCTGGCAGAAGGTGACCGATGCAGTTCACGCCAAGGGCGGCCACATCTTCATCCAGCTCTGGCATGTCGGCCGCATCTCGCATACCAGCCTGCAGCCGAATGGCGGCGCGCCAGTCTCGGCTTCGGCGATCGCCGCCAAGACCAAGACCTTCGTCAACAACACCTTCACCGACGTCTCCGAGCCGCGTGCGCTCGAGCTCGCCGAAATCCCCGGCCTGATTGATGACTACAAGCGCGCCGCTAGGAATGCGGTCGAGGCCGGTTTCGACGGCGTCGAGATTCATGCTGCCAATGGCTATCTGCTCGAGCAGTTCGCACGCAACTCGACCAACAAGCGCACGGATGCCTATGGCGGCTCGCTGGAGAACCGCGCCAGGCTGATCCTCGAAGTGGCTCAGGCCGTGAGCAGGGAAATCGGCGGCGCCAGGACCGGCATCCGCATCTCGCCGGTGACGCCGGCCAATGACGCCGCCATCGACAGCGATGCGCAAAAGCTGTTCGATTACATCACCGACGGGCTCAGCGCCGAGAAGCTGGTCTATCTCCATGTCGTCGAAGGCGCGACCGGCGGCCCGCGTGACAATGCACCGTTCGATTACGCCAGCCTGCGCAAACGCTTCAAGGGTACCTATATCGCCAATAACGGCTTTGATCTCGCGCTGGCCAACAAGGTGCTCGCTGCTGACGCAGCCGATCTGATCGCCTTCGGCAAGCCTTTCATCTCGAACCCGGATCTGGTCGAGCGCCTGAAGTCCGGCGCGCCACTCAACGATGCCGACAAGGCGACGTTCTATGGCGGCGGCGCGAAGGGCTACACGGATTATCCGGTGCTGAGCGCGAAGCAGGCGGCGGAGTGAGCACGCCGTTATCCAGAGATACGGCGCTCAATCGGCTAGCATGACACGCTGCTTTTCCACAGAAGGCAGAATGTGAGCGTCAAACAGACCCCTCGCCTCAAGACCCTCTGGCTCAGAGATCCCGGATTGGGGATCGCTGAGCCAGCTCATCTGTGAGTTCAATCAGGCGTTTTCGCCAATCATGGATGCGACGGCAGAACCGACCAGGCATCGTCTCACTCAGCCTTGGCTCCGGTCTCCTGGACGATCTTGGCCCATCGGGTCGCCTCGGCTTGCATGTAGTCGGCATAGTCTTTGTCAGTCCCGCCAAGTACGATCGAGCCGAGCTCGACGAGGCGTTTTTTCACCTCGGGTGACTGCAATGTTCTTTCCAATGCACTCGACAGTTTCTTGGTCACATCCTTCGGTGTGTCGGCTGGAACGAGAAGCCCTTGCCAGGCACCGATATCCATTGTCTGCAATCCAAATGCTTCGCGCATGGTAGGGACATTGGGGAGTTGAGGAACGCGCTGGGCGTGGGTAACGGCAACCGCTTTCAACGACCCACTTTCCAGATGCGAGGAGATTTCGTTGATGGGCAGGAACATGAACTGCACGGAGCCGCCGAGCATATCCGTAATTGCCGGTGCGCTACCGCGATACGCGATATGAGCAGCCTTCGTTCCCGTCTCCTTGAGGAAAAGTGCGCCGGCAAGGTGAAGCAGCGCGCCGCGCCCCGACGAGGCGTAGTTCACCTTGCCATCTTGCTCCTTGAGCCAGGCGACCAGTTCGACAGGATTGGTTGTGGGGACTGATTTGCCGACGACCAACACGAGCGGAATCGTTGCGGTCAGCGAGATCGGTTCGAAGTCCTTCGCCTGAAATCCCGGATTCGCATAGACCGAAGGCGCAAGTGCGACTGCCGAGGTCGCATAGAAAATGGAATACCCGTCCGGGGCCGACTTCTTTGCCTCGACTGCGCCGAGGTTTCCTCCGGCGCCGCCCTTGTTCTCGATGACAATCGAACCGCCGAGTTCGGCGCCGAGCTTTTGACCGACGATGCGGGCATTGATGTCTGCCGAGCCGCCGGGAGCAAAGGCGACAATCATCCGCACCGGGCGCGTCGGATAGTCGTCCGCTGCGTGCAGGGGGGATTGAGCGAAGGTCACAACTGCCGTGACGCCGATCAGACGCCGGGCAATATCCGTAAGTTTGGTCATGTCGATTTTCCTCCCCAGGAACTGGATTGACCGTCTCGCTCTAACGAAGATCGGCCGGTCTGACGGTCAAACCGCTTTCATCTTGGCTGCGATAGCGTCGATCGCTGCCTTGTAGTCACGCGGTTCGATACCCTTGCAATCATCCTTGAGCCCGAGCTCGGCCTTCCATCGCAGTCGCGCGGCGACGGCACGCGCCATGACGGGCTCGATACCAGCGTCCGCCACTGCTTCCGTCGACATTTCGAGTTCTTCCGCTCGTCGTTTGGCGTGGATAACACCGGACGGAATCAGGCTCTCCACCGTATCCATCCATGGCCGCGCCAGGGTCTTTGATGCAGAGGCGAGAACGATCTCGTCGATGCCATAATGGCGAGCTGCGAGAAGCATCTCGTCCGTCAGCGCTTCGATACCCTTGATCAGTACCGAGCGAAGAATCTTGATCCCCGAAGCTCGGCCGAGCTCACCGCCGACGAATTCGATCCGCATTCCCCACGGATTGAGCAGATCGCGCACGCGCTGGCCGGCCGGGCCGCTCGACAGGATCGGCATCGCATATCCGTTTTTCGGCGTGCCCTCGATCGAGGCGTCGCCGATCAATGCGCCGGTGGCCGCCAGGCGCTGTGCTACACCAATCTTGATTTTTGGCGTCGCGGAAGCGAAGTCGACGAAGGTGTGGCGCGATGTCAGACACGGCACGAATGCGGCAGCGCTTTCGAGCGACACCGATCCCGGCGTTACGCTGACGATCACATCGGCTGCGTCGGCAAGTTCCCGATTCGAGCGGACCAGCGTGACCCCGGCTTCTTCGGCCCGTCGCTGCATCAGGCCACTGTACGGACCATCGAACGCGTATTTGTCGTAGCAATGTATCGCGCTGAGCCCCGCCTTGCGAAGCCCTGCACCGAGCGTACTTCCGATCTCGCCATAACCGACGAGACCGAGCCTGAACTGAACACCGGCTTCCGCCATCGTTTCCTCCCTGAAGCCGCGCTTTTTGTCGCTGGCCAGTTACTTGGCGTATGCACCTTTGTATGTGCCGTCCCGAACGCTCTGCAGGATCATCTCTTCCTTATCCGCCTGAGCCTGCACCGCCTTCAGAAGATCGCTGGCAACGGACGGCGAAAACGCGACGACTCCGTCCTCGTCACCGACGACGATGTCGCCCGGATTGACGACCATGCCGCCAATCGAGACGGGGATATTCATTGCGCCGGGACCGTTCTTGTAAGGGCCGCGATGAATGGCCGCGCGCGCGAAGACAGGGAAGTCCGAATTGGAAAGGATAGCTGCGTCGCGTACGGCGCCGTCGATCACCAAACCAGCCGCGCCCCGCGTTTGGGCAATCAAAGCCATGATCTCGCCGACCAGTGCCCGGCTTGTGTCGCCACCGCCATCGATAACCAGAACGTCACCCGGCTGAAACAGATCGAGCGCCTGATGGATCGTGCGGTTGTCACCGGATGCCGTTTTGATCGTGAAGGCCACGCCGGACATCGCGCCGCCGCGGTGGAAATGGCGGAGGCCTACTGCACCAGGCAGACGATCGAGATTATCGCTGATCAAGGCCGTCGGCGTCGCGCTGAACAGCGCTGCAATGTCCTTTGCGGAGGCTGATGCCTGCATATGTTTTCTCCCTTGGGATAGAATGTACAAAAAAAGTACAATATGTCAATTAGCGCGCTTAATTTCCGAAAATTCATAATTTTTCATACGAAAAACAAACAATTCTGTTTCCGCGGGGCTTTGCTCTAAATGGTTTGGGTGAACAGTTTTCGGGGTAGGACGCCTGGATGGGACGAGGGCAAGACAAAGCGTACGATATCTTGCGGCAACGCCTGGTGGGCGGGCACTACTTGCCGGGATTTCATCTGCGTGAGGAAGCACTGGCCCTGGAGTTCGATGTCAGCCGGACGCCCATACGTGCTGCGCTCAAGCGGCTCGTCGAGGATGGCCTAGCGACCGCAGATGCCGGTCAAGGCGTCCATGTCGCGACCTGGAGCGAGGCGGATATTGAAGAGACCTTCCGGATCCGCATTCTGCTGGAACCGCATGCTGCAGAACTCGCAGTTCAGCGCGGTGGCGACGCACTCGTCGCGCGTCTCGAGGCCTGCAACGCGGCAATGGAGCGAGCAATCTCACAGCGCGGAGCTGTCGCGATCATTCAGGAAACAAATCGAGATTTTCACCAGACATTGCTGGAATTCTCCGGAGCTCCGCGCCTGCGGGCAATCCTTCAGCCGATGATCGACATGCCCATCGTTGTACGGTCTTTCTTTCTCTACTCTCCCGACGAGTTGACGCAGAGCCTCAATCATCATCGCGACATTACATTTGCGGCACGCACAAGGGACGGCTTGCTCGGTATGAATGCGATGCAATTGCATCTACGGATGTCCCATGCGCGAGTGCTGCGCCACCGCCAGGAAATGTCCGCCGGTGCTCATCAGCATCCTCCCGAGAATGGCTGATACTTCGCTCCCGCCCGCCGCTGACCAAGGCCAGCAGAGTAACGGATCACCCAAAGAAAAGGCCGGGATCGCTCCCGGCCTTTTTTGTTGCTCAGAAAACTCGTTTTAGTTCGAAGCGCGTTTCTGCGGAGGCGATGCTGGCCACGACTTGATCAGGGTGTCGTAGTCCACCGTCTCGCCCTTCGGCTTCTCGTTCGCCAGCTTGCGCTGGGGCGCGATATTGCCGTCCTTGGCGGACTTCGCGTACCAGAACTCGGCGGTTTCCTTCTTGTTCAGCTTCGGTCCGCATTCGCCCTGAACCTTGGATCGTTCAAGACGTTCGAGCACCGAATCCTGCGCTGCAGCCAGCGAGTCCATCGCCTGCTGCGGGGTCTTCGCACCGGACGACGCATCGCCGATGTTCTGCCACCACAACTGTGCCAGCTTCGGATAATCCGGGATGTTGTTGCCGGTCGGCGACCACTGCACGCGGGCTGGCGAGCGATAGAACTCGATCAGACCACCGAGCTTCGGTGCACGTTCGGTGAACGACTTGTCCCAGATGTCGGACTCACGAATGAAGGTGAGACCGACATGGCTCTTCTTCAGGCTCACCGATTTGGAGGCGATGAACTGCAGATAGAGCCAGGCTGCCTTGCGGCGATCCGCCGGAGTCGACTTCAGAAGCGTGGCTGAACCCACGTCCTGGTAGCCGAGCTTCATGCCTTCCTTCCAGTACGCACCATGCGGCGAAGGAGCCATGCGCCACTTCGGCGTACCATCGGCATTCATGACCGGCAGGCCGGGCTTCACCATATCGGCGGTGAAGGCGGTGTACCAGAACATCTGCTGCGCGATGTTGCCTTGTGCCGGCACCGGACCCGACTCCGAGAAGGTCATGCCCTGCGCCTGCGGCGGAGCATATTTCTTCATCCAGTCGAGATACTTGACGATCGAATAGACAGCAGCCGGACCGTTGGTGTCACCGCCACGCTCGACGGAGGAACCGACCGGGCGGCAGCCTTCCATGCGGATACCCCATTCATCGACGGGGAGGCCGTTCGGAAGACCTTTGTCGCCATTGCCGGCCATGGACAGCCAGGCGTCGGTGAAGCGCCAGCCGAGCGAGGGATCCTTCTTGCCGTAGTCCATGTGGCCATAGACCTTGACGCCGTTGATCTCCTTGATGTCGTTGGTGAAGAACTCGGCAATATCTTCATAGGCCGACCAGTTCACGGGAACGCCGAGATCGTAGCCATACTTGGCCTTGAACTTCGCCTTGTAGTCAGGATTGGTGAACCAGTCGTACCGGAACCAATACAAGTTCGCGAACTGCTGGTCGGGCAGTTGATACATTTTCTTGTCGGGCGCGGTGGTGAAGGACGTGCCGATGAAATCCTTCACGTCCAGCATCGGATCGGTGACGTCCTTGCCCTCGCCGGTCATGTAATCCGACAGCGCGATGGTCTGGCCGTAGCGGAAATGCGTGCCGATCAGATCTGAGTCGTTGATCCAGCCGTCATACACATTCTTGCCGGACTGCATCTGGGTCTGCAGCTTTTCGACCACGTCGCCTTCCTGGATCAGGTCGTGCTTGAGCTTGATCCCGGTGATTTCGGAGAACGCCTTGGCCAGCGTCTTGGATTCATATTCGTGCGTCGTCAGGGTTTCGGAGACGACGTTGATCTCCATGCCCTTGAACGGCTCGGCGGCCTTGGCGAACCACTGCATTTCCTTCAGCTGCTCTGCCTTCGACAGCGTCGACGGCTGGAATTCGCTGTCGATCCACTTTTGCGCCGTAGCGTCGTCGGCCTTCACGGGCAGAGCCAGCGTCACGGTCGCAGCGATCAGCGCTATGGCGCTGGTCATCATGATGGCGCGCGTCGATCCACGCCTGGTGAGTGTCGTCAGTTGTCTCATCGTGTCCTCCCTCGTTTATGTTTCAGACCCGGATTGATCCCGCGTCTGACCTTCCTCACTCGTCAGACGGTGCGAAAAATTGCCACCGCCGAGACCAGCGAAATCAATGTCGCGAACCACAGGTTCGAGATTTCAAGACCTTCCTCGCCGATCGGCAGCGTTGCGATTGGATCGCTGCCGACAAAGCCGATCCACAACAGGTGGATGACCGCCGCCGCGATCAGCGACAGGAACAACCGGTCGCCGCGCGTGGTGGGAATGCGCAGGATGCCGATGCGCTCGGCTTCGGGATAGGCAACCGCGAGCCACGTCATCGTGGCCAGCGTAATCGCCAGCAGTGCGAAGAAGATCGCGGTCGGCGGCGTCCAGGCCATCCATGCGATGTTTTCCATGACGACCTCCTAGACTCTGCCGAGCGCGAAGCCGCGCGCGATATAATTGCGGACGAACCAGATGACGAGGGCACCGGGAATGATGGTCAGCACGCCGGCGGCGGCGAGCAGGCCCCAGTCCATGCCGGAGGCCGACACGGTGCGCGTCATCACCGCGGAGATCGGCTTGGCATTCACCGAGGTCAGCGTGCGCGCGAGCAGCAATTCGACCCATGAGAACATGAAGCAGAAGAAGGCAGCGACGCCGATGCCCGATGCGATCAGCGGCACCAGAATCTTCACGAAGAACTTCGGAAACGAATAGCCATCGAGAAACGCCGTCTCGTCGATCTCGCGCGGCACGCCCGAGACGAAACCTTCGAGGATCCAGACTGCGAGGGGCACGTTGAACAGGCAATGCGCCAGCGCCACGGCCCACGGCGTGTCGAACAGGCCGATCGCCGAATAGAGATTGAAGAACGGCAGCGCGAACACCGCGGGCGGCGCCATCCGATTCGACAGCAGCCAGAAGAATAGGTGCTTGTCGCCGAGGAATCGATAGCGCGAGAACGCATAGGCCGCGGGCAGCGCAAAGGAGATCGACAGGATGGTGTTGATGATGACGTATTTCAGCGAATTGATGTAGCCGGAATACCAGCTCTCGTCGGTGAAGATCCGGGTGTAATTTGCCAGCGTCGGCGCATGCGGCCACAGCGTCATGGTCGAGACGATTTCGCCATTGGTCTTGAAGCTCATATTGACGAGCCAGTAGATCGGCAACAGCAGGAAGATCAGGAACAGCATCAGGATAATGCGGCGACCGGGAATCGTATGCATCAGACCGCTCCCTCGCGCTTGGTGTGATCGACGCCGACATTGGTCATCACGGTGTAGAACACCCAGCACACGATCAGCACGATGATGTTGTACACCAGCGACAGCGCCGCGGCCTTGCCAAGATCGAACTGGCCGAGCGCGATCTTGACCAGTTCGATGGAGACGAAGGTGGTCGAATTTCCGGGTCCGCCGCCGGTGACCACGAAGGGCTCGGTATAGATCATGAAACTGTCCATGAAGCGCAGCAGCACGCCGATCAGCAGCACGCGGTTGAGCTTCGGCAGCTGGATAGCCCGGAAAACTGCCCAGCGTGACGCACCGTCGATCTGTGCTGCCTGGTAATAGGCATCGGGGATCGATTTCAAGCCCGCATAACACAGCAGCGCAACGAGGCTGGTCCAGTGCCAGACGTCCATGACGATGACGGTCGCCCAGGCATCGAACTCATTCGATACGTAATTATAGTCGATGCCCATGTGATTGAGCGTGTAGCCGAGCAGGCCAATGTCGGGACGGCCGAAGATCTGCCAGATGGTGCCGACCACGTTCCATGGAATCAAAAGCGGCAGCGCGAGGATCACAAGGCAGGCTGCGACGCGCCAGCCGTCACGCGGCATCGACAGCGCGACCAGAATGCCGAGCGGCACTTCGATGGCGAGGATGATCGCGGAGAACGCCAGATTGCGCAGCAGCGACGCGAAGAAGCGCCCGCCGAGATCGCTGGAGGGATCGAGCAATTCCTTGAACCAGCCGACACCGTTCCAGAAGAACTGGTTATTGCCGAAGGTATCCTGCATCGAATAGTTCACCACCGTCATTAGCGGAAGTACGGCGGAGAATGCCACGATCAGGAACACTGGCAGTACCAGGAACCAGGCTTTTTGGTTGACTGTCTTGTCCATCACGCGGCCCCTTCGACGAGACGGCTATTGGCATAAACGTGCACCCGCGACGGATCGAACACCAGCCCGACATCACCGCCGGAGACAGAAAATCCGGCGGGCACGCGCGCGGCAACCTTCACGCCGCCAATGCGCACCCGCGCGAAGCTGATGCGACCGAGATCGTCGATGCGCTCGACCTGCGCCCTGAGCAAGCCCGGCGCGGGCGCCGCAACATGGACGAATTCGGGGCGAATGCCGATTTCGATTGTCGCGCCCGCTGGCATCTGATCGTAGCTGCCATTGAGCGCGATGACATGACCGCCAATGCGTGCCTCGCGGCCACTGACCTCGGCGGGCACTATATTCATGCCGGGCGATCCGATGAAATAGCCGACAAACGTATGCGCCGGCTTGTCGAACAATTCCTGCGGCGTGCCGGACTGCACGACGCGGCCGTCATGCATCACCACCACCGTATCGGCAAATGTCAGCGCTTCCGTCTGATCGTGGGTCACATAAATCATGGTCAGATCCAGCGCGCGGTGCAGCGCCTTCAACTTCGATCGCAATTCCCATTTCAGATGCGGATCGATCACCGTGAGCGGCTCATCGAACAGCACGGCGGCGACATCGGAGCGCACAAGACCGCGCCCCAGCGAAATCTTCTGCTTGGCGTCCGGCGTCAGCCGCGTCGCCTTGCGGTTCAAATACGGCGTGAGGTCGAGCAGTCCGGCGATTTCTTTCACGCGGGCGTCGATCTGCGCGCGCGGCACGCCGCGATTCTTCAGCGGAAATGCGAGATTCTCGCCGACGGTCATGGTGTCGTAGATGACGGGAAACTGGAACACCTGCGCGATGTTGCGCTTCTGGGTCGACAGCGGCGTGACGTCCTTGCCGTCGAAGAGGATCTGGCCGCGCGACGGCGTGACGATACCGGAGATCAGGTTCAGCAACGTCGTCTTGCCGCAGCCGCTTGGTCCGAGCAGCGCATAGGCGCCGCCCTGCCGCCACGTCATCGAGATGGGCTTCAGTGCAAAAGATTCCGGATCGGCATCGTTGCCGCTGTAGGATTGCGCGAGATCGACGAGATCGATGCGGGCCATGTTACGCTCCCTGCGCCATGTTGGGAGCGGCGACCAGACGATCGCTACCATCGAAGACGAACAGATTTTCAGGATCGAGCACGGCGTCGAGCATGTGGCCGGGCTCGAATTCATGCACACCCTGCAGCACCGCAACCCAATTGGCAGCATCACGCTTCAGATGGACGAAGCTTTCCGACCCGGTGATTTCGGTGACCGTCACTTCCGCCGGAAATGCATGCCGTCCGGCAAGACCACTGGCGACTTCGAGCTGATGCGCGCGGAAGCCAACGCGATAGCTGCCGTCGGCGAGGTTGGCATAGAGCCCGCTGGCGGGCGCCGTCGCACCGCCGGCATACTGCACGTTGCCGTTCTTCTTCTCGATCGCAACAAGATTGAGCGGTGGGTCGGAGAATACCTCGGCGGCCTTGAGGGTCTCCGGATGCCGATAGACTTTCGAAGTCCGGCCGACCTGCAGGATCTGGCCTTCCCACAGGCACACGGTGCTGCCGCCCAACAGGAGCGCTTCCGATGGCTCGGTGGTCGCGTAAACGAAGATCGCGCCTGAGGCCTCGAAAATCTTCGGCAGTTCGGTGCGCAGCTCTTCGCGGAGCTTGTAATCGAGATTGGCGAGCGGCTCGTCGAGCAGCACGAGATCGGCGCCCTTGACCAGGGCCCGGGCAATCGCCGTGCGCTGCTGCTGGCCACCGGAGAGCTGCAGCGGCGTGCGTTTCAGATAGGGCTCGAGCTTGAGCAGCGCCGCGGCCTCGTGCACGCGGGTTTCAATCTCGGCTTTAGGCTTGCCCTGCACGCGCAGCGGCGACGCGATGTTCTCATACACCGTCAGCGACGGGTAATTGATGAACTGCTGATAGACCATTGCCACCGAGCGCTTGCGGATGTCGATGCCAGTGACGTTCTTGCCATCGACCAGCACGCGGCCCTGCACCGGCTTGTCGAGCCCGGCCAGCAATCGCATGATCGAGGTCTTGCCGGCCAATGTCGGCCCGAGCAGCACATTCAGGGTGCCACGCTCCAGTGTCAGCGAGACGTCACGGATCGTCGTGACGCCATCCACCATCTGCGAGACGTGATCGAGCGCAACGCTCATGACCGCGCTCCCGCTTCACGCATCGAACCGGCAGGCTGGGTGCGATTCGCCTGCAGCCATTGATCGAGCGCCGCGATCTCACCCTTCGACAGGCGCAGGCCCAGTTTGGAACGGCGCCAGACGATATCCTCGGCGCTGACGGCCCATTCATTGGCCACGAGATAGCGCACTTCCCGCTCGGTGAGCGTTGCACCAAAGGCCTGACCGAGATCGGCCGCGGACTTCGCGACGCCCAGCATCTTCGCGGCGCGCGTGCCATAGGCATGCGCCAATCGGTTGGCATGCGTCCGCGTGAGGAACGGATAGTCGCGCAACAGTTCTGCGATCAGCGCATCGACCGCGGAGACATCGAAATCGCCCCCGGGCAGCGAGGCGCCCGCCGTCCAGCCTTCCCTGGCCTTGGTGCCCTTGAGATAAGGCGCGAGCTTCTGCAAGGCTTCTTCGGCGAGGCGGCGATAGGTCGTGATCTTACCGCCATAAATCGACAGCAGCGGTAGTCCGCCAGGCACATCGAGCTCGAACACATAATCGCGCGTTGCCGCCTTGGCCTCATTGGCGCCGTCGTCATAGAGCGGACGGACACCGGAATAGGTCCACACCACGTCTTCGGCGAGCACGGGCCTGGCGAGATATTCGCTCACCGACTTGCAGAGATAGTTGATCTCATCGGCGGAGATTTTCACGTCGGCGGGATCCCCGTGATAGTCGATATCGGTGGTGCCAATCAGGGTGAAATCGTCCTGATAGGGAATCGCAAACACGATACGACCATCAGCATTCTGGAAGATATAGGCGCGGTCGTGGGCGTAGAGCTTCGGCACCACGATATGCGAACCCTGCACCAGACGGACTTTCGCCTTTGCATTGACGCCGGCGCCGACCGCCAGAACATTCTCGACCCACGGGCCGCCGGCATTGACCAGCGCGCGCGCGCTGATGGTTGAACGTTCGCCCGTTGACGTGTCCTGCACCGTGACCTGCCACAGGCCATCGGCCTGTCGAATCTCGGTCGCGCGTGTGCGCGTCCGGATCACAGCGCCACGATCGGCCGCATCACGGGCGGTCAGCACCACGAGGCGGGCGTCATCGACGAAACAATCGGAATATTCGAAACCGCGGGTGAAGCGGCCGGGAGCCAGCGGCTTGCCGGTCTCGTCTTTGGTGAGATCGAGCGTACGGGTGGCCGGAAGAAGTTTTCGGCCGCCGATATAGTCGTACAGGAACAGACCGAGCCGCAGCAGCCAGGCCGGACGCAACCCTGCATGATGCGGCAGCACAAAGCGCAGCGGACGGATGATATGCGGCGCGATCTGCCAGAGGATTTCGCGCTCAAGCAGCGCGTGGCGAACCAGTTTGAAGTCGTAATATTCGAGGTAGCGCAGGCCGCCATGGATAAGCTTGGTCGACCAGGACGACGTCCCGCTGGCCAGATCGTTCATCTCGCAGAGGAAGACGGAATTGCCGCGGCCGACAGCATCGCGGGCGATACCGCAGCCGTTCACACCGCCACCAATGATTGCAAGGTCGTAGATCTGACCCACCCCGTCTCCCCTCCTGCGCCAATCGTCTGGCGCCTTCCTTCGGACGCGCCATCTTCACTTTCAGCGATTTGGCTTTCGCTTTTCATTAAAGCACAACAAAAAGCGAAAGCAACTGGCGTTTTCGGGGTCTGAACAGCTCTAAAGCGGGGTCGGTTCCGGTTCCAGATCGTCGGAATCATCCGCCGACCCCGGTAAAGCCGCGATCACCTTGACGCCCCGGCTCCGGCAGATCTCCTGCAAGGACGGCGGCAACGGCACGTCGGTCACGAAGGTCTGGACCTGGCTGATATGGGCGATGCGAACGGCGGCCGAGCGCCGCAATTTGGTCGAATCGCACACCAGCATGACGCTGCGGGCATTGGCGATGATCGCCTGCGCCGCCTGCACCTCGCGATAGTCGAAGTCGAGGAGCGCGCCCTCCTCGTCGATTGCCGAGGCGCCGATGATGGCGTAATCGACCTTGAACTGGCCGATCAGCTTGATCGCCGTGGAGCCGATCACCGCGCCATCGGAGCGACGCACGGTGCCACCGGCCACGATCACCTCTATATGCGGATGCCGATACAGCATCATCGCGACATTGAGGTTGTTGGTGATGACCAGCAGGTTTTCGTGATTGGTCAGCGCGCTCGCCACTTCCTCGGTCGTGGTGCCGATATTGATGAATAGCGACGAGCCGTTGGGAATCTGTGCGGCGGCGGCGACCCCGATCGCCTTCTTCTCTTCGGCAGCCACGAAGCGCCGCGCTTCATAGGCAAGGTTCTCCACACCGGACGCGACAATGGCGCCGCCGTGAATACGCGTCAGCAGCCGCTGGTCGCAGAGATCGTTGAGATCCTTGCGGATGGTCTGTGCGGACACCTCGAACCGGCGCACGAGGTCGTCGACCATCACGCGACCGAAGGCGCGCGCATGGTTCAGGATTTCGGATTGGCGATGGGTCAGGCCAGCAGTCACAACAGCACCTCGGAGCGAACGATTCCATGGTGCGGTTGTTGGCGGCGATGGTCAACGCGGCAATGCAGCGTCGTTAAGCCGTCGCGGTCGTCTGAGCACCCTGCGCGGCGAACTGGAAGGCGGCACGTTCGGCTTCACGCGCATTGCGAAACAGCTGGCCTTCCATAGGGTTGAAACGATGAGACGCGGCGAAGAACCGGTAGCCGTCGGGATCGCGAACGACGATACCGGCAGCCTGCGACGAGACTTCGATGATGTAAGTGTCTGACATGGCGGCCCCCACGCGATAGGCGAAGCATATTCCGGGCCATTAACCTGGAAGGGGGGATTTCGTTCCCGCGTCAGACTGGAATCGTTCAGGTCGCAATCGTCGCGTCGGGGCGCTTGATCGGTTGCGGGCGGCCGGCCTCGTCGATGGACACGAAGGTGAAATTGCCATCTGTGACCAGGATCGGGGCGCTTTCGTTGCGGCGCAGAACCCAGGCCTCGATATGCACCGTCAGCGAGGTGCGGCCCATGCGTACCAGCTCAGCATGCACCGAGACGACATCGCCGACATGAACGGCCTTGCGGAAGGTCATCGCCTCGATAGCGACCGTGACGGTGCGCGTCTTGGCTACTTTCGCGGCGAAGATACCGCCGCCAAGATCCATCTGGCTGAGTAGCCAGCCGCCAAAAATATCGCCATTGGCATTGGTATCCGCCGGCATCGCCACCGTGCGGATGGTAAGATCGCCTGTCGGTTCCGCATCCAGCCCCGTCACTGGCTGCGTCTTTGATTCATTCATCTGCAAAGCCTGCCGTAAATTGCGTCATCATTTAAAGGTCTCCCAGCCGGCATCCGGCGCGAAGCGATCACCGAATCTTGCAGCCAGCGTTCGCAGCGTAGCGGTGATATTCTCGGTTCCGCGCGTCCGCGCATAGTTCAGCGGGCCGCCGCGGAACGGGGCATAGCCGGTGCCGAAGATCATTGCGCCATCGACTACATCGGGATTGTCAACGATGCCCTCGCGGAGACAGGCGACGCAGACATTGGACATCGGCAGCACCAGGCGATCGATCATCTCCTGCGTCGGCCGCGCCATGGCAACTGCGCTGGAACTCTTCTCGGCCTTGCCGTCACGCCACGTATAGAAGCCCTTGCCGGTCTTCTTGCCGAGCTCGCCCTTGTTGACCTTCTCGCGCAACCAGGCCGGCGTCGGCGGCAGCAGGTCGCCGAACCTGGAGCGCAGCATGTCGCCGACCGCGAGGCAGATGTCGAGACCGACCTGATCGGCCAGTTCAATGGGTCCCATCGGCATGCCGAACTGCTCCGCGGCGGCGTCGATGGTTTCCTTGTCGACCTTGTCCTCCATCAGCATCATCGCCTCGAGCATGTAAGGCGTCAGCGCACGATTGACGAGGAAGCCGGGCGAACTCTTCACCGGCAGCGGCAGGCGATCGATGGCGCCGACAAAGGCCGTGGCCTTCCTCAGCATCTCCGCATCGACGCCGTCATGGCTGATGACTTCGACGAGCTGCAGACGCGATACCGGATTGAAGAAGTGCAGGCCAAGCAACCGCTCCGGCCTGGCGAGCGTGCTGCGCAGATCCTGCAGCGGGATGCTCGACGTGTTGGTGGCGAGAATTGCATCCGGCTTCATGCGCGGCTCGATACCGGCATAGACTTTTTGCTTCAGCTCGAGCTTCTCCGACACCGCCTCGATGATCAGGTCGGCGTTGCGGACCCCCTCGCCGTCCATATCGGGGATCAGGCGATCCAGCGTGTCGCGCTGGTCGGTGCGCTTGCGGATAATCTTGCTGTAGAGATCGGCGGCGCGCCTGATCGCACCGGCGATCGGCTCGGGCTTCATGTCGGCCAGCGTCACGCGCATGTCCTGATGCGCGCACCAGGCGGCGATGTCGCCGCCCATGGCGCCGGCGCCGATCACATGAACATGCTTGATTGTATTGCCGTCGCCGGCGAGCTTCTTCATCTGCTCGCGCAGGAAGAACACGCGGATCAGGTTCTGCGCCGTTGGCGTCACCATCAGCCGGGCAAAGGACGCCTTCTCGGCGTTCAACATCGCGGCACGGTCGCCGCCATGTTTCTCCCACAGATCAATCAGCGCGTAAGGCGCGGGATAATGTTCGCGCGGCGCTGCTTTCCCGGCCTCCGCCACCATGCGCGAGGCAAGAATGCCGCGCACCGGCGAGAAATTCATGATCGGGATCAACGGACTCGGCTTGGCGCGCTTGAGCTTGCCGAACACCGCATCGCGCACGGCGTTGCGGACATGGCGCTCCTCGGTCACCGCATCGACAAGACCGATCGCTTTCGCCTTGCGGGAATCGATGGTCTTGCCGGTCAGCATCAGCGGCATCGCCTGCATCGGACCCACCAGATCCGTCAAGCGCGCTGTGCCGCCGAGGCCGGGATGCAGGCCGAGCATGACTTCCGGGAAACCGAAGCGTGCACCATCTATAGCGATACGCATCTGGCAGGCCAGCGCCACTTCGAGACCGCCGCCGAGGCAGAAGCCGTGGATCACGGCCACCGTCGGAATCTTCAGCGCCTCGAAGCGATCGATCACCGCATGAGCGCGGCTGATCTGCGTTTCCACTTCCAATGGGTCGCTGGCGCCGCGAAATTCATTGACGTCGGCGCCGGCGATGAAGCCGGAAGGTTTGGCCGAACGGATCACGATGCCGGTCGGGCGCTGGGCTTCCAGCGCATTCAGCACCTGATCGAATTCTTCCAGCACCACAGCCGACAGCGTATTGGCGCTGGCGTCGGCGCGATCAAACAACAGCCATGCGATGCCCTCGGCATCGCGCGTCAGCTTAAAGTGGCGATAGGCGCCTGATGGGTCGGGAGCCGGCCCGAGTTCCAGCACGCGATCCCCAAGAACGTCCATGATCTTGCTGTCCATGACGCCCTCACACCGTCTCGATCAACATCGCACCACCGAGGCCGCCGCCGATACATTCGGTAGCGATTCCCCGTTTGGTGCCGAGCCGCTTCATCGCATTGACGAGATGCAGCACAATGCGGTTGCCTGACGTGCCGACGGGGTGGCCGAGGCTGATCGCACCGCCATCGACATTGAGCCTGGCGCGATCGATCTCGCCGGCAGCGCCATCGAGGCCGAGCACTTCGCGGCAGAATTTCTCGTCCTTCCAGGCGGCGAGACAGCCGAGAACCTGCGTCGCGAAGGCTTCGTTCAATTCCCAGGTCTCGATGTCCTGAATCGTCATGTTGTTGCGCTTGAGGAGGTCGTTCGACGACAACACCGGACCGAGCCCCATAATCGACGGATCGAGCGCCGACCACTGGCTATCGACGATCACAGCCTTCGGCGTGAGACCATGTTTTGCTACCGCTTCTTCGGACGCAAGGATCGTCCATGATGCGCCATCGGTGATCTGCGAGGAATTTCCGGCAGTGACCTGCCCCCAGGGACGTTCGAATACCGGCTTCAGTGTTGCGAGCTTGTCGACCGACGAATCCGCACGGACGCCGTCATCGCGGTCGTAGAAATTGCCCTTGCGATCGAAGGCGGTCTCGACTTCGCCCTTCAGCCAACCCTGTTCCTGCGCATGGGCAAGGCGCTTGTGGCTTTCGACGGCATAGGCATCGGCCTGCGCGCGCGTGATGCCGAACAAATGCCCAACCTTTTCGGCGGTCTGGCCCATATTGAGGTCGGTGATCGGATCGGTAAGCCCGCGTTCGAGGCCGATGACCGGCTTGAAATAAGCCGGCCGCGCCTTGGCGATCGCCGCCACCTTGCCGAGCACACCCTTGGCCATAGCAAGCCCGGCGAACCAGCGCACGCCGTTCTGCGGCCACACCAGTGGCGCGTGGCTGAGCGCCTCGGCACCACCGGCGAGAATCAGATCGGCATTGCCTTCGCGGATATAGCGATAGCCGGTATCGATCGACTGCATGCCGGAGCCGCAATTGATCTGCACGGTGAAGGCGACCATCGCCTCGCCCATGCCAAGCCGAAGCGCGGCGACGCGCGCCGGGTTCATCTCGTCGGCAATGACATTGACGCAGCCGAGGATCACCTGATCGAAGGCATCCGGTGCAAATGGCTGCCGCGCCAACAGCGGGCGGCCACATTGAACAGCAAGATCGACAGGAGTGAAGGGGCCGGGGCCGCTGCGCGCTTTCAGGAACGGCGTGCGGCTGCCATCCACGATATAGACTGGTCTTGTCATGAGAGTCTTGCCATCAGCTTGCTGCCCGCTGCTCACCAAGTTCCTGGAAGAACTGGTGCACGTTATCGGACTTCTTATAGCCGGGCGACAGCTCTTCCGGCGCAAAGTGATCGACCTCGATCACCAGCTTGACGGCTTCCTGTGCGGCGGCGAGCTTTTCGCCCTCGGCCTGAGTGATAACGCCCTGTGCCACTGCATCCTTCCAGTTCTTGAGCTTTGCCGTGCGGATGCGCTTGGCAATATCGTCACTCGATGTCACCAGTTTGAACGCCTTCTCCAGCCGCGCCAGCCCGCGATCGTCGTCAACATGCGAAAGGTCTGGCGTCAGGCGATCGCGCGTCGCCGACGGCTCCAGGATCATCTGGGCACAGCGATGCACCACACGGTCCGACGGGCCGAGGACCGAGGCGCCATAGGGCTGCACCACGAATTTCAGGATCGCGGCAACGAAGCGGTTCGGCAGATTGGCCAAAATCTCCGCCAAGCGGTTCTCGATGGTCTTGAAGCCGGATGCCATGCACCATTCGAGCGCCGGCAGATCGTCCTGCTGACGGCCTTCGTCCTCCCAGCGTTTCAGGGCTGCGGACAGCAGATACAATTCAGAGAGAATGTCGCCAAACCGCGCCGACAGCATTTCCTTGCGCTTCAGCGCGCCACCGAGCGTCAGTAGCGCCATATCGGCACACAAAGCGAAGGCCGAGGAATAACGCGAGAGCTGGCGATAGAACTGCGTGGCATCGCCCGCATCCGGTGCCGGCGCGAACATTCCGCCGGTCCAGCTACGCCCCCATGCGCGGAACAGCGTGGTGACGCTGTGGCCAACATGTTTCCAGAACGCGGTATCGAAGGCGTCGAGGCCCTTTGTCTTGTCGGGTTCGCTGAGCGCATTCATTTCGTCGAGCAGATAGGGATGCGCACGGATGGCACCCTGCCCGAATACGATGAGATTGCGTGTCAGGATGTTGGCGCCTTCCACCGTGATGCCGACCGGCACTGCACGATAGAGATTGCCCATATAGTTTTGGGGGCCGTCGATCACTGCCTTGCCGCCATGGATATCCATCGCATCGTCAATGGCGAGGCGCATACGTTCGGTGGCGTGCAGTTTCATGATGCCGGAGATCACAGCCGGGTGGCGGCCTTCGTTGAGCGCCGCGGATGTCAACCGACGTGCCGCATCGAGCAGATAGGCCGTGCCGGCGATGCGGGCGAGCGGCTCCTCGATACCCTCGAACTTGCTGATCGAGATGTTGAACTGCTCGCGAATGCGGGCATAGGCACCAGTCGTCCGGGCTGCATAGGCGGCGCCGGCCGCCGACAACGACGGCAATGAGATGCCACGGCCGGCGGCGAGCGCCGACATCAGCATCTTCCAGCCCTGACCAAGCCGCTCTTCGCCGCCGATGATGTAGTCGAGCGGAATGAACACGTCGCGGCCCCAGTTCGGGCCGTTCTGGAACACCTGCATCGACGGCAGATGACGCTGGCCGATCTCGACGCCCGGAAGGTCATGCGGGATCAACGCAACCGTGATGCCAAGCTCGTCCTGATTGCCGACGAGATGATCGGGATCATAGGCCTTGAAGGCGAGACCGATCAGCGTCGCGACCGGGCCGAGCGTGATATAGCGCTTGTGCCAGTTGAGGCGCAGGCCCAGAACCTCCTGGCCTTCGAACGTGCCCTTGCAGATGATGCCGCTGTCGATCATCGAGGCCGCGTCGGAGCCCGCTTCCGGGCTGGTGAGGCCGAAACAGGGAATGTCGCGTCCATCGGCGAGGCGCGGCAGCCAGCGCTGGCGCTGCGCGTCGGTGCCAAATTTCATCAGCAATTCGCCGGGGCCGAGCGAGTTGGGCACCATCACGGTGACGGCGGCGACCACCGAACGCGACGAAATCTTCCTGACGACTTCGGAATGCGCATAGGGCGAAAAACCGAGGCCGCCGAACTCCTTCGGAATGATCATGCCGAAGAACTTTTCTCGCTTGATGAACTCCCAGACTTCCGGCGGCAGATCGCGTAATTCCCAATTGATCTTCCAGTCGTCGATCATCTCGCAGAGACGATCCACAGGCCCGGTCATGAAAGCCTGCTCTTCAGCCGTCAGCGTCGCGGGCTTCACGGCGAGCAGCTTGGCCCAGTCCGGATTGCCGGTGAACAGGTCCGCATCCCACCAGACGTCGCCGGCTTCCAGTGCCTCGCGCTCGGTATCGGACATTTTCGGCAAGACGCCCTTGGCCCAACCGAAGATCGGCTTGGTGAGGTAATCGCGGCGCAAGCTGGACGAGCTCATGGAGGCTTCCTCTCGATCACGGCGACCGGCAATCCGGGCGGACAGCGGGCGCCAAAAGGCAGACGCTCTTAGCGGGACGGTGTTGGTGTCACCTTAGCTTTCGCATTGAAATTTAAGCGAAAATCGGACAGCATCGAGCCATCATTAACGGCAGGATACCGCAACGGTTCCCGAAAGGCGATTTTCCACCGCGTGACCAGTGGTCGCGCGACCGAAACGCCGAAAGAACAGATAGCCTCAGTCCGGGCGGGCCATCTCGAACATGGCGTCCTGCTTGATATGGAAGTAGTCGCCGCGGCGGCCGGCGCGCAGGATCGGGCCGGCGAGCGCGGTCTGGTACACGCCATCCACAATCAGGGTCTTGTCGATATGCACGGCGACCACCTCACCCATGGTGAGGAAGGCGTTGGCCGAGGCACCGTTCGCGCCCTTGAGCTCGATGACCTGGGTGACCTTGCACTCGAACGCGACCCGGGCTTCGCCGACCCGGGGCACATTGACCAGCTTGCTCGGCACCGGCGTCAGACCGGCAAGCTCGAATTCATCCACTTCCGGGCCAACACTCGCGGACGTCGCGTTCATCTGCTTGGCCAGATCCATGGTGGCCAGATTCCAGACGAATTCCTTTGTCGCCTGCATGTTGCGGGCGGAATCCTTGAGGCCGATGCTGGAGAAGCCGATCAGCGGCGGGGTGTAGTTGAAGGCGTTGAAGAAGCTGTAGGGCGCCAGATTGACATGGCCGTTGGCATCCCGCGAGGACACCCAACCGATCGGGCGCGGGCCGATGATGGCATTGAAGGGATCGTGTTTGAGGCCGTGGCCGTTGGCGGGCTCGTAGGAATGCAGATCGAATGCGGTCACGCGAAGATCCCCTGAATTGACGTCAGGGAGATCGTCTAGACCCGCGGTGCCAGCCCGGCAAGAACGAAGTCGATCATCTGGTCCAGGGTCGGGCCCGGCTTCTCGGCGCATTGCGCGATCATCTGCGGGTGGAAATACCGCAGCATCGCCGTGCACGTGCACATGGCGGCCAGTTCGACGTCAGGGGCATGAAATTCGCCCTTGGCGGCGCCATCCGCGATAACGCCACCGATGGTGCCGGTGATCCGCTCCATATGGGCCGTGCAAACCTCCCAACTCTCTTCCATGGCGATGGCGACCATCTCATGCAGCTTGGCATCGCCGACATAGCGCTCGGCGTTCATCTGATGGATCGTCGTCAGCAACTCACGAAGTCGTTGCGCCGCCGGCTCCGGGTTGGCAACGATCACCCCGGCGGCCTCTTCGACTTCCCCCATCAGCCGCTGCGCGACGGCAGAAATGATCGACTTCTTCGAATCGAAGAAGCGATAGACATTCGCTGGCGACATCCGCAGCACCTTGGCGATATCAGCCACGGTGGTCTTCTGGTAGCCGATTTCACGAAACAGCTTTTCCGCGACCACAACGATGCGGCCCCGCATATCGGCTTCAACGTGATCAGAAATCAGAGTCATCTCGGACAGCAGTCTTCAATTATTCGGCAGCAAGCGGAAAGGCCTGTTGCTTGTCGTGATGTTGCGGTGCGTGATGATCGACATCCTCACCCGATCCGCGTTCATCCAGGCTCTTGCGAAACCATAGCGCATAGAGACCCGGGAGATACAACAACGTCAAGAACGTCGCCACAAACAATCCACCCATGATGGTGACCGCCATCGGGCCCCAGAAGGCCGAACGCGACAGCGGGATCATCGCCAGGATGGCCGCCAGCGCGGTCAGGATGACCGGACGCGCACGGCGCACGGTCGCCTCGATGATGGCTTCGCGGCGGGTCAGGCCGTGCTGCACGTCGGTTTCGATCTGATCCACCAGAATGACGGCGTTGCGCATGATCATGCCCGCCAGCGCAATCAGGCCGAGCAGTGCCACGAAGCCGAACGGCTTGTTGGCAATGTTCAGCGCCAAAGAGGCACCGACGATGCCGAGCGGCGCCGTCAGGAACACCAGGATCAGCCGCGAGAAGCTCTGCAGCTGCACCATCAGTAGCGTCAGCATGATGATCATCATCAGCGGAAACAGCACGGCGATAGAGGCATTGCCCTTGCTGGATTCTTCCACCGCGCCGCCGATCTCGATGCGGTAGGCCGGCTGCAGGCTGTCGCGGATTTGCTGCAGTTGCGGCCAGATCTGGTTGGTGACATCCGGCGGCTGCACGCCATCGACGACGTCGCCACGTACGGTGATCGCCATGTCGCGGTTACGGCGCCAGAGGATCGGCTCTTCATGGGCGTATTCGATCTTCGCCACCTGCGACAGCGGCACCGGGACGCCGTTGCGCGACATGATGGTGAGATCGCCCACACGGCCGAGGTCGAGACGCTCCGAGGGCACGGCACGGGCGACGACGCCAACCTTCTCGATCCCGTCACGCACGGTCGTGACCGAGGCGCCGGAGATCAGCATGGCGAGGGATTGTGACAGCTCCTGCGGCGTCAGGCCGAGCGCACGGGCGCGGTCCTGGTCAACCACCAACCTGAGAGACGGCGTCTGCTCGTTCCAGTCGAGCTGCGGATCGACCATGTTCTTGTTGGCGCGCATCACTTCGCGCACTCTGTAAGCGATATCGCGCACGGTCGCGGTATCCGGCCCGATGACGCGGAACTGGACGGGGAAACCGACCGGCGGACCGAAATTGAAGCGATCGACACGCACGCGCGCTTCCGGGAGCTGGCCATCGGCGACGGCCTTCTCGATCTTGGACTTGATGCGCTCGCGTGCCTCGACATCCTTGGACACGATCACGATCTCGGCGAAGGCCTCGTTCGGGAGTTGCGGATTAAGGCCGAGCCAGAAGCGCGGCGAGCCACGGCCGACATAGGCCGTATAGGTGGCGATGTCCTTGTCGTCCTTGAGCAGCTTCTCGGCGTCCTTGACGGCCTTTTCGGTTACGCCGAATGCCGTACCTTCCGGCAGACGCAACTGCAGGAACAGTTCGGGGCGTTCAGACAGCGGGAAGAACTGCTGCTGGACATGGCCGAAGCCGACAATGGCCGCAATGAAGATACCGACGGTGGCAGCCACCACTTTGACGCGGTGCGTGACGCACCACTGCACGACGCTGCGCAGACTGCGATAAATGCGCGTCTCATAGACCGCATGCGGATCGTAATTGGCCTTGCCGTGAGCAGCAAAGTTCGGCAGCAGCTTGACGCCGATATAGGGCGTGAAGATCACCGCGACGAACCATGAAGCGATCAGCGCAATCGCGACCACCCAGAAGATGCCACCGGCATATTCGCCGACTGCGGAATTGGCGAAGCCGATCGGCAGGAAGCCGACGGCCGTGATGAGCGTGCCGGTTAGCATCGGAAACGCCGTCGACTCCCAGGCAAAGGACGCCGCGCGCACGCGGTCCCAGCCCTGCTCCATTTTCACCACCATCATCTCGACCGCAATGATCGCGTCGTCGACAAGGAGGCCGAGCGCGATGATCAACGCGCCTAACGTGATTCGATGCAGGTCCATGCCCATCGCGTTCATGACCATGAAGACGATACCAAGCACCAGCGGCACCGACAGCGCCACCACGATGCCGGTGCGCCAGCCGAGCGCCAGGAAGCTGACAAACAGCACGATCGCGAGCGCCTCGACGAACGAGTGCGTGAATTCGCCAACGGCATGTTCGACCACCAGCGGCTGGTCGGCAATCTGCTCGACATTGATGCCCTGCGGGACGGCGACCATGAACTCGTTCTTGGCCTTGTCGACGTCCTTGCCGAGTTCGAGAATGTTGGCGCCATTCGCTGTGACCACACCGATGCCGAGTGCGTACTGGCCCTTCTGCCGGACCTTGAAATCCGGCGGATCGACGAAGCCGTGGCTCACCGTCGCGATATCTCCGAGGCGGAACGTGCGTCCGTTGCTCTCCACCGGCGTTTCCGCGACAGTCTTCACGCCATCGAGCGCACCGGTGACGCGCAGCGGCACGCGTTGCGATGAGGTTTCAACCGTGCCGGCCGGCTGGATCGCATTCTGCTTGGCGAGCGAGTCGAACAGCGTCTGCGGCGTGATACCGAGCGTCGCCAGCTTGGCGTGGGAGAATTCGACGAAGATGCGTTCGTCCTGGGTGCCGTAAAGATTGACCTTGGTGACGCCCTTCACCTTCAACAGGCGCTGGCGCAGGCCTTCGGCAACTTTCTTCAACTGCGCGAAATCAGCGCCGTCGCCTGTCATCATGTAGAGAATGGAGTCGACGTCGCTGAACTCGTCATTGACCGTCGGCCCGATCAGATTGGCCGGCAGACTGCCCTGCACGTCAGCGAGCTTCTTGCGCAGCAGATAGAACAGAAACGGCACGTCCTTGGCAGGTGCGTTGTCCTTGAACGTGACCTGCAGCGCCGTGAAGTTCGGCTTCGAATAGGTTTGCACCTTGTCGAAGTAAGGCAGCTCCTGCATCTTTTTCTCGATGGGATCTGCAACTTGCTCCTGCATTTCCTTGGCCGTCGCGCCCGGCCAGATCGCCGTCACGTTGACGACCTTCACCGTGAAGGACGGGTCTTCGGCGCGGCCAAGTTTCTCGTAGGAGATGAAACCACCAACACCGAGCGCGATGATCAGAAACAGGATCAGCGCGGGATGAGCGACGGCCCAGGCGGAGAGGTTGAAGCGATGCATCGACTTCGTCCTTTGAATGCGAGCGTCTTAAAACGACAATGCGGAGACGACGTGGACCTTCAGCGCAGGATCCAGTTTCTGCACCCCGAGCGTCACGATCTTGGCACCTTCATCGACGCCACCTGAGATGATGACATCGTTGCTCTCATAGGACTTCACCTTGACGGGCTGCAGCGCGACGTCGCCCGATGCGCTCACAACATAGAGCGACGGATTGTTGCCCTGGCTGAACAGTGCAGAGAGCGGCACGCGCGCAACGCGTTCGGTGGCGGGATCGGAGAGTGTCAGCGTTGCCGTCATGCCGAGCGACACCTTGTCGTCGGCCTCGGGCAGCGAGAACTTGGCGAGATAAGTGCGCGTCGCGGTGTCGGCATTGGGCGCGAGTTCACGCAGCTTGGCGGCATATTGCTTGCCAGGCTCGGACCACAGCGTCACGCTGGCGTCGCCTTCCTTGGCACGGCCAACCAGCGTTTCCGGAACGGAGACCACCGCCTCCTTCTCGCCGAAACGCGCGACACGGATGGCGGCCTGCCCGGCTGCAACGACCTGACCGGCATCGACCAGCGTGGCAGTGACAACACCGCGGGTGTCGGCGATCAGCGTCGCATAAGAGAGGCTGTTCTTGGTGAGCTCGACGGAGCGCTCGGCGCGGTTGAGGCGGGCACGTGCCTCGTCGCCCGACGCCTTGGCCTGATCGAGCTGCGCCTGGGTGGACCAGCCTTTGGCGCGCAGTTCGGTGGCGCGGCCTTCAGCGGCACTGGCATTGGCCAGTACACCGGTCGCCGCATTGAGTTCGGCCACGGCCTGCTCGGCCTGCAGCTTCAGGTCGACCTCGTCGAGCGTGGCTAGGGGCTGGCCGATCTCGACGGTCTGGCCGACTTCAACAAGGCGCTTGGCGACCTTGCCGGTCACCCGGAAACCCATATCGGTCTCGATCCGCGGGCGGATGGTGCCGACGAAACTGCGCTGTGGCGATTCCGGCTCGTAATGCACCGTCGCAACCAGCACAGGACGGGTCGGCTTGGCTTCAGCCTCGGTCTTCTTGCCGCATCCAGCCAGAAAAAGGGCCGGGATCAGCAGGAGTGCGGCGGCGAATGGCTTGCGGGAAGCGATGACTTTGGTTTGGCCGAGCATCACGAGCGTCCTTCGAATGAATGTTCGAAGGAGGTTAAGCCTGACTACTGACAAATGTCAATATTCGTCAGTGGTCACGATTTCGACAGATTGCCGCACCGCATCACGACCTTATTTCACCCGGGCCG
Organism: Tardiphaga sp. GW822-FHT04G09; assembly: GCF_058800725.1. Classification (NCBI taxonomy): domain Bacteria; kingdom Pseudomonadati; phylum Pseudomonadota; class Alphaproteobacteria; order Hyphomicrobiales; family Nitrobacteraceae; genus Tardiphaga; species Tardiphaga sp. GW822-FHT04G09. The sequence continues at coordinate 249,801 of NZ_JBXAMO010000002.1, read as the reverse complement.
GTTTGCCGGCGGCTGCGAACTCCGTTGCTGTCCCGTGATTACCGACCAGCACTAGGATTCCGGCCACCAGCGGCATAGCCGCTAGGACCAGAAGCCCGGTCGAGGTGCTGCCAGTTAGTTCCTTGACCCAGCCGATCAGATACGGACCGCCGAAGCCGGCGAGATTGCCGATCGAATTGATCAGCGCGATGGCGCCGGCTGCGGCCGTGCCGCTCAGCCACGCAGTTGGCAGCGTCCAGAACAGAGCAAAGGTGCAGAACACGCCGATCGCAGCGACCGTCAGCGCAACCATGGTCAGGGTCGGATTGGTGGAGATGCCGGACAACGCGAGCGCCACGGCGGTCAGCAGCAACGGTAAGCCGACATGCCAGACGCGCTCGCGGGTCTGGTCGGAATGCTGAGCCCACAGCACCATGGCGATGGAGCCGAACAGATAGGGGATCGCCGTAACGAAACCGGTCTGCAGGTTGGTGAAGCCGAACGCCTTCACGATCTGCGGCAGCCAGAACTGCATGCCATATAGGGCGCCGACGAAGCCGAAATAGATCACACTCAGCGTCAACACTTTCGGCGACAACAGCGCCTGCCCCAGCGTCATGCCGTGCATGCTCTCCTTGGCAAGACGTTCGCCTTCCAGTTTGTCGGAGAGCCACATCTTCTGTTCGGGCTTCAGCCATCCAGCCTTCTCGGGCTTGTCAGTGAGGTAGAACCAGGTGACGACGCCAAGAATGACCGAAGGAATGCCCTCGATGATAAACAGCCACTGCCATCCCTTGAGGCCCATGACGCCGTCGAGCCCCAGCAACATGCCGGAGATCGGCGCGCCAATCACCGTGGATACGGGCACCGCGATCGCAAAGGCCGCGAGGAAGCGCGCGCGATATTCGGCCGGAAACCAGTAAGTGAGATAGAGGATAATGCCGGGGAAGAAGCCGGCCTCAGCGACACCGAGCAGGAAACGCAGCGAGTAGAAGCTCCATGGACCGCTAACCAGAGCCATCAGCGCGGAGATGATGCCCCAGCTCACCATGATGCGCGCGATCCAGCGGCTGGCACCGAATTTCTCCAGCGCGATATTGCTGGGAACCTCGAAGATGAAATAGCCGATGAAGAAGATGCCGGCGCCCCAGGCGAACACCGTCGGCGAGAAATTCAGCTCGGCATTCATGGTCAGTGCCGCGAAGCCAAGATTGACGCGATCGAGATAGGCCAGGAAATAGGCCAGCACCAGAAACGGGATCAGCCGCCACGAAATGGCACGGATGGTCGAGGTTTCGATGTCGGATTTCGCGCTGCGCGTGGCGCGTGCGCCGACGGCGGTCTGGCTCATGGTTCACTCCCGGTCGTTTGTTCTCGGCCACGGCCTCTGCGGGCCGCGCTGTCATGTCGCACGGTTTAGCGAAAGAGCCGGGGAGCGGCAATGTCTGTGCAGAGCAGCAATCCGCTCAGCGCAGTACCTGCGTGAACAGCACCTGCGCAAAGCGCTCGATCGGCGCCGGGCTGCGCTCGGCTTTCGACAGCAGGTTGGCGCCCTGGAGTGAGGAGACGATGAAACCCGCAACCTCCGCGCATTTGAAGTCAGCCGGCAGCTCGCCGGCTTTCACAGCAGAGGTCAGGCATTCGGCGATACTCTGCTGAACATCGGCGAAGATCGTCAATAATCGGCTACGAATGAGATCGCTGTGGTCGCTCGCTTCGGCCGTGAAGTTGCCGAACAGGCAACCATTGCACATCTGGTCTTCGGTCAGCCGGGCCACATTGGCATCGATATAGGCGCGCAACCGCGCCAACGGGGACAAGCCTTCATTGCGCAGCGTCTGCGCCATCAGCTCGCGGCCCTTGGCGAAATAGAGATCGATGATCTCGAGGCCGAATTCTTCCTTGGAGGTAAAGTGATTGGTGAAAGTACCCTGCGGCACGCCCGCGGCATGCACGATGTCGCGAACACTGGCCCCCGCATAGCCGCGCGCATGCACGACCTTCAGTCCTGCAGTGAGAATCCTGTCGCGATTCGAGAGCTTCGCCATGGGCCTAATATGGCTGCGCCAGGCGCTGGATCAAGCGACCGCCGTGCATGGGCCCAAGCATTCGGCCCCTATATTCAGTCTTGATATTCAGCGAACCCGAGCGTCTAGCCCTGCCCGTAGCGCCGGGCCGCCTCGACGGTCAGGCCCTTGCCGACGGCCCCGAATGTGTCGCCATCGATGGCACGGGCGACAGGCAGCGCTGCCGTGATCGCCTTGCGGACATGGGCGAGCTGTACCGAACCGCCGGTCAGGAACACGGCATCGATCGCTTCGGGCTTCAGTCCGGCCTGGTTCAGGCAGATCTTGATCCGCGCGGTGATCCGATCGGCAAGCAATTGGGTATGGCTGACGAGTTCCTTGCGGGCGACGCCGGCAGCCAGACCCGGCTCGATCCAGTCGAGTGCGATGCTCGACTTCGGCTTGTCGGACAGGCCGATCTTTGCGCCCTCGACTTCCATCGCCAGCGTATGGCCGCGCTGTTCGTCCAGTACGCGCACGAGGCGATCCAGCAACTCGGGCTGCTGGGCCTCATAGCGCACCTGCTTGACCTCGTTCACGACCCTGGAATCGTACATCCGGTTGATGCTCGACCAGGTCGCAAGATCGTGGAAATAGCCCGACGGCACATCGAGCCCGGCACGCTTCATCGCCGAGCGATAGCCCAGCAGCGGCATGATCACGCCAAGGCTGAGATGCCTGTCGAAATCGGTGCCGCCGATGCGCACGCCGTCATTGGCAAGAATGTCGCCTTTGCGATCGGCATGGCGATGCCGCTCGGGCGAAAGACGCACGATGGAGAAGTCCGATGTACCGCCGCCGATATCGGCGATCAGCGCGATCTCCTCCGAATTGATCTGACGCTCATAGTCCAGCGCCGCGGCGATCGGCTCGAACTGGAACGTGACGTCCTCGAATCCGACGTCTTTCGCGATGGCGCGCAGCGTGTCTTCGGCCTTGGCATCGCCCGCCGGATTGTCATCGACAAAATGGACGGGACGGCCATGGACGACCTGGCGAAGTTCAAGCCCTGTGGCCTGTTCCGCACGCCGCTTCACCGCGCCAAGATAATAGGCGATGACATTGCGGAAGCTGACGCGCTCGCGGCCGACGCGCGTGGTCTCGTCGATCAGCGAGGTGCCGAGCACGGATTTGAGACTGCGCATCAGGCGGCCAGGCGCCCCCTCCACATAGGCCTCAATCGCCTTGCGGCCGATGAACGCGCCGGTATCGGCCTTGTAGAAGATCGCACTCGGAATTGTGACATGATGGTCTTCGAGCGCCGCCAGCACCGGAACATCATTGATGACGGTACCGAGCGTCGTGTTCGACGTTCCAAAATCCAGACCACAAACCGACATTGCCGCTCCCGAAAGGAACGTCCGTCTACACAGTTCGCAAGCTACGATCCAGCGTTATATTTTTGCACAGCCGCACTGTCCGGAAGCGCGTCAAACACTGGAATTTTCGAAGCAAAACAACGTGATCCACAGAACAATCGACTGCGTTCGGCGGGGTTGATGAATCGTGCGGCGTCGGTCCATAAGCGTTTTGCGACGGCGGTATGACCCGCCACAGAATTTCGAAGGAATCTCCACGCGTGGCAAACATCAATAAGAAGATCGCAGACGAACTTGGCGTGCGCGAACAACAGGTCGCGGCGACGGTAGAGCTGCTCAACGGCGGCGCGACGGTGCCGTTCGTTGCGCGCTACCGCAAGGAAATCACCGGCGGTCTCGATGACGCACAACTGCGCACGCTGGAAGAGCGCCTGACTTATCTGCGGGAGCTCGAAGAACGCCGCCTCGTGATTCTGGAATCGGTGCGCGAACAGGGCAAGCTCGACGCCGCGCTGGAAGCAGCGATCATGACCGCCGACACCAAGGGCCGTCTCGAAGACATCTATTTGCCGTTCAAACCGAAGCGCCGCACCAAGGCCGAGATCGCCAAGGAAGCCGGCCTTGAGCCGCTGTCGGAACTGTTGCTGACGGAGCCGCAGAACGATCCGAAGAAAGTCGCAGAAGCTTTCGTCAATGCCGAGAAATCGGTCGCCGATGTTGCCGCGGCACTCGACGGCGCCCGCGCCATTCTCGTTGAGCGTTTCGCCGAGGACGCCGACCTGATCGGCGCGCTACGCGAGCAGATGTGGTCGAATGGCCTGATGGCCTCGACAGTGCGGACCGGCAAGAAGACCGAAGGCGAGAAGTTCAAGGACTATTTTGAATTCAGCGAGCCGCTGCACAAGCTGCCGTCCCATCGCATTCTCGCGCTGTTTCGCGGCGAGAAGGAAGAGATCCTCGATCTCGCAATGCAGCCCGAGCCGGTGCCGGCGACGCCTGCCCCCACCACCACACCGAGTTCTTATGAACTGAAGATCATGAATCGCTTCGGCGTCTCCGATCAGGGCCGCCCCGGCGACAAGTGGTTGATCGAAACCACGCGCTGGGCCTGGCGCACCAAGATCCAGGTCCATCTCAACATCGACCTGCGTATGCGGCTGTGGACTGCGGCGGAAGAAGAAGGCGTCCGCGTGTTCGCGTCGAACCTGCGCGACCTGCTGCTCGCAGCTCCCGCCGGCGCACGCGTCACCATGGGCCTCGATCCCGGCTTTCGCTCCGGCGTGAAAACCGCAATCATCGACGCCACCGGTAAAGTCGTTGCGACGACCACGATCTATCCGCATGAGCCGCAGCGCCAATGGGATGCTTCGCTCGCGACGCTCGGCAAGCTTGCCGTGCAGCACAAGGTCGACCTGATTGCCATTGGCAACGGCACCGCGTCGCGCGAGACCGACAAGCTGGCAATGGACCTGGTCAAGCTGCTGCCGGATTTGAAGATGTCGAAGATCGTGGTGTCGGAAGCCGGCGCATCGGTCTATTCGGCCTCTGCCTTTGCCTCCGAAGAACTGCCAGAGCTCGACGTGACGCTGCGCGGCGCCGTCTCGATCGCACGCCGCCTGCAGGATCCGCTGGCCGAACTGGTGAAGATCGATCCCAAGGCGATTGGCGTCGGCCAGTATCAGCACGATCTTGGTGAGAGCAAGCTGGCGCGATCGCTCGATGCGGTGGTGGAAGACTGCGTGAACGGCGTCGGCGTGGACGTGAATACGGCATCGGCGCCGCTGCTGGCACGCGTGTCCGGCATCGGAACCGGATTGGCACAGAGCATCGTGCAGCACCGCGATGCCAACGGCCCGTTCAAGTCACGCAAGGCGCTGAAGGAGGTGCCGCGGCTTGGCCCGAAAGCGTTCGAACAATGCGCAGGCTTCCTGCGCATCAATGACGGCGAGGATCCGCTCGACAAATCCGGCGTGCATCCGGAAGCCTATCCGCTGGTGCGCAAGATACTCGAAGCCACCAAGAGCGACATCAAGGCGCTGATCGGAAATGCCGAGATCCTGCGCAAGGTGCAGCCGAAGGCTTTCGTCGATGACACGTTCGGCCTGCCGACGGTGACCGACATCCTGAAAGAGCTCGAAAAGCCCGGCCGCGATCCCCGCCCCGCCTTCAAGGCCGCGGTGTTCATGGAAGGCGTCGAGAAGCTCAGCGACCTCAAGCCCGGCATGGTGCTCGAAGGGACCGTCACCAACGTCGCGGCCTTCGGCGCATTCGTCGATATCGGCGTGCATCAGGACGGCCTCGTGCACATCTCGGCGATGTCGAAGACCTTCATCAAGGATCCGCGCGAAGTCGTGAAGTCAGGCGACATCGTCAAGGTGAAGGTGCTGGAGGTCGAAGTCGCCCGCAAGCGCATCGCCCTAACGCTGCGCATGGATGACCCCGTCGGTGCCAAGGCCGACCGCCCGCAAGCCGATCGCGGTCCGCGCTTCAACGAGCGTCAGATGACGTCGCGTGCGCCCGCCGCCAAGCAGGACGGCGGTGGCGGTGCGTTTGCCGAGGCGTTGCGCCGCGCGGCCGAAAAGGGCGCGGGCAAAGCGAAGTAGTCTTGCTTAACCTCTCCCCGCATTGCGGGGAGAGGGAGCTCACGGCCGGTGCGTTACGTCGCTTTCTCCAACTCCACAGCCAGCGCCAGAATATCCTCGTCGCAATCACGGCCGCCCATGATCGACAGTCCGATCGGGCAATCGTCGAGCTTCGCCACAGGCAATGACACCTGCGGCGTCCCGGCATGGCCGGACACACAAAGCAGTTCGATCGCGCGGGCGCGGAACACGTCGAGTGTCGCATCCGGCGTGTTGCGCAGCGGCGCAATGCCCGGCGCGGTCGGCAACAGCATGACCGTATCGGCGGTCAGCAGCGACAATACCCTTTCAACAATGGCCTTGCGCATCGCGCGCGCGGCGGCGATCTCCGCCGGATCGAGCACCGCCGCTGCCGCGAAGCGCTCCTTGACGCCGGGGCCGAGTTTCGGCTGGGTGGCCTTGATCCACTCGCCTTGGGCAGCCCAGGCTTCTTCCGACTGAACAACGCGAAAGGTGTTGCGCCAGGCACTGAGCTCACCGCCTGCGACATCCACCTCCTCGCTCGCGCCAACCAGCGCCTTGATGCGATCGACCGACGGCTGCAGCAGGTTGCGAACCTTCTCGTCGACGGCCCTGAACAGGTCGCTTGCGATCAGAACCTTCTTCACCCGGCGCGGAGCACGCGCCTTGTCGAGCAGCACCTTGCCCACCTCGACCATTAATTCCGGCGTGCGCGCGAACCAGCCAACCGTGTCGTAGCTCGGCGCCAGCGGCACCGCGCCGTCGAGCGGAATACGGCCGTGTGTCGTGCGAATGCCATAGATGCCGCAATAGCTCGCGGGCAAACGTACCGAACCTCCGGTATCGGAGCCGATGGCGAAGTCGACGAGGCCACCCGCGGTCGCCGCGGCCGAGCCGCTGGACGATCCGCCGGGAATGCGGCCGGGCGCGGCGGGATTGATCGGCGTGCCATAATGCGCGTTCTCGCCGTTGAGGCTCCAGGCCAGTTCATCGGTATGCGTCTTGCCGACCAGCTTCGCGCCGGCATTCAGCAACCGATCCACGATCGGCGTCGACTTTGTCGGCACGGGATGTGTCGCCAGCCATTCCGGGCTGCCGGCGCCGGTCGGCACATTGGCGAGATCGAAGAAATCCTTCAGTGCAAAGGTCAAACCTGCGAGAGGCCCCTCGGTCGTCGTCTGCACTTCGATGTGGCCATGATCCACAAAGGCATTGAGCGTGTCATTGATCGGCATCGAAGTCTCCGTACGGCAAAAGGACGCCCTCTTCAGCTGGGCTTGAGCAGACTGGCAGCCGGCTTGATGAAGGTCCTGATCCCGCTCTTGAACCCGAACAGCGGCTGCGCGATCTCGCATACCGCCTCTGCCTTAGTCTCGCAATCGAGCACCACGAGATCGGCGGGATTGCCGACGGCGATGCCGTAATGCTTCAGGTTGAGCAGCTTCGCCGATGCTGACGTCACGAGGTCGAGACACCCGGCGAGACCGTCGATGGCGCCGACCTGCAGCACATTGGCATAGAGATTGACCATGCGGATCAGTGAGACATCGCCGAACGGCGTGAACGGATTCAGCACGTTGTTGGTGGAGATATTGGCGTTCACGCCCATTGCACGCAGTCTGTGCGCCGATGTCACCCCGCGCGGCACGTTGTGGTCGCTGTCGCGGCCGGTCAAAAACAGGTCGGTCGCGGGCAGCACCGTGACCGCAACGCCCGCATCCGCGAGCCGCTTCGCCGCCGCCTCGAAATCCGCGGGCGGCATCGCCGACAGCTTCGTGGCATGGCCGATGGCGACACGGCCGCCCCAGCCGGCCGCTTCCGTCATGCGGCAGACTTCTTCGTAATCGGACCGTGTGGGATTGAGATCGAAATCGAGATGGAAATCGATATCGACGCCGAACTCCTGCGCGATAGCGAATATCCTAGCGATCTGGCCGTTCGAATCCTTGTCGATATAGGGCACGCCGCCGATCAGATCGGCGCCCTCCCTCATTGCCTGTAACAGGACATCCTCGCAGCCGGGATCGTCGAGCAATCCCTCCTGCGGAAACACGCAAAGCTGCAGATCGATCGCCCAGGCGTAATCCTGCTTCAGCTTCTTCAGCGCGCGAAAGCTGGTCAACCCGATCCGTGGATCGACTTCCACATGGGTGCGCATGCGATTGGTGCCGTGCTTGATCGCCTTCTCCAGCGTCTTCGATCCGCGCGCGTAAACGTCCTCTTCGGTGAAGTCGCGCTTGGCCCTGGCGACTTCGCTGATCACCTCCGCGAGCGTACCGTTCGCGCAATTGCAGCGGCCGAGAAGGCAGGATTTGTCGAGATGGATATGCGTCTCAACGAAGCCCGGCACGAGCAACCGCCCGCCAAGATCCTGATCCGGCGCCACGCCGCGCGGCAGGCCGATCTCGATGGCCTCGAACCGCCCGCCGCGAATGCCGATATCCACCGGACCATCGGGCCCGTCGGCAATGCGCGCGTTGCGCAGGATGAGGTCGAAGGTCATGGAAGGACTCCTGAAGAGGCCACGCCACCGATCGGGACGCAGCGAAAGCATAAGCACGGGCAAGCAAGGCATATGCCAAGGCGCATGCGATCCAAACCGGTATTAACTATCTGAAATTACATTAATATCCTCAAAAAATCCTTCAGCGAGCGCCCAATAATCAGTCGTCGCGCACAAAAATTGTATACGATCTGATACATCTACCGAATACAATTCCGGCACCGGTTTTGCTATGATGGCATCAGCATCTGTCCGCAGGAGAAACCCGATGTCGCAATCCCCCACCGCGCTTGCGCCCGCTACCGATGAAACCACTCAGGCCGCCGACCTCGTCGAGCGGTTTCTCGTCGCCTCGATGGTGCCGGATCCGGAAACTGCCGGTACCTTCATGGCGGCCGACGTCGCGATCACCTTCACCGGCGGACGCAAGTTCAAGCATCCGCGCGATGCCACCGCGTTCAACGCCATGCGCTACAAATGGGTGAAGAAGAAGATGGAGCGCACGGATGTGTCGCCCGGGAATGGCGAGACTATCGTCTACAATACCGGAACGCTCTACGGCGAATGGCATGACGGCACGGCGTTCGAAGGCAATCGCTATGTCGATCGCTTCGTGGTGCGCGACGGCAAGATCGTGAAGATGGATGTCTGGAACGACAGCGCCGAACGCATTCTCGTGCGCATGGACATCGAGGCTTAATCAGCTTCGTTTTGTCGAAAGGGCCCTCGCAATGACGAGGAGCCCTTGTCGCCTTACTTCACGTTCTTCAGCAACTCGACATTGGCAACGACTTCCTTCGCGACGAGGTCGTCCATCGCTTTCGGCTCCATCGGCATAGGCTCGACGCCGATCTTCTTCAGCGCTGCCTGCATCTCCGGCTTGGCCAGAACCTTGACGCCGGCATCATGCATCTTGCTGACGATCTCGGGCGGCGTCTTGGACGGCACGAACACGCCGATCCAGCTTTCGCTGACGCCATCCTTCAGACCGACTTCGGTCATCGACGGCACGTCGGGCAGTTCATTGCTCCGCTTGTCGGTCGAGACGACGAGCGCACGAACCTGCCCTTCCCTGATGAGGGGTAGCGCCGTGGCAGCCGGGCAAAAGTAAAAATCGATGCGGCCACCGAGAATGTCGGCGATCACTTCAGGGCCGCCGCGATATGGCACGTGGGTCGCCTCGAAATTGGCAGCGAGACGGAATTTCTCGGCGCTGATATGTACGGCGCTGCCGACACCGACCGAACCGAAATTGATCTGCGATCCCTTCACCTTCGCATCCTTCAGGAAATCATCCACCGTCTTCCAGGGCCGTTCCTTCGGAATGATCATGATTTGCGGGCTGGAGCCGATCATGATGACGGACGACAGGTCTTTCGACGTGTCATAGGGCAGGTTTGGAAAGATCGCCGGCGTGATCGCCAGCGCCGAGGAATGCGCCAGGATGCTGTAGCCGTCCGGCTCCGCCTTTGCCACCGCGTTAGTGCCGATCGAGCCACCGCCGCCGACGCGGTTTTCGACCACGATGGTCTGGCCGAGTTCAGGGCCAAGGCGCTCGAAGAATATCCGCGGCACCACATCGGTGGCGCTGCCGGGGCCAAACGGAATGGTGGCCTTGATCAACCGGGTCGGCCAGTTGCTTTCGGCCTGCGCCGCGACAGACGACAACAGCACACCGGCGAGGACACACGACCACCGCACAAACTTATTCATACCTTGCTCCAACAATACCATTCGACGGCAATGGCGGCCCAATGATCGGGCCAATCGCGGCAACGAAGCAAGTTTCGGACCGTTTGAAGCCTAAAACAACGCCCAAACGCGCGGTGATCCAGACCAGACAAAGGACAACACCGGCCTCACCATACGGGCAAGGCCGGCAGTCTGCCTACTTGGCCGCCACCTCGCCCTTGAGCAACACCTTGTTGTCAGCGATCTCCTTGACGAGCAGAGCATCCATCTCGGATGACTTCATGGGCATCGGCTCGACGCCGATCTTCTTCAGCGAAGCCTGCATGTCGACCGTATTCAGCACCTTGATGCCGGTCACATAGAGTTTTTCGATGATCTCTGGCGGAGTCTTCGACGGGACAAACACACCGAACCAGATCGAACTATCTGCATTCTTGAGACCTGCATCGATCGGCGTCGGTACCTCCGGCAGATCCCGCACCCGGGTCGGCGTCGATACCACCAGCGCGCGGACCTGACCTTCGCGAATGAGCGGGAGTGCCGTGGCGAGCGGGCAGAAATAGAAGTCGATGCGGCCGCCGATGATGTCCGTGATGACTTCAGAGCCCCCGCGATAGGGGATGTGCGTGGCCTCGAAATCGGCGGCGGCGCGGAATTTTTCCGAACTGATATGCACGGCACTGCCGACGCCCACCGACCCATAATTGATCACCGTGCCTCTGGTCCTTGCAGCGGCCAGGAAATCCTGAATCGTCTTCCATGGCCGCTCGTTGGGCACGATCATCACATTGGCCGCATAGCCAATCATCAGCACCGAGGACAGCTCCTTCGTGGTGTCGTAGTTGAGGTTGGGAAAGATCGCCGGCGCGATGGAGATGGCGTTGGTCTGCGACAGCAGCGTGTAGCCGTCCGGATCGCTCTTCGCGACGGCGCCGGTGCCCACCGAGCCACCGGCGCCCACCCGATTCTCAATCACGATCGGCTGCCCCAGCTCCACGCTCAGCCTCTCGAAAAAGAGGCGCGGGACCACGTCGCCCGCACTGCCGGCGCCGAATGGATTGACGGCCCTAATCGGCTTCGTCGGCCAGTTGGTGTCAGCCTGCGCAGCGCTGCACATCAACACACCCGCCAGCACACACGACAATCGCCAGGACTTGTTCATCGCTCGCTCCAGTTGCGCCATTCGATGCGAATGGCAGCTCATGGAGTAAAGCAAAAGCAAGAACTGGACCGGCGAGGACCTAGAACGACGTCCCGGCCCGCGGCTTTTTCTCCGGCACTTCCGGCTCGGTCGGCACCGGTCCGATGCGCAGCGCTGTGATGCGGTTGCGCTCACGGCGCAGCACGCGGAAGCGGAAGTTGTAGAAGGTGAAGCTCTGCCCGCGTTCGGGGATGGAGCGTGCTTCGTGAATGACGAGGCCGGCCACCGTTGTCGCTTCGTCGTCCGGCAAATGCCAATCCATGGCACGGTTGAGATCGCGGATCGGTACCGAACCATCGACGACGACTGAGCCATCCGCCTGGTTACGCACACCAGCCACGACCACGTCATGCTCGTCAGCGATGTCGCCAACGATTTCTTCCAGCAAGTCTTCCAGCGTCACCATGCCTTCGACTTCGCCATATTCGTCGACGACGAGGGCAAAGTGGGTCTTGCGGCGACGAAATGCTTTCAACTGATCCGACAGCGGCCGCATTTCCGGAACGAACCACGGCGGCAGCGCGATGCTGGCGACGTCGATCTTGGCGGTATCGCCATCGACGGCGCGGATCGCGCGCAGCAGATCCTTGGCGTGCAGCACACCGATGATGTTTTCCGGCTTCTCGCGCCAAAGGGGAATGCGGGTATATTCGGTGGCCAGCACCTCGCGCACCAGCTCTTCCGACGGCAGGTCCGCATTGAGCGTCACCATCGCCGTGCGATGAACCATGACGTCGGACACCGCGAGATCGCCGAAGCGAAACACGTTCTGGATATATTCGGCCTCGCCCGACGCGATGCCGCCATGTTCCGCAGACTCGCCGACCAGGCCTTCGATCTCCACACCGGTGAGGATCTCATGCGGTGATGCTTCCTGCACGCCGAGCAGCGCCAGTGTGCCGCGCGACGCCGCATTGAGCAGCCAGTTCAGCGGATAGAACAGGATATAGGACGCATAGAGCGGATAGGCGATCCATTGCGACACTGGCTCCGGCTGGCGGATCGCCAATGTCTTCGGCACCTGCTCGCCGATCACAATATGCAGCGAGGAGAAAACAAGGAAGCCGGTGAGGAAGGAGGTAAAGTGCAGCGCCGATTCCGAGAGGCCGAGCGGATCGAGCACCGGCTTCAGCAGCGCGGCGACCGTGGGCTCGCCGACCCAGCCAAGGCCGAGAGAGGCCATTGTGATGCCGAGCTGGCAGCAGGCCAGATAGGCTTCGATATTGCCCATCATGCCCTGCAGCAGGCGCGCGCCGAAGCGGTTCTGCTCGACCATGCTCTTGACGCGGAAGCCGCGGCTTTTGACCAGCGCGAACTCAGCCGCCACGTAAAACGCGTTGGCGGCGAGCAGGAAGATCGCGATCAGCAGATTGACGGTAATCGAATTCATGAAAGTCCTGCGACGGCGCCGGCTTTGGTAGTTCCCAAACCGGACGCGGTCAGTTCTATCCCGTCAGCTTCCGATGCAGAAAGGCGCGAACAGTCGCGGGATCGACATCGCTGGCGATCACGGCCTGGCCGACGGCCTCCAGCAGAATGAAGGTGAGCTTGCCGCGCTTCACCTTCTTGTCCTGCGCCATCAGCGCCATCAGCGTGTCCGCATCCGCAAGGCCTTCCTGCGCGAAGCCGGCAATGTCCTCCAGCTTCGTCGGCAGCCCCACATCGGCGAGATGGTGCTGCACGCGGGTCGCATCGCTCTCTGAGATCATGCCGAGCTGCGCCGACAGTTGCGCGGCCAGCACCATGCCGACCGACACGCCCTCGCCATGGAACAGCCGGTCCGAGTAGCCGGTCACCGCTTCCAGCGCATGCCCGAAGGTATGACCGAGATTGAGCAACGCGCGCTCGCCGTTCTCGCGCTCGTCGCGCGACACGACACCGGCCTTGGCGCGGCAGGAGGTGGCAATGGCGTGTTCGCGCGCTGCACCGCCGCGCATGACCTCGGCATGATTGGCTTCCAGCCAGGTGAAGAACTGGTGATCGCCGAGCACACCGTATTTGGCGACTTCCGCATAGCCCGAACGAAATTGCCGTGGCGACAGCGTATCGAGGACCGCCGTATCGGCCACAACAAGCACCGGCTGATGGAACGCGCCGAGCAGATTCTTCCCCTGCGGCGAGTTGATTCCGGTCTTGCCGCCGACGGAGGAATCGACCTGCGCCAGCAGCGATGTCGGCACCTGCACGAAATCCACACCACGGCGCACGATCGCTGCGGCAAAGCCGGCGAGATCGCCGACCACGCCGCCACCCAGCGCTATGACGAGATCGTTGCGCTCGATCTTCGCTGCGATCAGGGCTTCGGAGACTTTTTCGAGTCCGGCATAGCTCTTCGAGCTCTCGCCTTCGTCGACGACAATGTGCGAGGTCGGAATATCTGCCGCCGCGAGCGACGCTTCGGTCGCCGCCAACCAGTGCTTGGCAACGGTCTTGTCGGTCACGATCGCAGTTCGCACGCCCGGCCGCAGCCTGGCGATGCGCGCACCGAGCGACGGCAGCACGTTGCGGCCGATGACGATGTCATAGGCACGGTCGGCCAATGCGACATCCACAGTAATCGGCTCGGAATGCTTTAAGGGCGCAGTCATAGTTGAGAACTCAAGGGATCGCCTGTCGGTTCGGAAATGGCGGAGGCCGCGTGCGGGCGGAACAGATGTTCATGCAGCGCGATGATGCTTTCATCTACGATCTTCTCATGCGGCACGTCGCGCGAATCGATCGTGATGTCGGTCTGCTCGTAGAACGGATGCCGCGCCTCGATCAGCCGCGCGATGGTGGCGGCGGGATCCGCGGTCTTCAGCAGCGGCCGGTTTTCCCGGCGCCGGACCCGACGCAGGATCACGTCGGCATCGGCCTTCAGCCACAGCGAGATCGCCTTGTCGCGGATCTTCTGGCGAGTGTCCTCACGCAGGAAGGCGCCACCACCGGTCGCCAGCAGGATCGGTCCACTGTCCAACAGCCGGGCGATCACCCGCGCCTCACCGTCGCGGAAATGCGGTTCGCCGTGGACTTCGAAAATGTCGGGGATCGACATCCCGGCCGCCGCCTCGATCTCGTTGTCCGCGTCGACAAAAGGCAGCCGCAGTCGCGTCGCCATGCGCCGGCCAATGGTCGATTTGCCCGCCCCCATCATGCCCACCAGCACGACCGAGCGCTTTCCCAGCGCCGCGACGATGGCGGCCTCCTGGGATGCGCTGGCAATCGCCGGCAAGATGGTCTCGGACATCAAAAACACCTGCAAAATCAGTGAGCGACAAGGGATCGCAGAGGTTTGCCGCATTCCGGTCACCTATACTACCCCCAGCGCCAGCGTTGCCAGTACCTCTTGCAGTCTGTATCCGAACGGGGTGACCGCCTCAGGCGGAACGAATCGTCCCATTTCGCCGCCGAGTTCCCGAATCATGCCCAGCCTGTTCCGCTTTTTGACAGTCGTCGCGGTGATCGGCGGCGTGGTCTATGGCGTGATCTTCGCGCTGGCCAATTTCGTCAATCCGAAGCCACGGGATATGACGGTCACCATCCAGCCGGATAAATTTCTCAAGAAATAGCCGTGCGCAGCAGGCGCATGAAGAGCTGCATGTCCTCCGCGAATTTCGGACCAGCCCCCTCCGCGTGCTTGATGCCATCGATCGCGGCGACAATGACGCCCGCAACATCGGCTGGTCTGGCTTGCAGTGAGCCGAGGCTAATCCTGCCCGCGGTTTCCGCATCACTCAGCGCTTGCGCCAGAAGGGCTATCAGTCTGGCCCGCGCGGCAAGCGTTATATCCTTGGCCAGAGCCATGTTCGCGTCGAACAGTTCAGTCGCATCCGGACTGCCGACGAAGGGCGCAATGAGTTCACGCTGAAACACGGCTACCGCCGTTTCGATGCGACTGAACACGTCGCCCGCGCCGGCAAGCGCTGCTTCGACTTCCCGCATCGTCCGGGCGTGGGCCCGGATCGATCCTGCTCTGAACAATTCTTCCTTGCTGTTGAAGCTCAGATAGAGCGACGCCCGCGAAATTCCCGCCGCGCGCGCAATATCGGCCATCGACGCCTTGCGAAAACCGTGACGGACGAACACCGGCAAAGCGGCATCCAGAATGTGATCGGATTTGGCGTCTCGTTCGCTCATTCAGACAGATTGACAGTTCATGTCCAATGCGTCAAAAGACGATTAGACATAATTAGTCCATCTGTCTAATCGATATATCCTATAGAGGTCAGGAGCGAACATGCATTCAGGATTGGCCGACAATCGAGGGGTCACCGTTCTCGTCACAGGCATCGGCGGCTTTCTGGGCGGGCATGTCGCCCGGCAACTACTGGCCAACGGCTACTCCGTCCGCGGTAGCGTTCGTCGCATGAGCGGCTGCGACAGGATCGCCAAGCAAATCTGTGCGGCGCCGACGGACTCGCTTTCGCTCAGTTTCGTCGAAGCCGACCTCTGCTCCGATATCGGATGGGATGCCGCCGTCGCAGGCTGTCGCTACGTCATCCACGCAGCATCGCCGTTTCCGGCAGACCTTCCGAAGGATGAAAACGAACTGATCCAACCCGCGCGGGACGGCGCGTTGCGTGTACTACGTGCCGCACATCATGCAGGCGTGACGCGAGTGGTGCTGACCTCCTCGATTGCGGCCACCAATCACGGGAGTGGCAAGGCGCCGTATACCGAAGAGAACTGGACCGATCCGAGGGGCAAGCGGGCCACGCCCTATTACAAATCCAAAACGCTGGCCGAACGGGCGGCATGGGCCTTTTCCGCACAAACCGGGCTGGATCTCGCCGTTATCAATCCCGGGATCATTTTCGGACCTCTGTTGGGTCCGGACTACGGCACGTCGATCGGGCTGGTTCAACAGATGATGAGCGGCAAGCTCAAACGTGTGCCGCGCTTCGGCGTCGCAGCAGTCGATGTCCGCGATGTGGCTGACGCGCATATCCGGGCGATGACCCATCCGGATGCGTCAGGTCAGCGCTTCATCGCAGCGGAGCAGTTTCTGTGGATGCGCGACATGGCGGCCGTACTGGCGCGGTCATTTCCGAACTATGCGCCGGCTCTGCCCTCGGGCGAAGTGCCAAACTGGATGATCAAGGCGATGGCGCCGTTCAGTGCGCGGTCGCGCATGATCGTCCACGAACTCGACGTCGATCTGAGCGTCAGTGCCGCCAAGGCGAAGCGGACGCTCGACTGGCAACCACGGCCGGCCGAAGAGGCCATTCGCGCCAGCGCGCAAAGCCTGATCGACCACGGGCTGCTCGCGACCTCCTGAATTCTCACACCTCACAACAACGGAACCAGCCCATGACCTCTTCCATCGTTGATCCGAAAGAGCATCCGAACGCGGACGCCATCCGCGGCGTCGAACGCGCGCGGCTTCGTGCGCTTGTGAGCGCCGACATCGGAGCGGCAGAGCCACTGCACGCCGCAGACTTCCAGTTGATCACGCCGATCGGCGCAGCGCTATCAAAAGCCGAATATCTCGGCGCCGTTGCAGGCGGCCACATCAAATATCTGACATGGACGCCGGGTGACATCACCGTGCGGCTGTATGGCACCAGCGCCGTGATCCGATATCGCGCTCGCATTGAGGTCGTGTTCGGAGGCCATAAGGTGCCGCCCGGCGACTATTGGCACACCGACGCTTATGAAATGCGCGACGGGCATTGGATGGTGGTCTGGTCGCAAGCCACATCGATAACCCCACTCGCCTGCCCCTTATAAAAACTGCGCGTGCTCCAGGCTGCTGCAGCGGACGAAAACCGCTGCTGCAGCCCGGATCATGGGTTATGATGGCACATGACCACTTCCTCCGACGCCAAGCTCTCCAACCTGTTCCTCGACATGCTCGCCGCCGAACAGGGCGCCGGCGTGAACACGCTCGACGCCTATCGCCGCGACCTGGAGGACTTCTCCGAATTCGCTGCCGGCGCGAAATCCAGTTTTGCCGGTGCCGACACCCAGTTGCTGCGCGATTACCTGGAAGACCTCGACGAGCGCGGCTTCAAATCGACCACGGTGGCGCGGCGCCTCTCCGCAATACGACATCTGTTTCGCTTTCTGCTCAGCGAAAAAATCCGTACCGACGACCCCGCCGCCATCCTGTCGGGCCCCAAGCGCGGCCGCAGCCTGCCCAAGGTGCTGTCGATCGCCGATGTCGACCGCATGCTGGTGCAGGCGCGAAGCCAGGCACAGAACGTCGAGGCCTCGGCCCAGCAACGACTGCGCGATGCCCGGCTCTACTGCTTGCTTGAAGTCCTCTACGCCACCGGGCTTCGCGTCTCCGAGCTGGTCTCGCTACCGCTCACGGCGGCGCGGCGCGATGCGCGGATGATCGTGGTGCGCGGCAAGGGCAACAAGGAGCGGCTGGTACCGCTCAATGAAACTGCCAAACAGGCAATGGCCGAATATCTCGCCGCGATGGCTGAACTGCAGAAGATCCAACCTAAAAAGGGGGCCGCCTCGAAATGGCTGTTTCCGTCTTTCGGCGAGAGCGGCCACCTCACCCGGCAGCATTTCGCGCGCGATCTGAAAGAACTCGCCGCAGTATCCGGCATCGCGCCGCGGCTGGTCTCGCCGCACGTGCTGCGCCACGCCTTTGCCAGTCATCTGCTGCATAACGGCGCCGATCTTCGCATTGTGCAGACGCTGCTCGGCCACACCGATATTTCGACGACGCAGATCTACACCCATGTGGTGGAAGAGCGGCTGAAGAGCCTGGTCCGCGACCTGCATCCGCTGGCTGAGAAATAGCGCTCAGCGCGGCAGCGGCTCCGCATCGCCGATACCGTCGGCCTCATCGTCGCGCCGCATCCCTGAGGTCGGCACCAGCACCGGCTGCAGCGCCGGAATCAGCCGCGAGCGCTCGCGCTTGGCGGGGATCGCGCGATAGACCTGTTTGGTGGCTTCAACGATATGCACGCCGGCAAAGGGCATCGACAGCGCCGCGCCTATCCGCTCCCAAGCCATCGCCGAGCGCAGGAACCAGCCCATGCCTACGGGCGGCATGAATAGCGCCTCGCTCCATGCCGTCGGCGTAAACCAGGTCTGCCGCAGCAATTGCGTGATCTGCGAGCGTGAATAGGGGCGGCCGTGGCCGAACGGGGTCGAGTCGGTGCGGGTCCAGACACCCCGGCGATTCGGAATCACCGCCATCATCCGCCCGGATGGCGCGAGCACGCGCCAGACCTCGCGGAGCAGACCTTCCGGATCATCGGACATTTCCAGCGCATGAACCAGAATGATGCGATCGACGGCCGCATCCTGCAGCGGCAGCGAGAATTCATCCACAAGTGTGGCCAGCGCGGGCTTTGCCGTCGGCCATTTCAACACGCCCTGCGCCGCCGGCATGAAGGCGATGCACCGTTCGGAATTCTCCCGGAACAGGCCGAGATACGGCGTGGGGTAACCCAGACCGAGCACGCGCAGGCCTTCGGCGTCCGGCCAATGCGCCTGGATGCCGCGATTGATCAGCCGCCGCGCGACGATGCCAAGGCGGCGCGAATAAAAATCCCGGAGATCGATCACATCGATGGTCATGATGGCTTTCTAACACGTCACGACGCGCTACGATCCCCCGAATCGCGCATTGCCCGGGAAGCGTTAACGCCATATGTCAGAAATGCCGTTGACGGTTACCGGACGATTTGAATTACGGAGATATCATGGCTGCTGAAATTCGTGTCTTCCCCTGCCTGTCCGACAATTTCGGCTACCTGATTCATGATCCGCAGAGCCTGAAGACCGCTGCGATAGACGCGCCGGAGGCCGGCCCGATCATGAAGGTGCTGCAGCGCGAAGGCTGGAAGCTCACAGATATTCTGGTGACGCATCACCATGCGGACCATGTCGGCGGCATCGCCGAGCTGAAGAAAACCTATGGCTGCCGGGTCACCGCACCGCACGATCAGGGCACGGCAATTCCCGAAGTCGACGTCCGCGTCGCCGAAGGCGATACGGTGCAGGTCGGCGCGCTCACCGCGCGGGTGTTCGAGACCCCCGGCCACACCCTCGACCATATCTGCTATGTGTTCGACAGCGAGCTGGCGCTGTTCTCGGCCGACACGCTGTTTTCGGGCGGCTGCGGCCGGGTATTCGAAGGCACCTATCCGATGATGTGGCAATCGCTGAAGAAGCTGCGCACATTGCCTGACGACTACCGTGTCTATTGCGGCCACGAATACACCACGGCCAACGTCAAATTTTGCCTCGGCATCGATGCCAATAACGAAGCACTGAAGGCCCGCGCCGACGAAGTGGCGCAGCTGCGTGCTGTCAACAAGCCGACCATTCCGGTGCTGCTCGGGCTTGAGAAGAAGACCAACGTGTTCCTGCGCGCCGATGATCCAGCCATCGCCGCCGCCGTGCGCCTCAAGGGCTACAGCGAGGACGACGTGTTCGCCGAGTTGCGCGAACGCAAGAACAAGTCCTGATGGCGACCAGGACACCAACTGCGGCCGAGATCATCGCGACGCTCGGCCTGCAGCCGCATCCCGAAGGCGGACACTATCGCGAGACATTTCGCGACAGTCGCGTGGACGCCAGCGGGCGGGCGGCCTCCACGGCGATCTATTTTCTGCTGACGCGTGGCGAACGCTCGCACTGGCACCGCATCGATGCCGTCGAGATCTGGCACTATCATGCTGGCGCTCCGCTCACGCTGGAAATCGCCGACGACGCCGGCCAGCGCACGATCACGCTTGGGCCGGACGTTGTTGCAGATCAACAGCCGCAAGGCATCGTGCCGCCACACGCCTGGCAGGCTGCCGCAACCACCGGCGACTGGACGCTGGTGGGGTGCACCGTTGCGCCGGGATTCGATTTTGCGACATTCGAGCTGGCACCGAAAGACTGGACACCAGCCTAACCACGCTTCCAGATCATATCCTTCGCCGCGATCAAGCCGCCGCCTGCAATCAGCGCGGCCGCGACCGCAATATTCGCGCTCGCCTGCGCGAATCCAGCGAGGATCAGGAACGACGTCGACAGCAGTGGCGTCGCGTAGGACGCGGCACCCAGCACACGGATGTCGCCGCGCTTCATGCCGATATCCCATGCGAAGAATGCGGCACCGACGGGACCGACACCCAGCGCAGTGATCGCCGCCCATGCCAGCGGCCCCGACGGCCACGCGGTACCCTCCGTAAAGAGGTGCACGGCGAAGGCCAGAAACGCGGCCGCGGCGCAATTGCGCACAACGGCGTCGGTCGGCACCTCCCTGAGACGGCGCGACAGTACCGAGTAGCCTGCCCAGACGAAGGCCGCAGCCAGAGCCGCAACAAAACCTGCCACCTGGGATGACGACGCCACGAGATTGAG
The DNA here is from genome assembly GCF_058800725.1 of Tardiphaga sp. GW822-FHT04G09. NCBI lineage: Bacteria > Pseudomonadati > Pseudomonadota > Alphaproteobacteria > Hyphomicrobiales > Nitrobacteraceae > Tardiphaga > Tardiphaga sp. GW822-FHT04G09. The sequence continues at coordinate 229,135 of NZ_JBXAMO010000002.1, read as the reverse complement.
GTTTCCGGCCAGTAACAACACGGTACCGACCAGCCCGAGCAATGCACCGATCACGTGATGAGCGCGCAGGTGTTCGCCCGGCAGCAGCGAGGAAAACAGCACGATGAGCAGCGGCCACAGATAATTCAGGAGGCCTGCTTCGGCAGGCGGCGCCAGACGCAACGCCACGAAATACAGGGCGTGGTAGCCGAACAGGCCGCCCACGCCGATCAGTGATGCGCGCCATGGCTGGTTGAACATCAGTGCGGACGGCCGTACGACCAGGCTCGCCACGACACCAATCGCGAACGTCATCGCCATCAACTGAAACGGCGGGATTGTCCCCGTCGCCACCGTCAGGACAGATAGCAGAGACCACATCAATATGGCTGTAAGGCCGATCAGGGTGGCGGTGCGAGGCGTCATCGATCCAGTCTATGTTGGACGACGCCTAGCACATCACGCGTGATATTGCCCGCCATTGATGGTCATCGTCGAGCCCGTCACGAAGCCGGACTCATCGGCGGCCAGGAACACGACGGCACGCGCGATTTCCTCGGGCTCGCCGAGGCGATTGACCGGGATCTGCGGCAGGATGTTCTTCTCAAGCACGTCCTTCGGCACCGCCTGCACCATTTCGGTGTTGATGTAGCCGGGGCAGATCACATTCACCGTGATGCCGAGCTTGGCATTCTCCAGCGCCAGCGCCTTGGTGAAGCCGATGTCGCCGGCCTTGGCCGCGGAATAATTGACCTGGCCAAACTGGCCCTTCTGCCCGTTGATCGATGAAATGTTGATGACGCGGCCGAACTTGCGCGACCGCATGCCCTCAATCACCTGTCGGGTCACGTTGAACAGCGAACCAAGATTGGTGTTCACCACCTTGTTCCACTGCTCTGGCGTCATCTTGTGGAAGGCGCCATCCATGGTGATGCCGGCATTATTGACCAGCACATCGACCGGCCCGAGTTCGGCCTCGACCTTCTTCACGCCTTCGGCGCTGGCTTCGAAGGAAGCCACATCCCATTTGAAAACGGGAATGCCGGTCTCGCTCTTGAATTTCTCGGCGGCGGCATCGTTGCCGGCATAGCTCGCGGCAACCTTGTATCCCGCAGTCTTCAACGCCTTGCTGATCGCAGCGCCAATTCCTCGTGTTCCCCCGGTCACCAATGCTACGCGCGGCATGATCGATCCTCCACCAATCTCTTTTGTTGTTATAGCTTCGAATTAATCCGGCGATACGAAGAACATCAAGCAGAATTGGAGCATCAACTGAAAATGCCCGGCGCGAAGCGCCGGGCATTTTGTTGTAGCAGCGTGTGCAGTGCACGCGCGAGCCGATGTTTTCGGCACGCGACGCGCAAGAATTTTGCGCCGCGCGTAAGGATTAGTCGCGTGCAATGCACATCGCGATGCCCATGCCGCCACCGATGCACAGCGTGGCAAGGCCCTTCTTCGCGTCGCGCTTTTCCATCTCGTGCAGCAACGTGACCAGCACGCGTGCGCCGGACGCACCTACCGGGTGACCGATCGCGATGGCGCCGCCATTGACGTTAACCTTCGACGTATCCCAGCCGAGGTCCTTGTTCACGGCGCAGGCCTGCGCAGCGAAAGCCTCGTTGGCTTCGATCAGGTCGAGATCGTTGATGGTCCAGCCGGCCTTCTTGAGCGCAGCGCGCGATGCGGGGATCGGGCCTGTGCCCATGATCTTCGGATCGACGCCGGCCTGGCCCCACGACACGATGCGCGCGAGCGGCTTGAGGCCTTCCTTGGCGGCCTGCTTGGCGGTCATCAGCACCACGGCAGCAGCGCCGTCATTGATGCCCGATGCGCTGCCTGCGGTGACGGTACCGTCCTTCTCGAAGGCCGGGCGCAGCTTGGCCATCGCCTCGATGGTGGCGCCGTGACGCGGATATTCGTCGCTGTCGACCACGGTGTCGCCCTTGCGGCCCTTGATGGTGACCGGGACGATCTCGTCCTTGAACTTGCCGGCCTTCTGCGCAGCTTCCGCCTTCTGCTGCGACGCCACAGCGAACTCGTCCTGCTGCTGGCGCGTGATCTGGTACTGCTTCGCCACGTTTTCGGCGGTGTTGCCCATGTGATAGCCGTTGAAGGCATCCCACAGACCGTCCTTGATCATGGTATCGACGAATTCCACCGGACCCATCTTCACGCCGCCGCGCAGATACTGCGCATGGGGGGCCATGCTCATGGATTCCTGACCGCCGGCAACGACGATTTCCGAATCACCATTGAGCAGCGCCTGATACCCGAGCGCGACCGTGCGCAGGCCGGAGCCGCACAGCATGTTGACGCCCCAGGCCGACGTTTCCACCGGAAGGCCGGCAGCGATCGACGCCTGACGCGCGGGGTTCTGGCCCTGCGCCGCAGTGAGGATCTGACCCATGATGACTTCGGAGACGCGCGCGGGATCGATCTTGCCGCGCTCAAGCGCTGCCTTGATGGCAATGGCGCCGAGATCGTGCGCCGGCATGGTCGCGAAAGCGCCGTTGAAGCTGCCGACTGGTGTGCGGGCAGCGCTGACGATGACGACATCGTCTGACATGGACATCTCCTGTTGTTGAGGTTTTTCGACGGTCAGAGCCAGAATGGCGGGGCCCGCGTTGCGAACTATCCTGTTAACTGAGGAATGGACTGTCAATTGGCCAGAGGCCAAATTACGGCCGCAACGCACGCAAAATGGCACGGATGTCGCTTTGCATAGCACAATACTGCTGCCATTTTAACCGTGACGCACAAAACGGTAGCCGAGACCCTTTGAAAGTGCTTACTTTATTGCATTGCGTTGTTCGACAACCTTATGGCGCGCTGCCGTAAGGTTCCCTGTCCTCGGTCCGTATGTGTGAGCCCCATGGCGAAATCAGATCAACCCACGACAATCAAAAAATACGCGAACCGCCGGCTTTATAATACCGGAACAAGCACTTACGTGACGCTTGAGGATCTCGCTGCGATGGTGAAGGACGGCGAGGATTTTCTCGTCTATGACGCCAAGACCGGCGACGATATCACCCGCTCGGTGCTGGCCCAGATCATCTTCGAACAGGAAAACAAGGCTGGCCAGAATCTCCTGCCAACCACTTTCCTGCGCCAGTTGATCCGCTTCTATGGCGACAGCATGCAGATGGTCGTGCCGAAGTATCTCGAGCAGTCCATCGACAGCCTGACGCGTGAGCAGGAGAAATTCCGCAAGCAGATGACGAACACGTTCAGCATGACGCCGTTCGCGCCACTTGAGGAAACCGTCCGCCGCAACATGGAGCTCTTTCAGCAGACCTTCGCGATGTTCAAGCCGTTCGTGCCGCCGCGCGGCGGCGCTGCCGCACCGGAGCCGGAAAAGGCATCGGAGCCGACTTCTGAGGCTGCCGACACCATGGACGACCTGCGTCGCCAGATGAAGGAAATGCAGGAACGCCTCGAGCGCATGTCGCACGAGCCGAAGCCAGAATAATTCGGGCTCACTTATCGGAAATCGGGACGACGCCGACCGTGGCTACGCTTACGGTCGGCGTTTCCATTTGATGAGTGCAACACCACGATGGCGAAGTCACCCACCCCACTCACTCTCGACCGGCTTGACACCCCGATCGGCATCGCGCTGCTGGTGACGAACCACGGCGGCGCACTCTGCGCCCTCGACTGGATCGATTACGAGACACGTTTGCGGACTTTGCTGCGTCGTTACTATGGCGCGGTTGAACTCACGAACAACGCAGCGCCGTCCGAAATCCGTACAGCCCTCTCGCGCTATTTCGACGGCGATCTCGACCAACTCGATGGCATCACCTGCCATATCCCCGGCACGCCATTTCAGCACAATGTCTGGGCCGCGCTACGCAAGATCCCTGCGGGCAGTACACTCAGCTACGGCACGCTGGCGGCACAACTCAGCGTGCCCACAGCGACCCGCGCCGTCGGCCATGCCAATGGTGCCAATCCCCTGAGTGTCGTCGTGCCTTGCCACCGCCTGATCGGTGCCAATGGTTCCCTCACCGGCTATGGCGGCGGCATCGCGCGCAAGCGATGGCTGCTGCAGCATGAGGGCGTCGAGGTGAAGTAATTACGCCGCCGGCTTCTCCGCTGCATCGCCATGCGCGAGCAGATGGATCAGCGCGCGCTTGATCGCAGCCTGACGTGTCGGAGCATTGATCTGCGCCCCGAGCAAATCGGTGACGTAGAACACGTCTCGTGCACGCTCGCCGAAGGTCGCCACATGCGCGGAGGCGATGTTCAGATTGAGCTTCGAGATCGCCGTGGTCAGCTGATACAGCAGACCGGGCCGGTCGAGGCCGGAGACCTCGATCACCGTGTAGCGATCCGACCACTGGTTGTTGACGATGACTTCCGGCTCCACCGTGAAGGCCCTGATCTTGCCTTTCGTCGTGGCGCGCTTCGCCACCGTTTCCGGCAACCGCACCTTACCTTCGAGCACGTCCTCGATCATGTCGCCGATCCGTGTCGCACGGCGGCCTTCGTCGTCATCTCGATCGTATTCCCGGGAGATCGCGATGGTGTCGAGCGCGCGGCCATCGGTCGTCGTGTAGATCTGCGCGTCGACGATATTGGCACCTGCCGCAGCGCATGCGCCAGCGATGATCGACAGCAACCAGGGATGGTCGACGGCCAGAATCGTGAGCTCGGTGACGCCGCGGGCTTCATCGAACCCGACATTGATCGCCAGCTTGTGCCCTGCCTCTTCCGAGGCGCGCAGGAAACGAGCATGGCGAATCTTGCGTTCGAGCTCGACCTTGAGCCAGTAGGCCGGATAGTGCCGCAAAATATAGGCGTTGAGATCCTGCTCGGGCCACTCGGTGAAGGCACGACGGAATTCGGCCTGCGCCGACGCGATGCGCTGGGCGCGATTGACTTCCGAGAAACCACCGGTCAGCACCGGCTCGGTTTCGTAATACAGGGTTCGGATCAGCTGCGCCTTCCAGCCGTTCCAGACGCCGGGACCGACGCCGCGAATATCGGCGGTGGTGAGAATCGTCAGCAGCTTCATCTGCTCGACCGACTGCACCACGGCGGCGAAATTCTCGATGGTCTTGCTATCCGACAGGTCGCGCGATTGCGCCACCGTGGACATGGTCAGATGCTCCTCGATCAGCCAAGCGACGAGATCGGTGTCGGCGGCGTTGAAGCCGAGCCGCGGACATAGCCGCCGCGCGACCTTGGCGCCGGCGATCGAGTGATCTTCCGGGCGTCCCTTGGCGATGTCATGCAACAACACAGTGATATAGATCACCGCACGATGTTCCGGGCGGATCTTACGCATCAGGTCGCTAGCGACAACGAACTCGTCATTCCCGCCGCGCTCGATCTCCTGAAGGATGCCGACACACCGCAGCAGATGCTCGTCCACCGTGTAGTGGTGATACATGTTGAACTGCATCATCGAGACGATGCGGCCGAAGGCCCGAATGAAATGACCGAGCACACCGGTCTCGTTCATCCGCCGCAGCACGATCTCGGCATTATCCGAAGTCAGGATCTCCATGAACAGCGCGTTGGCTTCGGGATTCTCGCGTATCTCCGGCGTGATCAGCCGAAGCGACCGCGTTGCTGTCCGCATGGCATCAGGATGGAAGGCCAGATTGTGCTTCTGTGCCAGCCGGAAGAACCGCATCAGATTGATCGGGTCTTCCTTGAACACGTCGGGCGCAGCAAGGTTGATACGGTTGTTGTCGATGATGAAGGCGTCGCTGTCCGGCAGCCGGCGGCGATGCATCTCGGGACGCAGCTTGGCCATCATGCGCGTCAGCGCCGGCGCCGGCTTGGCCTGCTGGTCTTCGAGCTTGGCGCACAGGATTGCGGTGAGATCGCCGACTTCCTTGGCAATCAGGAAGTAGTGCTTCATGAAGCGCTCGACGTCCTGCATGCCGGGATGCGACGTATAGCCGAGGCGAACCGCGATCTCGCGCTGCAGGTCGAAGGACAGCCGCTCTTCAGGACGTTTGGTCAGGAAGTGGATATTGCAGCGGACCGACCACAGGAAGTCTTCGCAACGCTTGAAGGTGCGGTATTCCTGCGGATCGAACACGCCGCGCGCCACCAGCTCCTTGCTGTCGCGCACCCGATAGACGTATTTCGCGATCCAGAACACGGTATGCAGATCGCGCAACCCGCCCTTGCCGTCCTTGACGTTGGGCTCGACCAGATAGCGCGACTGGCCGCCACGGCGATGGCGCTCCTCGCGTTCGGCGAGCTTGGCGGTGACGAATTCGGCGGCGGTGCCCTGCACCACTTCGGTATCGAAGCGCGTGACCAGTTCGTCGTAGAGAGCCTGATCGCCGGTGAGGAAGCGCGTTTCCAGGATCGCGGTGCGGATCGTCATGTCGCCGCGCGCCTGGCGAATCGATTCATCCACCGAACGCGTGGCGTGGCCGACCTTCAGGCCCATGTCCCACAGGCAATACAGAATGACCTCGGCGACCTGCTCGCCCCAGGCGGTCTGCTTGTAGGGCAGGATGAACAACAGATCGATGTCAGATTCCGGCGCCATCAGCCCGCGGCCATAGCCGCCGGTAGAGACCACCGCCATGCGTTCGGCACCGGACGGGATTGGCGAATGATACAGATGCTTCGTCGCCGCAGCGAACAGCATGCGGATGATCTCATCCTGCACGTGGCAGAGCTGCTCAGCGCAGCGCCGGCCGTGCCGGTCTTTCAGCAGCACGGCCTCGGCGGCTTCACTGGCCTTGAGCAGTTCAGCCTTCAGCAGCTTGGCGACCGCGGCGCGAAACAAATCGTTCTTGCCGCGATGCTGCGCTGCAAGCGCGTCGATCTCGGCGGTGATCCGCGGCGTATCGAACTCGGTTTCGGTCGTGAGTTTGGCTTGTGTAGCAACGCTGTCCATGAACAACCCGGATATCGGACGGCGCAAGCGCTGTCACGGTGATTGTAGCCCCACAGCTAGTCCATGCTGCCTTTTGCGCAATCCGGGCAACAACGTTCTCGCGGCGGTGTCTTTGACGCATCATATCTTCTCGTTGACGAAACGCCATAACCAATTGAAATTAAAGCACGTTTTCGCACGCAGAGCGACCCGGACGTGATGCCATGACGCCCGCCGGATGCAAGTGGCTTTCGAACCTCACGTTTCGTCATTCCATCAGGGAGAGACCAGAATGTTCACGATGTCACGGCGCGCTGTTGCCGGTCTGATTGCTGCGGCTGCACTGCTGCCCGGAGCTGCCTTCGCCGCCGAGCCGCTCAAGGAAATCCGGCTCGATTGGGCGACCTACAATCCGGTCTCGATCATCCTCAAGCAGAACGGCCTGCTGGAGAAGGAATTCGCCAAGGACGGCGTGAAGATCACCTGGGTGCAGTCGGCCGGCTCCAACAAGGCGCTCGAATTCCTCAATGCCGGCTCCATCGACTTCGGCTCGACCGCGGGCTCCGCTGCGCTGGTGGCCAGGATCAACGGCAATCCGATCAAGTCGGTCTATGTCTATTCGCGTCCGGAATGGACCGCGCTGGTGACCGGCAAGGACTCCAAGATCGCCTCCGTCGCCGACCTCAAGGGCAAGCGGGTCGCGGTGACCCGCGGCACCGATCCCCACATTTTCCTGGTCCGCGCTTTGCTTGGCGCCGGGCTCACCGACAAGGACATCACCCCGGTGCTGCTGCAGCATGCCGACGGCAAGGCCGCGCTGATCCGCGGCGACGTCGATGCATGGGCCGGACTCGATCCCATGATGGCGCAGGCCGAGGTCGAGGACGGCGCCAAGCTGTTCTTCCGCAAGCCGGACGCCAACACCTGGGGCATCCTCAATGTGCGCGAACAGTTCTTGAAGGACTATCCGGATGCGGCGCGCCGCGTCCTCGCCGTCTATGAAGACGCGCGGAAATATTCGCTGGAGAACTATCCCGAGCTGAAGAAGGCCTTCATCGGCGTCACCAAGCTACCCGACGCGGTTGTCGACAAACAGCTCAAGGAGCGCACCGAGCTGACCCACAGCCGCATCGGCGCACCCCAGCGCGAGTCGATCCTCGCCGCAGGCCTCGCTCTGCAGCAGGCCGGCGTGATCGACGCTAAGGTCGATGTGAAGGCGACGGTGGATGCGCTGATCGACGATCAGGTGCCGCTGCCGAAGAGCTGACGCTCTTGCACCTGCGAAACCACCCTTCACCCTCCCCGCAAGGGGAGGGTGAAGCTTTTGACCACCTTGTAAACCAGATCGAGACGCGCTTCAGCTATGCCATGACGCTCGACACGACTGCGCTCGACACAACAGACACGCGTGCAAAAGCCGCGACCGATAAGCGCTGGCACCGTTATGCGCGGCCGGCGCTGGGCGTCGTACTGCCGCTGACACTCGCTTTGGCATGGGAGCTTGCAGTGTGGTCCGGCTGGTCGAACGGCCGGCTGGTGCCGCCACCGTCGCGCGTCTTCGCCACCATCATGGAGCTTGCGCAAACCGGTGAGCTCACGCGTCACATTGCCACAACACTCATGCGCGTGGGCGCAGGCTTCGGCCTCGGCGTCATCGCCGGCACGCTGTTTGGCGCCATCTCCGGCTATTGGGGCGTCGCACGGCGACTGCTCGACCCCACCGTTCAGGCGCTGCGCGCCATTCCGTCGATCGCCTGGGTGCCGCTGTTCATCCTGTGGCTTGGCATTTTCGAGACCTCGAAGGTCGCGCTGATTGCCGTTGGCGTGTTCTTCCCAGTCTATCTCGGCGTGATGGGCGCAATCCTCTCGGTCGATCGCAAGATCGTCGAAGTCGGTCGCACCTTCCGCCTCTCCGGCCCCGCCATGATCCGCCGCATCCTGCTGCCCGCCGTGCTGCCGGCTTACGTTGTCGCGCTGCGCGTCGGTCTCGGGCTCGGCTGGATGTTCGTGGTTGCCGCCGAATTCATGGGCGCCTCCGAAGGGCTCGGCTATCTCCTGATCGACGGCCAGCAGCTCGGCAAGCCCGCGCAGATCCTCGCCGCGATCACCATTTTCGCGCTGCTTGGCAAGACCACCGACTGGCTGATCGAATTGATCACCACGCCATTGCTGCGCTGGCAGGATGCGTTCCGTCCGGGCGGAGAGACCTGATGCTCGCCCTCGACAAGGTCGGCAAGACCTATCCCAACGGCGTCCACGCGCTGGAGCGCTTCACCGCGCAAATCCCTCAGGGCGAGATCGTGGCCATCATCGGCGGCTCCGGCTGCGGAAAGTCGACGCTGTTGCGCGCCGTGGCCGGGCTCGATCGCGCCTCGACCGGGAGTATCCGCATCGACGATATCGATATCAGCGCCCCACACGAGAAGATCGGCATCATCTTCCAGGAGCCGCGGCTGCTGCCGTGGCTCAGCGTCGCCGACAATATCGGCTTCGGACTGTCCGAGCTTCCTGTCGCCGCACGCCGCGAGAAAGTCGCGCAGGCCCTGGCACGCGTCCGCCTGTCGGATAAAGCGAAGGCATGGCCGCGCGAATTGTCCGGCGGGCAGGCGCAGCGCGTGGCGATTGCCCGTGCCTTGGTGCCGCAGCCGGAAGTGCTGCTGCTCGACGAACCGTTCTCCGCACTCGACGCTTTCACGCGCCGCGACCTGCAGGATCATCTGCTGGATCTCTGGGCCGATACGCGGCCGACATTGATCCTCGTCACCCATGACGTGGATGAAGCCGTCGTGCTCGCCGATCGCGTGCTGGTGATGCGGCCACGACCCGGCCGGCTGTTCGCTGAGATACAAGTCAATCTCGCGCGTCCGCGCGATCGGTCTTCGCCGCTGTTCGAAGCGGTGAAGCGTCGCGTGCTCACCGCACTGGATCGCTCTCTCGATCGCGACGTGCCCGATAGCGCACCTGCCGAGGCGGTCGGCGCGTGGTGGTGACAACATCGCCGCACGCGAATAGAATCTGCAACTAACAAAATCTCAGGGAGAGATATCATGGACGCCGCCGCGCTTCGCGCCACCCAAGCCCCCATCAAGGAGCTCTACAAGACTGATCCCAAGGCGGCCTTCATCACGCTGAAGGCAAAAGGCTCGATCGACAATGAGGGCATCGCCTGCAAGGTCGAGACCGGTCGCCAGATCGCCGCCGCCGGCCTGCATCCGGCGACTGGCGGCTCCGGGCTCGAACTCTGCTCGGGCGACATGCTGCTGGAAGCACTGGTCGCCTGCGCTGGCGTCACGCTGAAATCGGTGGCGACCGCCGTCGAAATTCCGCTGAAGTCTGGTAATGTGACGGCTGAGGGCGATCTCGATTTCCGCGGCACGCTCGGCGTCGACAAGGAAGCTCCGGTCGGCTTCGCCGAAATCCGCCTGCGCTTCGACGTCGATACCGACGCCCCGCAGGACAAGCTCGATCTGCTGCTGAAGCTGACCGAGCGTTATTGCGTAGTCTACCAGACCATCAAGCATGGCCCGAAGGTTTCGGTGTCCCTCAACAGGGTGTAAGCAGGCGGGACTGTCCACCAAGAAAGAGGAGGCCAAGCACCTCCTCTCATCAGGCTTCCATGTCCCCCGAACTTGCCTTTCTCCTGACACTCACGCTGCGCATGGCGATCACCGCCGCTTTCGTGATCACCGCCGCCATCATTACCGAACGTTCCGGCCCGGTGATCGGCGCCCTGGTGGCGACGCTGCCAATCTCAGCGGGCCCGTCCTACGTTTTTCTCGCCATCGATCACGATGCCGCCTTCATCGCGCAGGGCGCGCTGACGAGCCTGCCGATCAACGCCGTAACAATGTTCTTCGGATTGACTTACATCTACCTGGCCCGGCGCCATAACGTCGTTGTCAGTCTCGGCACGGCGATGGTGGTGTGGTTCGGCCTTGCCATACTGGTCCGGCAATTCGAATGGTCATTGCCGGGGGGTCTCCTCGCCAATGCGGTGGCCTTCAGCATCTGCCTGCCGCTGATGGCGCAGTTTCGCCACGCGAAGATGCCGCTCATCACACGGCGCTGGTACGACATACTGCTGCGCGCGGCACTGGTATCCTCGTTGGTCGGCACAGTCGTCACGCTATCCGCGACCATCGGCCCGGCCGGTAGCGGCATCCTTGCGCTCTATCCCGTGGTGTTCACCAGCCTGTTGCTGATCCTGCATCCGCGCATCGGCGGCCTGCCGACCGCCGCGGTCATGGCCAATGGCGGCTGGGGCCTCATGGGCTTCGGCATCGCCGTCGCTACCCTGCCCCTGACCGCACCACGCTTCGGCTCGGCGATCGCGCTCGGCATCGCGTTGGCAACTTGCGTGGTGTGGAATCTCGGCCTGTGGTCGTTGGGCCGCAGGAAGATTCGCAGCGTTTAGCCTTTGGGCAACTTGGCCTTCAGCGCATAGAGTGCATCCAGCGCCTCGCGCGGCGACATCTCGTCGGGATGCAGCGCCTTCACGGCATCCATCAGCAACTCCGCCTCCGACGGCGGAGCTGCTTCGGCCGGCGCGCGCGCGGTGATGGCGAATAGCGGCAGGTCATCCATCAGCGCCTTGGCGCTTTGACCGCGATCCTGCGCTTCCAGCTTGGCCAGCACTGACTTTGCCCGCGCGATCACCGCCGGAGGCAGGCCCGCGAGTTTCGCCACCTGAATGCCGTAGGAGCGATCCGCCGAGCCCGGCAGTACCTCATGCAGGAACACCACGTCTCCGTGCCATTCCTTGACGCGCACCGTCGCATTGAACAGCCGCGGCAGTTTGGCTGAGAGTGCGGTGAGTTCGTGATAATGCGTTGCGAATAGCGCGCGGCAGCGATTGCTCTCGTGCAGATGCTCGATCGCAGCCCAGGCGATCGACAGACCGTCGAAGGTCGCCGTACCACGGCCGATTTCGTCGAGGATCACCAGCGCGCGTTCGGTGGCCTGATTGAGGATCACCGCGGTCTCGACCATCTCGACCATGAAGGTCGAGCGTCCCCTTGCCAGATCGTCCGCGGCGCCGACGCGCGAGAACAGACGATCGACGATGCCGATGCGGGCGCGCGATGCCGGCACGAAGCTGCCTATCTGCGCCAGCAGCGCGATCAACGCGTTCTGGCGCAGGAAGGTCGATTTACCCGCCATGTTCGGACCGGTGATCAGCCAGATCTGCCCGGACTTCTGCCCCGGCCCCGGCGAGAGATCGCTGGCATTGGCGATGAATGGCTGACCGTCGCGCTTCAGCGCCTGTTCAACGACGGGATGCCGGCCGCCTTCTATGGCGAACAGCAGCGAGTTGTCGACTTCGGGGCGCACATAGTTGTCATCGACCGCCAGCTTCGCCAGCGCCGTTGCCACATCCAGCAGCGCAAAGGCATGCGCCGCGGCGCGGAGATCTTCCGACGCCTCAGCCACCATACCCGAAAGCCGCTCGAAGATTTCAAGCTCGAGACCCAGCGCACGGTCGCCGGCATTGGCGATCTTGGCCTCGATCTCGCCGAGTTCGGACGTGGTGAAGCGCACCTGCCCAGCCAGCGTCTGGCGATGGATGAAGGTCGCATTCAGCGGCGGCTGCATCAGCTTGTCACCGTGCTGCGCGGTAACCTCGACGAAATAGCCGAGCACGTTGTTGTGGCGGATCTTCAGACCCTTGACGCCGGTGTCATCGGCATAGCGCGCCTGCATCGCAGCAACCACAAGGCGCGAGGCGTCGCGCAGATTGCGGGTCTCGTCGAGTGCGGCTTCAAAGCCCTCGCGCACGAAACCGCCATCGCGCTTCAGCAGCGGCAGGTCGTCGGCCAGTGCGTGGGCGAACGTGCTGGCGAGCTCCCGGGACGGGCGCTGCAACGCGGCCATCGCAGCAGTGATATCCGCCGGCAGATTGTCTATGGCGCCGAGCCGCGCCAGCACCTGATCGGCGGCGAATACGCCATCGCGCAATGACGCCAGATCGCGCGGGCCGCCGCGACCGACCGACAGACGGGCCAGCGCGCGCGACAAATCCGGCGCGGCGCGCAGAGCGACGCGGAGATCGTCCCGTAAACCGCTGTCAGCGACGAAGGTGGAGATCGCGTCCAGCCTGCGGCCGATGGCCACTTCATCGGTCAGCGGCGCAGCCAGTCGCTGCGCCAGCAGGCGCGAACCGGCAGCCGTCACCGTGCAATCGATGGCATCGAGCAACGAGCCCTTGCGCTCACCGGCGAGCGTGCGAGTCAGTTCGAGATTGGCGCGGGTGGCGGGGTCGATCGCCATGGTGGTGCCGACCGCCTCGCGGGTGGGCGGCGACAGCGGCACACGTTTGCCGACCTGGGTGCGCTCCACATAGGTGACGCAGGCGGCGGCCGCCGTGGCTTCCGGCCGCGACATGGCGCTGAGGCCATCCATGGTGGCGACGGCAAAATAATCGCATAGCCGGCGCTCGGCGGTGGCGCCGTCGAACACGTCGCGGGTGAGCGGCGTCACCGCCGACAACTCACGCAGCAACTGGCTGAGGTCGGGATCGCTATAGAGCGCATCCGTGACGATCACTTCATTCGGATTGATCCGCGCCAGCGTGGCGCCGAGTTCGCTAGTCGCACATTCGGTGACGATGAATTCCGCGGTGGAGATATCGATCCAGGCGAGACCAATGCGATCCGCACCGCTTGAGCCCTTGCTGCGCGCGATCGCCAGTAAATAATTATTGGCCCGGGCGTCGAGCAAATTCTCTTCGGTCAGCGTGCCCGGCGTGACCACGCGCACGACATCGCGGCGGACCACGCTCTTGTTGCCGCGCTTACGCGCCTCGGCGGGATTTTCCATCTGTTCGCAGACGGCGACACGGATGCCGAGCGCGATCAGGCGATGCAGATAATCATCGGAGCGCTCCACCGGAACGCCGCACATCGGGATGTCCATACCCTGATGCTTGCCGCGCTTGGTCAGCACGATGCCCAGCGCCCGCGACGCGACCTCCGCATCCTCGAAGAAAATCTCGTAGAAATCGCCCATCCGGTAGAACAGCAGCAGGCCGGGATTGGCGGCCTTGATCTCAAGGTACTGTTCCATCATCGGAGACACTTTTGCGGTGTCTTCCACGCGGGGAGCGGGTTCGGTGGCGGTAATGGGCTGCTGGATTGTCATGGCGGCGGACGCTAGCAAATTTTGCGGGGCCGATCCCACCCGCGGCAGTCGCAAACCGTAGTTTTCCCCATCGCGGCGAGGCGGTTGACAAGTCAACTGCGATCTCATATCCGCAATTCCCAGGGACAACGCTGCCATCCAGCAGCGGCATTTGACCGGGTCGGCGGGGCTTCCTAAAAACACCGCGAAAATCCGGCAATCGAGCGCGGATGCAGTCCCCCAGGGAGAGAATTGATGAGCGATGTCTTTATCTGCGACGCCGTCCGCACCCCCATCGGCCGTTTCGGCGGCTCCCTTGCCAAAGTCCGCGCCGACGACCTCGCCGCAGCTCCCATTAAGGCCCTGATGGACCGCAATCCCGGCGTGGATTGGACTGCCGTTGAGGAAGTCTATTTCGGCTGCGCCAACCAAGCCGGTGAAGACAACCGCAACGTCGCCCGCATGGCGTCCCTGCTCGCGGGCCTGCCCGATTCAGTTCCCGGCGCAACCCTGAACCGTCTCTGTGCGTCAGGCCTCGATGCCGTTGGTGCCGGCGCCCGCGCCATCCGCGCCGGCGAAATCGATTTCGCCATTGCCGGCGGCGTTGAATCCATGACCCGCGCACCGTTCGTGCAGGGCAAGGCCACCGAAGCCTTCTCCCGCTCGGCGGAAATCTTTGACACCACCATCGGCTGGCGCTTCATCAATCCGCTGATGCGCGAGAAGTACGGCGTCGATGCCATGCCGGAGACCGGCGAGAACGTCGCGCAGGATTTCCAGATCTCCCGCGCCGACCAGGACGCCTTCGCGATCCGCTCGCAGCAGAACGCCGGCAAGGCGATCGCAGCGGGTTACTTTGCGGAAGAAATCATCCCGGTGATGGTGCCCGGCGGCAAGGCCGGTCCGACCGCCGTCGATAAGGACGAGCATCCGCGCCCCGAAACCACGCTGGAAGGCCTCGCCAAGCTGCGCCCGATCGTCCGCAAGGACGGCACGGTCACCGCCGGCAACGCCTCGGGCGTCAATGACGGCGCCTGCGCCATGATCCTCGCCTCGGGTGCCGCGGTTGAGAAGCACGGCCTCAAGGCCCGCGCGCGCATCCTCGGCCTCGCCTCGGGCGGCGTCGCGCCGCGCATCATGGGTATCGGCCCGGTGCCTGCGACCAAGAAGCTGATGGAGCGTCTCGGCCTCAAGATCAGCGACTTCGACCTGATCGAACTCAACGAAGCCTTCGCCTCGCAGGGCATTGCCGTGCTGCGCCAGCTCGGCGTCAAGGAAGATGCTGATTTCGTCAACCCGCATGGCGGCGCCATCGCGCTCGGCCATCCGCTCGGCATGAGCGGCGCGCGCCTCGCGATGACCGCCGTGCACGGCATGGAAAAGCGCGGCGGCAAGCTGGCGCTCGCCACCATGTGCGTCGGCGTCGGCCAGGGCGTCGCCATGGCGATCGAGAAACTCAACTAACAAAGACGTTTTCAAGATTGCCGCCGCGGGATCCGCGGCGGCCAAAAAGGGAAAACCAGCATGACGCTAATCTATCCCGTCGAGAGCAATGCGGCCCACGCGCCGCGGCTGTCACCCGGCTACAAGAGCACCATCAAGCGTGCCCCGCAGAAGCAGCGCATCCTGATGCCGCACACGCTGTCGGAGACGACGGGACCGGTCTACGGCCACGAGACAGTACGCCCTGGCGATCATGACCTCACCACCATGCATGCCGGCGAGCCGCTCGGCGAACGCATCATCGTCCACGGCACGGTGATGGACGAGGACGGCCGCGGGGTGCCGAACACGCTGGTCGAGCTGTGGCAGGCCAATGCCTGCGGCCGCTATGTGCATGTCTGGGACCAGCATCCCGCGCCGCTCGATCCGAACTTCACCGGCGCTGGCCGCACCGTCACCGACTCGCAGGGCAACTACAAGTTCATCACCATCAAGCCCGGCGCCTATCCGTGGGGCAATCACCACAATGCCTGGCGCCCCGCTCATATCCATTTCTCGGTGTTCGGCCATTCCTTCATCTCGCGCCTCGTGACGCAGATGTATTTCCCGAACGATCCGCTGTTCCCATTCGACCCGATCTTCAATTCGGTCACCGACGAAAAGGCGCGCCTGCGCATGGTGTCGGATTTCGACCTCGACACCACCGAGCCCGGCTGGGCGCTGGCCTATCGTTTCAACATCGTGCTGCGCGGCCGCAACGCCACCCCGACGGAGAATCACTGATGCCCGGAATTACCCCGTCGCAGACCGTCGGTCCGTTCTATGCCTATGGCCTGACGCCGAATGGCAAATATGCCTGGAACGACGCCTTCACCAACAACCTGCTGACGCCCGACGTCACCGGCGACAAGATCCACATCGAAGGCGTGATCTATGACGGCGACGGCAAGGTCGTGCCTGACGCCGTGCTGGAAATCTGGCAGGCCGACGCGCAGGGCCGTTTTGCAGATCCGCAGGACACGCGCGGGCTGCCGAATTCGAGCTTTCGGGGCTTCGGCCGCTCCGGCACCACCGACGCCGGCGAATATTCGTTCGACACCGTCAAACCCGGCGCTGTGCCCGGCATCGACGGCAAGCCGCAGGCCCCGCATATCGTGATGGCCGTGTTCGGCCGCGGCATGACCATGCAGTCGATGACGCGCATCTATTTCGACGATGAAGCCGCGACGGCGAGCGATGAAGTGATGAACCTCGTCCCGGCCGACCGCCGCGCGACGATTATCGCGAAGAAGACGGCGCCGGGTGTGTACCGGTTCGATATTCACCTGCAGGGCGACAACGAAACGGTGTTCTTCGACGTGTGATGCTCATCCGATCGAAACGAAAAAGCGGCCTGCGGGTCGCTTTTTTATTCCATCACCGCCGGATGCTCGTCCGCACCCGGCTTGGCGGCCTGCGCACGCAAGGTCGCCTTGGACGAGCCGATGATCAGTGCCATCGGGATCGCGCAGAGCGTCACCAGCATCACCATCTGATAATCGAGGCCGAAGGCGATGATCGTTGCCTGCAGCGTGACGATGGCGTCCATCATGGCGCGACCAGAGTCGGTGGCGAGGTTGATCGCGCTGGTCACGTTGGGCATCTGCAGCGCGTTGTTGAACGGCGTGATATGCTCGACCAGCACCGCATGGGCCATGCGGGTGCCGGAAGTGAGCTGCGCGATCACGATGGAAATGCCGATCGAGCTCGCGACATTGCGCAGCAGCGTCAGCATCGAAGTGCCATCCGTGCGCAGATGATTGGGCAGCGTCAGGAACGCCACCGTGGACAGCGGCACGAAGACGAGACCGAGGCCAAATCCCTGCGCGATGGAGACGATCACGATCTCCGGCACGCCGGTCTGGTCGGTCCACATCGAGGTGAAGAACAGCGACACCGACATCAGCGCCATTCCCACCATGATCAGTGTGCGCGCCTCGATATATTTCATGATGCGCCCGACCAGCATCATCGCCACGAAGGTGCCGGAGCCGCGCGTCGCCAGCAATAGACCTGCCGTGAGGATCGGATAGCCGATCACGTTCTGCAGATAGGGCGACGACAGTGCCATGGTCGAATACAGCACAAGCCCCATGACGGCCATGAACACGCAGCCGCCGACGAAATTCTTGTCCTTGAAGATCGCGAACTGGATGAACGGCTTCGAGGTCGTGAAGGAATGCGCGAAGAAATAATAGAAGCCGATGACCGAGACGATCGCCTCGATGACGATTTCGTTGGATTCGAGCCAGCCGAGCTGCTCGCCGCGGTCGAGCGCGAGTTGCATCGCACCGATGCCGACGGCCAGCGCCCCGAAACCGAACCAGTCGAATTTCAGTTCGGCATTGGTCTTGGTCTCGTCCATGAAGGCCAGCAGGCCGAACACCGTGACGATGCCGAACGGCAGATTGACGAAGAACACCCAGTGCCAGGAATAGGTCTCCGTCAGCCAGGCGCCCAATGAAGGCCCCATGATCGGCCCGAGCATCACGCCCATGCCCCAGATCGACATCGCCTTGGCGCGCTCATGCAGCGCGTAGCTGTCGAGCATCACCGCCTGCGACAGCGGTACGAGTGCCGCGCCGAACACGCCCTGCAAGAGGCGAAAGCCGACCATCTGGTTGATGTCCTGCGCGAGGCCACACAACACCGAGGCGACAGTGAAACCCGCCGAACAGATGATGAAGATCTTCTTGCGGCCGAACCGGTTGGCAATCCAGCCGACCGGCGCGGTCATGATGGCCGCAGCCACGATATAGGAGGTCAGCACCCAGTTGACCTGATCCTGCGACGCCGACAGCGTGCCCTGCATATAGGGCAACGCGACATTGGCAATCGTAGTGTCGAGCGCCTGCATGATGGTCGCGGTCATGGCGCAGATCGTCACCATGTTCCGGCGAAAGCCGGGGACCGCGCTGGGAGATGGCGCCGACATGCTCATGGGATCAGTCCTGAGCAGCCTTGGCCGATGACAGCCCGAGCAGGCCGGCCAGCGAGCGATGATGCTTGGTATCGATTGTCGTGTAAGTGCTCATGCCGGCCTTCAGTCGCTTCACAAAGGGGTCGGCATAATCGAGATAGATCCGCACCGGCACACGCTGTACGACTTTGACGAAATTGCCGGTGGCATTCTGCGGCGGCAGGATCGCGAATTGCGCGCCGGTGCCGGGGCTCAGCGAACCGACAGTGCCCTTGAAGGCATGGTTCGGGAACGCATCGACATCGATCTCCACGGTCTGGCCGACAGCGATGTAAGTGAAATCGGATTCCTTCAGATTGGCATCGACCCACGGCCGGTTGTCGTCGATCACCGTGAGGATCGGCGTGCCGGCCATCGCGAAGCGGCCGAGCTGGATGTTATCGACCTGCGTCGCGACGCCGGAGATCGGCGCCTTCAGCACGGTGTGGTCGAGATTGCGCTGCGCCTGATCGAGCGCCGACTGCGCCTGCGCGTAAGGCGGGAACTGGGCCAGCGGCAGGTCGGGATTGCCGAGCAACTGGTTCATCGAGGTCGCGAGCTGCTGCTTCAGGAGTTCGAGCTGTGCTTTCGCGGTCACCGCCGCGGTCGCCGCGTTGTCCAGATCGAGCTGCGAGCCGAAGTTGCTCTTGACCAGCGTCGACTTGCGTTCGACGTCGCGCTGCTTGAAGTCGACGCCCTGCTGCGCCAGATCCTGCATCTGGCCGTAGATCTTCACATTGCTGACGAGGTTATCATAGGTGGTCTTGGCCTGGGCCAGCTTGGCCTTGGCATCGTCGAGCGCCAGGCGGAACGGCACCGGATCGATCTCGAACAGCACGTCGCCTTCCTTCACGTGTTGGCCTTCGCGCACCACGACCTTGTCGACCTTGCCGGAGATGTCCGGCGTGATCAGCACCTTCTGCGCCCCGACATAGGCATCGTCAGTGCCGACATAGCGACCGCCCGACAGATAGAAGGCGACGCCGCCAACAAGAACGATGGCCGGCAGCACCACCAGCAGCAGCAGCCGCCGATAGCGCTTCAGAAAACCTTTCACACCCTGACGCTGCGTAGTCGCAGCGCCGCCGGATGGGCCGTCGGGCGCATCCTTGTCGGGAAATTTCAGCACGGGCTCAGCCATAGACGTGTTCCTTGGTCTTGACGGCTGCAGGCGAGAGCGCAGCGCGGATGTTGGATTTGATGGTCTCGAGATAATCGACGAGCTGATGGGTTTCCTGCTCGCTCATGCGATCGAGCGCGACCTGCATCAGTTCGTTCCTGAGAACGGCGAGCTTGCCCATCAGCGGTCGCGCAGCCTCGGTGAGATAGAGCCGCTTGATCCGCCGGTCCGCGTCGTCGCTGCGCCGCTCGAGCAGGCCGCTGTCGCAGAGCTTGTCGATCAGCCGCGTCAGGCTGATCGGCGCCATCTCCATGGCATCGGCAAGGTCGGCCTGTTTCTGCCCTTCATTGCGCTCGACCTTGGCCAGCACCGCCCATTGGGCGCGGGTCATGCCGAGATGCCGCGCTTCCTTGTCGGCCAGTTGCCGCAACATGCGCTGGGTTTCGAACAGGGCCGACAGGAAATCGATTCCGGTACCCACGGACGGGGACATTGAGGCACTCCATTAGCGTAGCTTATTGTAAGCAAGCTTATGAATAACACATCGGAGATAAAGACGGCGCTGCCCTGCGATGGCGACATGGCTGGATCTTCCAGGCATCCGCAGCGCGCAGCACAGCAAAAAGCCCGGCACGAGGCCGGGCTTGAGAAGCATGTAAGATACTGAATATGTTCAGTATTTGGCGACGACGGCGGGGCTGAATGCGTAATTGATGCCGGCGCGGAAGACATGGTCGTGGAAGCCGACCGAGGTCTGGCTGGCTGTGCCCCCGAAATAGGTCGCCGAGCCCAGATCGAGATACAGATATTCGAGCTTGGCCGACCAGTTGGTGCCGAACTTCTTTTCCAGGCCGGCGCCCAGGGTCCAGCCGACGCGGGTCTGCGATTCTGACAGCAGCGTGCCGGGAATGGTCACGGCGGCGCCGGCGGGTGTGGTGCCCTGCGATCCCGGCCCGAATAACTGACCGGTCACGGTCGTCTGCGTCGAATACTTGACCTCGCCGACAGCGAGACCGCCGGTGCCGTAAAGCAGCAGGTCCGGCGTTGCCAGCAGGCCTACCCGCCCGCGGAAGGTCGCAAACCATGGGAAGCTCCACGAGCTGGTAGCCGATGTCTGCGTCAGCAGATTGAAGTCGCCGCCCAGCACCGTCGTCCGCAGCGAACTCACCGGCGACGTGGCGCTGCCACGTTCACCGGTCCCCTGGATATCGGCTTCGAGACCAACGACCCATGTGCGGTCGAGCTGCCAGTTGTAGCCGATCTGGCCGCCACCGAGGCCACCATTGACGTCCTGCTTGACCGGCGACGCAAAGGCTGTGCCCCGCAGGAAGGTGGCGTCGCCCTTGCCCCAGCTGTAGCCGCCATTGAGGCCGACATAGAAGCCGGTCCAGTTGATGCCGGGATCCACCAGAACCGGCGCCTTGGCATATATGCGGGGCGACAGATCGGCAGCGCCTGCTGTGGACGAAAGCGCCATGACGGCGAGGCCTGCAGCGGCCAATACGGTGCGTCTCACCATCAGTCTCCCCAACAACAGATCAACGAAGGCAGGCCGAAGGCTCTGCTTCGATGATGTGTAGTTGAATGAGACATCAGCGACTTGGAACGGACGCGACGCGACAGGACTGGGCGCGACTGGCACCGCAATTCATTCTGCTTGTTGCGTTCAGGCAACATGGCATATCGCGAACTATCAAAAGAGAAGCCGCCCAAAGGCGCAGTAACCACGACGTATATGAACGCGATCGGCATTGGCACGACCAAGATATAGTTCAATGCTTGCAGGACGGATCCTCGTGACTTCAAGGCCCGGTCCCGAAGCGCCCGATTCGTTAATCGAAGCCATTTCCGAAAATCTGCCGACGGCGCAGCTCCAATTCGGGCGCCTGACGTTCAACGTCGAATCCCCTCTTCCGACAGACACCCCGTTTTCAACCGATACTGCATTGCACAGGTTGCCCGGCGCGATTGTTTTTATCGGCACGGGATTTCCTGCGAACGATCGCATGCCGGATGCTGCGACTGCGTCATCGCCCGACAATGTCGTCTTTGCAGTCGTTCTGAAAGGGAGTGCGCGCGCATCGCAGCATGGCCGCGAGGAGATCATCGAGCAGGACCATGCGATCTTGATGACAACCAGGGACCCCGGTCGGCATACGTCATCTCGTGAGACGCAGCATCTGATCGTTCAGATCGAGCGGGCTGCGCTGTCGATCAAGGTGCCGCACCTCAACACCTGGCTCATGCGACCTCTCCGCCTGGAGATTCAGACCTTGCGGCTACTAATGGCGCATTGTCAGGCAGCGATCGACCTCGACGGATCCGCGCCCACTGATCTTCAGCACCATGTCGCCGCCGATCTGTGTAGCCTGATCGCACTTCTGACAATCGGCAGGGAAAACCACCCCGAGACATCGCGACCTTCGAGCACCCGCATGCTGCGCTTGCAGGCGATCCAGGCAGCGATCGAAGCAGGGCTCGGAAGTCACGACCTCTCAGCCGAGACGCTGGCGGTGACTGAGAGGATATCGCCAGACTATGTCCGCAAGCTGTTTCGCGAACATGGCCTGAGCCTGTCGGAATATCTGCTTGAGAGGCGTTTGGCGCTCGCTCATGCACGGCTACTCGATCCGCTTCGGGCCAATGAGCGAATCGGGAAGATCGCCGACGAGGCCGGCTTCAGCGATTTGTCGTATTTCAACCGGACGTTCCGGCGCCGATATGCCACCTCGCCATCGGATCTGCGCCGCGAGCGCAAAAACGCGACCTGATCTGGCACGGTCTGCCCGTTCAACCTTTGCAATCGCCCGGCTGTCCCCCATCTGGAGTGAATGTTCGTTATTTGGCTGCGCTGGATTTGGTGCAAGACTGAAGTTCAACGCCAAAAAGACGGGCACAATCACACCTAACGGGTTAAGCTCCCTCCAAATGGCAGTTCCGAAACCAACTTTCCCGGCTCCTGGCCACGATCACGACCGCTGTACGGCGGATGCGATGCATCATGCCGAGAATGTCTGCGCGGCCCGGTCGCAAAAGCTGACCCCGATCCGCCGGCAGGTGCTTGAAGCGCTGCTCGCCAGCCATCGGCCGCTTGGGGCCTATGAGATCATCGACGAGCTCGCCAAAACCATTTCGCGCCCGGCACCCATCACCGTGTATCGCGCGCTCGATTTTCTGATGGAGAACAGTCTCGTTCACCGTATCGAGAGCCGCAACGCCTTCCTCGCTTGCGCGCACGACCACGGCACAGCCTCGATGGTCGCATTCCTGATCTGCGACCAATGCGGGTCAGTCGGCGAAGTACCCGCGACGAAGGTCGCGCAAAGCCTGAACGATGCCGCACGTACGACTGGCTTCATCCCGAAACTGTCTGTTGTCGAAATCACCGGAACCTGCGCTCACTGTCAGGCCTGAAGATCCCATAACAACACGGCGACAAGCCGGCCCGAGGCTTCATGTCTGCAGAAACCATCATCAGCCCATCCGGCGGACGCGCACTCACCGCCGGGGCCATCGCCCTTGTGCTGATGCTGTGCCTGACCTGGGGCTTCAACCAGATCGCCATCAAACTGGTGCTGCACGATATTCCACCCTACACGCAGGCGATGCTGCGCTCCGCCGGTGCTCTGCTCGTCATCCTGACCATCGCGCGGGTGCGCGGCGTCAAGCTGTTCGAGCGCGACGGGACGCTGAAAGCGGGCCTGTTTGCCGGCGTGCTGTTCGGCGTCGAATTCGTGCTGATCTTTCACGGGCTGCAATTCACCACCGCGAGCCGCGCCGCGGTTTTCCTCTATACGATGCCGTTCTTCGTGGCCTTCGGCTCCTATCAGTTCCTCGGCGAACGCCTGCGCCCGGTGCAATGGGCCGGGCTGGCCGTAAGCTTCGCCGGCGTCGCCGTGGCCATCGGCGTGCCGCAACCCGATGTCACAACCGACGTGCTGATCGGGGATCTGATGATCGTCGCCGGTGCCGGCCTATGGGCAGCGACCACGCTAGTGGTCAAGATGACCCCCCTCCTTTACGTCCCGCCTGAGAAGGCATTGGGTTACCAGGTCGGGCTTTCGGTCCCGATTCTGGGCCTGGCTGCACTGCTGGCGGGCGAAACCGTGACCCGGGTTCCCGGCCCGCTGGCGCTGTCCCTGCTCTCTTTTCAGGCCTTTTGGGTGGTGGGATTCACGTTTTTGCTGTGGTTCGGGCTAATCAAGACCTATTCGGCCAGCAAATTGTCGGCTTTTACCTTCATCACCCCTTTGTTTGGCGTCGCGGCGGGCTATCTCATCATGGGCGACCATCTGACTCCCGCCTTTGGCGTCGCCGCGCTATTGGTCATCGCGGGACTATTTCTCGTTAACCGACCGGCCAAGGCCTAGGCCACTGATCCATTGCTGGATGTCATCTAAATCTGATATTCGAGACCCCATGAACAAGATTGAAATTCCGTCTGATATCGCCGGTCCGGCGCCCCGGCACCTCACCACTCAGGTCATGGTCGGTAATGTCGCCGTTGGCGGCGGCGCGCCGATCGTCGTGCAGTCGATGACCAACACCGACACCGCCGACATCCAGGGCACCATCGAGCAGGTCGCAGCGCTGTCGCGCGCGGGCTCGGAAATGGTCCGCATCACTGTCGACCGCGACGAAGCCGCAGCCGCCGTCCCGCACATCCGCGAAGCGCTCGACAAGCAGGGCATCACCACGCCGCTGATCGGCGACTTCCACTATATCGGCCACAAGCTGCTTGCTGAATTCCCGGCCTGCGCCGCGGCGCTCGACAAATACCGCATCAATCCCGGCAATGTCGGCTTCAAGAACAAGCGCGACTCGCAGTTCGCCGACATCATCGAGATCGCCAACAAGAACAACAAGGCCGTCCGCATCGGCGCGAACTGGGGTTCGCTCGATCAGGAACTGCTGACCAAGCTGATGGACGAGAACGCGCTGTCTGCGAATCCGAAGGATGTTCGCGCGGTGACGCGCGAAGCCATGGTGCAGTCGGCGTTGCTGTCGGCCGCCCGCGCGCAAGAACTCGGCATGCCGAAGAACAAGATGATCCTCTCCGCCAAGGTCTCGGCGGTGCAGGACCTCATCGCTGTGTACCAGACGCTGGCCTCGCGCTCCGACTATGCGATCCATCTCGGTCTGACCGAAGCCGGCATGGGCTCGAAGGGCATCGTCGCTTCCTCGGCCGCGCTCGGCATCCTGCTGCAGCAGGGCATCGGCGACACCATCCGCATTTCGCTCACCCCGGAGCCCGGCGGCGACCGCACGCTGGAAGTTCAGGTCGCGCAAGAACTGCTGCAGACCATGGGCTTCCGCACCTTCGTGCCGCTGGTCGCTGCGTGCCCCGGTTGCGGCCGCACCACCTCGACCACGTTCCAGGAACTGGCGCGCTCGATCCAGGACTTCATCCGCGACTCGATGCCAGGCTGGAAGACGCAGTATCCTGGTGTCGAGAACCTCAACGTTGCGGTCATGGGCTGCATCGTCAACGGACCCGGCGAATCCAAGCACGCCAATATCGGCATCTCGCTGCCCGGCACCGGCGAAAGCCCGGCCGCGCCGGTGTTCGTCGACGGCGAGAAATTCCGTACCCTGCGCGGCCCGAGCATTGCGGCTGACTTCAAGGCGCTGGTGATCGACTATATCGACCAGCGCTACGGCGCCAACGCCAAGGCGCCGGAAGTCGTGAGCGCGGCGGAGTAAGCTGCGTACGTCATCCGTTTAGAAATCAGCCGGCGAGCGGATCATCCGCCGCCGGCTTTTTCGTGCCGTGTGACGGGGCTTCAGGATCGATATTTTTGGACGACATTATTTGAGTGTTACGTCTTCACTTTCAATCTATAGTTTATATGCTCGATAAGGCATCTTAGGGGCGAATAGTGATCGGGGGCGTCCGTCTTTCTGCAGCGCTGTTCGCGGCGGTTATCGCCGCGTCGTTCGCCGTGGTCTCATCGAGTCCCTGCAAAGCGCAAGCCTTTGGCCTGCCAGGCCGAGTGACGCGAGATAGTTCCGGCCCGCCTCCACAAGCGCCTACTGCGATAGCTCCGGTTCCCACAACGCAAAGCCGAAGCAATGTCGATACCTGGGGGCGTCGATTCGTCTCCCAGGTCCGTCGGTGCTGGCGGCAGCCCTTCAACTACGATCGGGAACCGGTGCGGGCGATTTTCGAGATCAAACTCACAAGGGCCGGGCAGCTCGACGGAGCGCCGAAGTTATTGCGCCCGGCGCGGACGGACTATGAAAAGAGATATCACGCTAGCGGACTCGCAGCGATCATCACCTGTCAGCCTTACGATCTCCCGCAAGACCACTACGACGAATGGCGACATTTCGAGCCTATCTTTCAAGACAGGTTTCAGTAGACGCAGTCGTGCTACAACGGGCTTCGCCGAAACTCGCGATTACTCAGCCCCGCTTCTTCCAGATCCAGATCACGCTCGATCCGCCGCCTGCTTTCGTCGGTAATCTTGCCGTCGCGCAGCTGCGCGTGGATGAATTTGCGCTCGGACTTGATCAGTTCGCGTACCAGATCGATCCCCACCGCCGAAACGTCGACGTCGGGATCGAGTTCGCCCGGCAACTGGTTCGAGCGGCTTTCATGGCGTGCGCGGAGCAGCTTCACGACCTCATCGGACAGTTCGCGGTCGTCGGTCATGGCGTCGAGCTGTGCCAGTGCCGTAGCCAGCGCCTCGCGGCGCGTGGCGAGTTCAGCCTCGTGTTCGGCGATATATTCCTCGCGGCCGATCCTGGTGACGCCGAGCCATTTCACCACGATGGGCAGGCACAGGCCAAAGCCGACCAGCGTAATGAGAATGATGTTGAAGGAGACGAACAGGATCAGGTCCCGCGCCGGGAAGGCCTCGTTCGAGACCATCGTGAACGGCAGCGCCAGCGCAGCGGCCAGTGAGACCGCACCACGCACACCCGTAAAGGCGATCACGAAGGTCCATTGCCAGTTCGGCGCCGGATCGCGCTTGCGTAGATCCGCGCTCAGCCAGCGCGGCACGTAGATCGCAGCATAGACCCAGACGAAACGCGCGACGATGATCACGGCGGAGACCAGCGCCGTGGCCCACACGATCTCCGCGAATGGAAAGGCCTTCGATTTCTCGATCAGCGCCCGCATCTGGAAGCCGGTCAGCAGGAACAGCAGGCCCTCGACCAGATAGATCACCAAATCCCAGAAGAAGATGCCCTGCAGACGCGTCGCCGCCGAGATCAGCAGCGGGCCGTTCCAGGAGATGTAGAGACCGCAAGCCACAGTGGCGATGATGCCGGAGCCGCCGAAATGTTCGGGGATCAGATAGGCGACATAGGGCGTCAGCAGCGACAGCGTAATTTCGACCTGCGGATCGCGCGCGCGATGACGCATGCGCAGGCTGATCCAGCCGATGGCAAGGCCGAAGACCAATTCGCAGGCGAGGATGGCGACGAAGGTGCCGGCCGCCTTCGGCAACGAGAATGCCCCGGTGGTGATCGCCACCACCGCAAAGCGATACAGGATCAGCGTCGTCGCATCATTGGCGAGGCCTTCACCTTCCAGCACAACCAGCATCCGGCGCGGCAGGCCGATTTTTCGCGCAATCGCCAGCGGCGCCACCACATCCGGCGGCGCCACGATGGCGCCGAGCAGGAAGCCGACCGACCATGGCAGGCCGATGAGCATGTGCGTCGCGGTGGCAACAAGACATGCCGTGAAGATCACGCAGCCCACCGCCAGCAGCGTGATGATGCGCAGATTGGCGCGAAACTCGCGCCAGCTCATGGCAACGGAGGCCGAATAGATCAGCGGCGGCAGCACGCCGAGCAACACCACATCCGGCGGCAGTTCGATCGAGGGCATGCCCGGCACGAAGGCCAGCGCAATGCCGGCCAGCAGCAGCAG
The DNA here is from genome assembly GCF_058800725.1 of Tardiphaga sp. GW822-FHT04G09. Taxonomy (NCBI): domain Bacteria; kingdom Pseudomonadati; phylum Pseudomonadota; class Alphaproteobacteria; order Hyphomicrobiales; family Nitrobacteraceae; genus Tardiphaga; species Tardiphaga sp. GW822-FHT04G09. The sequence goes on along the minus strand of NZ_JBXAMO010000002.1, from coordinate 201,738 downwards.
GATCGCCGGGGCGATGCTGATGCGCTTCGCCAGCCACGCCGTGCCTGCGAGGGCCGCGATCAGGACCAGGAAAATTTGAAACTTGGCTTCCACGCGCTTTCCTTCCTTCCCTCTCCCCCGCGCGAAGCGGAGCTTCGCCAGGTGGGCGAGGGTGGATCGACCGCTCTCGCGAAGCTTTGCTTCGCACGGGCGGTCGAGACGGGTGAGGGGTAGCCACAAGCACCGCGCTTCGAGACTCCCCCTCACCCGTCGCGGGCTTCGTCCGTGCCACCTTCTCCCACGGGGGGAGAAGGGAAAGAAAGTCCAAAAGTTAAATCGCGCTTGCCGCGATATTGACCATCAGCGCCACCAGCGCGGTGTTGAAGATGAAGGAGACGATGCCATGGGCCGTAGCCGTGCGACGGATGGTCTTCACGGTGATGCCGACGTCGGACACCTGCGCGGTCATACCGATGACGAAGGAGAAATACACGAAGTCCCAATAATCCGGCTGTTCCTTCGTGTCGTCATCGCCAGACGGAAATGCCAGCCCGCCGGGTTTGGCTCCGCGATAGAACTGATGGGCATAGTGCAGCGAGAAGGTCGTGTGCACAGCGGCCCAGGACGAGGCGATGGTGACGATCGCCAGCATCAATTCCCAGGCCGTGCGATGGCCTTCGCCGAGTTCGAACACGATGGCCGCGATGCTGGCAAAGGCACCCAAGGCTGCCACCAGCAGGATGATGAAGCTGCCATCGTCCTGCAAGGCGGCGTTGCGGCGAATGTGCTTCTGGCTGCCACTCCGCAGCATCATGCCGTAGACCAGCACGAGATAGAACGCGATGAATACGTCCCAGCCGATCAGCAGGCGCGTCACCAGCCGCAGCGAGGATGGCAACAAGAAGAAGGCGATGACGCCGATCAGAAGCGCCAGAAACGTGCGCGGGCGGCCGTAAACGACGCGGATCGGCGCCGGCATCTTGCGAAAACGGACAAGGAGCTCGTCGAGATCCTTGCCCGCCTCTGACATGATCAGGTCTTCCTTAGTTCTTGCGCTCGGCCACGAAGCGCGCGGCGGCGCGCAGCACGTCACCCTTGCTACCGAAGATCGACAGCGAGGCATCGGCCGTTGCGATGAGATCGGCGACGCGCTTCTTGGCACCATCGACGCCGAGCTGGGTGACGAATGTGGTCTTGTTGAGCGCGGCATCGGCGCCTGCGGGCTTGCCGAGCGTCGCCGCATCAGCTTCGACGTCGAGCAGGTCGTCGGCGATCTGGAAGGCTTCGCCGAGCGCGCGGCCGTAATCGTCGAGCGCCTTGTATTCCTTTGGCGTGGCCTGGCCGAGCAGCGCGCCGGCGATGACGCCGTAACGCAGCAGCGCGCCGGTCTTCATCTGCTGCACGCGGGCAACATCCACCGGCCCCTTGTCGCCGAAGCGGCCTTCGCCGGCGAGATCGAGCATCTGGCCACCGACCATGCCGCCCAAACCGGCACAGCGCGCCAGCGCGCGGGTCAGCAGCAGGCGCACCGTCGCATCGGAATGGATTTCATCGCGGGTGACGATGTCGAAGGCCAGCGTCAGCAGCGCATCGCCGGCGAGGATTGCGGTGGCATCGTCGGTCGCCTTGTGCAGGGTCGGACGGCCGCGGCGCAGGTCACTGTTGTCCATGGCCGGCAGGTCGTCATGGATCAGCGAATAACAGTGAATGCATTCGAGGGCGGCGCCGACCAGCAGCGCCTGCTCGCGATGCACGCCGAATACCGCAGCGCTCTCCACCACCAGGAACGGGCGCAGGCGCTTGCCGCCACCGAGCGAGGAGTAACGCATCGCATCCATCAGCCGCTTCGGCCGGGCGATCTCGTCGGGCAGCACGCCATCGCCGAGCACACGGGTCAGCACGGCTTCGGTATCGTCCGCGGTCTGGTCCAGGCGCGAGGCGAAATCTTTGGTGGAAGCACCGGTCGACATTAAGAATAGCTCCAGAACAATTTGGCCGGACAATCCTCTATGGCAAAGGCCACGTCAATTGCGCCTGCGGCGTCCCGCCGCGATTGGTCGCGGCAAGCTTAACCGGCTTGAAAAGAGCGGGGAAACCTCGCTTTATCAGCGGCATAGCTCCGACCGGGAACGCTCCCCTTGCGCCTCATCCGCCGCCTCATCCTGATCGGAATCCTGCTTCTCGCGCTGCCCTATCTGCTGACGCCGCTTTATGCCGTCGGCCAGCCGATTTCGGCGCTGATGGCGTGGCGCTGGATCACCGGTTCCCCCGTGGAGCGAAGCTGGGTCGATCTCAAGGCCATGTCGCTGGCCCTGCCGCGCAGCGTGGTGGCGTCCGAAGACGCCAAATTCTGCAGCCACCGTGGCATCGACTGGAACTCGCTGCAAAACGCCATCGAGGACGCCCAGGACGGTGAAGTCTCCGGCGGCGGGTCCACCATCACCCAGCAGGTGGCGAAAAACCTGTTCCTGTGGAACGGCCGCAGCGTGATCCGCAAGGGCCTCGAAATTCCGCTGGCAATGTGGGTCGATCTGGTCCTGTCCAAGCAGCGGATCCTGGAAATCTACCTGAATATCGCCGAAATGGGCCCATCCGGGCAGTTTGGCGCCCAGGCCGGGGCCGAATATGCCTTCAAACGGCCGGCCTCGAGCCTATCGGCCCGGGAAGCCGCGCTTTTGGCAGCCATTTTGCCAAATCCGGTCACCCGGAGCGCCCGGACGCCGGGACCGGGAGTGCGGCGGTTAGCGGGAACCTATATGGCTAGGGCGCAGGCCGCGGAGCTGCAGAGGTGCTGGAACTAGGCTGTCATTCCGGGTCGCGGCCGGCCGTTGCCGGACGCGCGCCCGGAATCCCGACATGTTCAAAACACTTCTGGATTCCGGGTCCCTGCCCGCCGGCTCCGCCGCCCGGTCCGTCCTGCAATGACGGGCTTCGGGGTAAAATTCCCGCGGCTGCGCCCTAGCCATCGCGTCGTCATTCCGTTATAAGCCCGGCCTTATCAGCGATTTTGCCCGCGCGTTCTGTGCTGGCCGCCTGTCACCGGGCGCCGATCGAAACCATCTGCCAAGAACCTGCAAGGACTTTTCCTATGGCCGTTCCGAGAAGAAAAACATCGCCGTCGCGGCGTGGCATGCGTCGTTCGGCTGACGCGCTCAAGACCCCGACCTATGTCGAGGACAAGGACTCCGGCGAACTGCGCCGTCCGCACCACCTCGATCTGAAGACCGGCATGTACAAGGGTCGCCAGGTTCTGAAGGTGAAGAAAGAATCCTGACCACTGGATGGAGGGCTGCGTCACGTCAGGTGGCGCCGCCCTCGCTCGTCCATGTAAGGTCCGGGTCAAGCGGGTCGAAGCGCCAGCGGGCAAGTCGAGAAAGCTGTTCAGACAATAATTCTGAACTGGTCTTCCGCCCGAATTCGCTCCAACTCTGGAGCTAATGCGTTGTCCCGGTGATGCCTTCGCGTCACCTCGGTGATGTCGTCACCTTGGCGATGTCCTGCATCACCTACATGCGTTCTGGTTCTCTCGCTCGCAAAGAAGGCCTTCGATGGCGTCGATCGGTTTCCCGCTGCTGCTGATTCCGGTGGCGATCTGCAACATCATCGCCTTCCTGATGCCCGACCTCGCGCTGTCGGGCCCCATTCCCCTCTTTCCAATCACGCTGATGTCCAAGGACATCTGGATGGTGACGCTCAACGACCTGCTCGTTGCGCTCAGCATCCTGTTGCTGTGGCTGGAAGTGATGCGCGCCGCACGCCCGGCGCCGAAATATTTCACCGACCATTTCCTGTCGCTGCTGGTGTTCGGCGCTGCCGCCGCCGAGTTCGTGATGTTGCCGAAATTCGGCAATGCGACCTTCTTCCTGATCACACTGACGGCGATGGTGGATTTCCTCGCCGGCATCTCGCTGCGCGCTCGCCGTCCGCGTCGCGTCGCCGCTCCGGTCTATGCACCCGAACCGGCACCGCGTTATGAGCCCGCGCCAGCGCCAGTCGCTCCGACGCCTCCGCCCGCGCCCGCTCCGGCCGCAGCGCCCGTCGCCGCACCCGTGCTGACCGATCGTCCGGAGCCAAAGGTCGAGAAGGTCGAACGGATCGAACCGAAACTGGAATCGACCCCGATCCCGCCGGAAGTCGTGGCGCATACGTCGCCGGATTTGCAGCCCGGTGGCGTCGCCTCGCCTGACGACAAGCCGAAGAGCTAGGTTTCAGATTACCCGCTGCGTGCGGTTGATCACCGATCCCGCAACATTCGTCATCGCCACCGCCCGATAGGCCGCCTCGACATCGGCGACAGCTGCACGACGCAGCTCGCGGGTCTGCGGTGCCTGATCGGCGGTCGCAATCAGATGTGCAATGAAGGATGCGTCGGGCCGTGCCACGCGCGACGACACCGGCGCACTATGTTGGACCGGCTCGGTCCGCGTCAGCGCGACGGCCTCCACGATGACCGGATCTTTCTCGACCACGAAATCGCCGGCGCGCCGCATCGGATGCGGCGTCGTGACGTAGGCTCGGGTCGCGGAAATCGACATCGTTAACAGCACTCACGTCTCAATTCGGGACGAGGGTTGCCCCTCCCCTCTCTGCGTCGCAAGGGTCGTGCCGCGGCTCTCCACAACTGAGATCAGGGCCTGATCAGGTCTGCGAAGGCCTGCCGGGCTACACTTTCTTAAGTCTTTAGGAACTTTGACTAACGATTGTGGCGATCTGAGCCGTATTGTCGGGGGCGAATCACCCGATGGCGTCCCAAAACGAGGCGACTTTGACATCCGCTGTTTCCCAGAGCGCCGCAGGCGCTTCCGAGCCGCAGGCAGCAGAGATTCTGGCCGCACTTGGTCAGGCCGCCTTCATCTGGGACATCGCCAGCGACCGGATCGCCTGGACCGGCCAGGCCGCCGCCATCTTCACCGACATCCCCCCTGCGACCATCGCCAGCGGCGCCGGGCTCGCGACACTGATCGAGCCCCAGCGCGGCATTCGCACCGAGGCACTGGCCCGGGCGTTGGCATCCGGCGGCACTTACCGGATCGAATACGGACTGCGCGCCTCGACCACCGCCGCCGTGCTGTGGATCGAAGAGAGCGGCAGTTGCCACGCCGATACCGCGGGCAAGGCGGAGCGTGTCGAAGGCGTCGTCCGCATCAACAGCGAACGCCATGCCCGCGACGAACAACTGCTGAAACTGGCCCAGCACGATCCCGTCACCGGCGAACTCAATCGCGCGCATCTTCTGGCATCCCTCGCCGAAGCCATCGAGGAAGCAACGCGCTATCGCTCATCCTTTGCCTTCATGCTGATCGGCATCGACCATCTGGCGCGAATCAACGACGCCTTCGGCTTCGATATCGCCGACGAGGTCATCGCCGAGATTGCCAAGCGGATTCGCACGCGGCTGCGCGGCGGCGACGTGATGGGCCGCTTCTCCGGCAACAAGTTCGGCCTGATCCTGAAGAACTGCACCGTAGACGATGCCACGATCGCCGCCGAGCGCTTCCTGGCGGGCATTCGCGATGAGGTGATCCCGACCCAGTCGGGCCCGGTCTCGGCGACCGCCACCATCGGCGCAGTCAACGTTCCCCGTTATGCGCAGAACGTCAACGAAGCCGTCAACCGCGCGCAGGAAACCCTGGACGGCGCCAAGCGCCGCCGCCACGGCAGCTTTGCCCTGTGGCGGCCGAATGTGGAGCGCGATGCGCAGCGCCGCGTCAATATCCGCGTCACCGACGAGATCGTCACCGCGCTGAACGAACGTCGTATCGTCACGGCCTTCGAGCCCGTGATGCATGCCGACAGCCGCACCCCCGCTTTCTATGAAGCGCTGGTGCGCATGAAGCAGGATGACGGGCAATTGCTGCTGGCGCCGGATATCGTGCCGGTGGCCGAGAAGCTCGGCCTGATCAGGCTGGTGGATCACCGTGTGCTCGAACTCGTCGTCGCCGAGCTGGCCGCCGCACCGGACGTGCAACTCTCGCTGAACATCTCGCCCGACACCACGATGGATCCGGACTGGTGGACCTCCATCGAGTCGATGATGGCGGCGCATCCCGGCGTCGCGCAGCGGCTGATCGTCGAGATCACCGAGACCGTAGCCATCCGGGATCTCGACGACGTCCGCGGCTTCGTCACGCGGCTGAAGAATTTCGGCAGCCGCATCGCCATCGACGATTTCGGCGCCGGCTACACGTCTTTCCGGAACCTGCGCAAGCTCGGCGTGGACATCGTCAAGATCGACGGCGCCTTCGTGCAGAACATCGCGCATTCCGCCGACGACCGCGCCTTCGTGCAGACCCTGATCGATCTGTGTCACCGGCTCGGCATCAAGACCGTCGCCGAATGGGTGCAGGACGAGGAGTCCGGCCTGATGCTGCGCGACTGGGGCTGCGACTACATCCAGGGCCGCCTCACCGGCCTCGCGTCCCCCGCGCGTCCGTGGCTCAACAAGACGCCGGTGGCGAAGCCGGCGATGGGGTGACCTTTTCTTACCTCGCCCCGCTTGCGGGGAGAGGTCGACTTCCAGATGCGTAGCATGTGGAAGGCGGGTGAGGGGGAGCCTGAGAGCAAAACTCTGTCTCCCCCTCACCCGTCGCGACGAGCTACGCTCGTCACGCCACCCTCTCCCCGCAAGCGGGAAGAGGGAATGAACACGGGGGGCTCTCATGAACTTCATCGGCAATCTTCTCACCGCACTGGTCGCTGTGCTGCACATCTATTTTCTCGTGCTGGAAATGTTTCTCTGGCAGAAGCCGCAGGGGCTGAAGACGTTCAAAAACACGCCGGAGAAGGCCGAGATCACCGCTGTGCTCGCCGCCAATCAGGGCCTCTATAACGGCTTCCTCGCCGCCGGGCTGATCTGGGGCCTGCTTCATCCAGCACCCGCCTTCGCTTTCCAGATCAAGGCGTTCTTTTTGCTGTGCGTGATCGTCGCCGGTGTTTACGGCGCGATGAGCGTGAGCAAGCGCATTCTGTATGTGCAGGCCGTGCCGGCGGCGCTGGCGCTGATCGTGTTGTGGCTGGCGACGTAATGCACCCATTCATTGTCGTCGCGGCGAAAGCCGGGATGACAATGAGAGTTACGCCTCACGATTGGTTTGCTGACTAAGCCAACCAAATTCGGCAACATCTTTTCATAAAAACGTCGCCATCACTGCTGCGTCATCGCGCTGACATCTCATATGCGCGTTGCGCTGCGCATGCATCCATTGTGACATACACATGTCAGAGTCGGTGCGACTCTCGTAACCATCTTACGCGCGTTTTGTAAAAGCGATGCAGAGCTGAGATATCTAGACAGTCGTTAGGTGCACCGCGCAACGCGGTCACGGCATCAACGAGGATCAGCTCTCTTGTTCAAGCTCTCTCTGCGCCCTCCCGCGATCCGACGCTATTTTCCGCGCATCAGATTCGGCCTGCGTATCCAGATCGCATTGATCGGCATCATGGCTGTCGTGCTCACCGGAACGATCTGTCTCATCGGTCTCGCATATGAAGCGGACGCGCAGCGCCAATCGGATGAAACCGTCAAGCTGCGCCAGCACGTCGTGGGTCTGGCGGCGAACTATCTGGAAGCCGGACAGATCGCCAATGAATTTCTGCGCAAGCATGACGAGAAGCTGATCGCTGCCCATGGCGAGATCATCACAACAGCACTGGCGAATCTGTCGGATATCGACGCCATCGTCGACAAGCGCCCCGAGGGCGATGCGCTGAAACAGGGCTCGGCACTGCGCGCGGGCCTCAATGTCTATCAGACCCGTTTCAACAACATCGCCTCGATCCAGAAATCGCTGGGGCTCAACGAGACGCTGGGCCTGCAGGGCCGGCTGCGCGCTGCGGTTCACGACGTCGAAACGCGACTGGCGCAGTTCGACCAGGTCCGCCTGGCCAATCTGATGCTGATGATGCGGCGGCATGAGAAGGACTTCATGCTGCGCGGCGAGGAAAAATATGGCGACCAGTTCGACAAGAGGCGGGACGAATTTTCCGACGCGCTGAAGGCCGCGGAACTGCCCGACGTGGTGCGCGATGAGCTGGCCGCACTGATGAAGGCCTATGGCGAGAGTTTCCTGGCCTATTCGGTGACGCAGACCACGCTGAATGACGAAGTGGCCGACTTCGCCACAGTGTTTCAGCGCAACCGGCCGACACTGGATGGCCTCGTGGCGGCAGCCCAGGCCGAATACGCTGCCGCCGAGGCGCGCGCCCTGCAGACGCGGCGGATACTGGCCTGGACCATCGCACTGGCCACAATCCTGATCGGCCTCGCCGCGGTCTATTTCGGCCAGCGCATCGCACGCGCGATCGCCGATATGACGCAGGCGATGCAGACGCTGGCATCGGGCGATTTCGCCGTTGTGCTGCCGGGCCTCGGCCGCGCTGACGAGATCGGTGACATGGCGCAGGCAGTCGAGACCTTCAAACAGCGCGCGCAGCAGAAGGCGGCGGATGAGCTCGACGCCAAGCTTCGCGAGGAGCAGCGCGCCGCCGAAGCGCGCAAGGCCGACATGAACAGGCTCGCCGGGGATTTCGAAAGTGCGGTCGGCCGCATCGTCGAGACGGTATCGTCCGCCTCGGCCGAACTGGAGACGGCGGCGGGCACGCTGACCTCGACCGCCGCGCGGTCACAGCAACTGACCGAGGTGGTCGCCGCGGCATCCGATGAAGCCTCCGCCAATGTGCAGTCGGTGGCCTCCGCCACCGAACAGATGTCGTCATCGGTCAACGAGATCGGCCGTCAGGTGCAGGCCTCGGCGCAGATTGCCGGCGAGGCTGTCGCGCAGGCCGAGACGACCAACCGCCAGATCGGCGAGTTGCTGAGCGCGGCCGACAAGATCGGCGAGGTGGTCCAGCTGATCAGCACCATTGCGCGGCAGACCAACCTGCTGGCGCTCAATGCCACCATCGAGGCGGCGCGCGCCGGCACCGCCGGACGCGGCTTCTCCGTGGTCGCCGCCGAGGTCAAGGCACTGGCCGAACAGACGGCGAGCGCCACCGGCGAGATCGGCCAGCAGGTGTCAGGCATTCAGCAGGCGACGAAGAACTCGGTGGCGGCGATCAAGGGCATCGGCAGCACCATCGGCCGGATGTCCGAGATCGCCTCGACCATCGCCGCAGCTGTTGAGCAACAGGGCGCCGCCACGGCGGAGATCGCTCGCAATGTGCAGCGCGCCGCGCAAGGCACCTCCGATGTCAGCGCCAATATCGCCGACGTCAAACGCGGCGCCAGCGACACCGGTCTCGCCTCGTCCCATGTGTTCTCGGCCGCCCGCTCGCTGTCCGGCGACAGCGCCCGGCTGAAGGCGGATGTGGCGAGCTTCCTGGCGTCGGTCCGCAGCGCGTGAGGGTGGGCTGCACAGGCTTCAGCAAAGCGACGCAGCTCCCCCACAAACACCGCGGCGCTCCTTCTCCCCGCTTGCGGGGAGAAGGGTGGGATGAGGGGCATGGCACGCGGCCGGCGACAAACACTCGCCCTCGGATCGCACTGATCGTCCGAACCGCGCCTACCGAATTGGCATCAACATCGGCGCTCCGCCCCTCACCCGCCGCGAAGACGCGGCGACCTCTCCCCCCAGCGAAGCGTCGCTTCGCCGGAAGCGGGAGAGGTTAGGGAAAGTGCCCATCTCCTCGCCTTGCCAACCTCAAATCCTTGCCTCACACTCCCCGGTAACGATGGCGCCCGCACGGGAACGACCGTCGAAGACATATCATCAGGGAAGGCAACGACATGAGAGCTTCGCTTCTTCATCGCTTCGCCACGACGACCAGATTTGTCGGAATGGCAGCGATTGCGCTGACAGCCACATCGGCCGCGATCAATCCGGCAGCCGCGCAGAAGAAATACGATCCCGGCGCCACCGACACCGAAATCAAGATCGGCCAGACCGTGCCCTTCTCGGGCCCGGCCTCGGCCTATTCCTCGATCGCCAAGACGCAGCTCGCTTATTTCAAGATGATCAACGAGCAGGGCGGCATCAATGGCCGCAAGATCAATCTCATCCAGTATGACGATGCCTATTCGCCGCCGAAGGCCGTCGAGCAGGTGCGCAAGCTGGTCGAGAGCGACGAGGTGCTGCTGACCTTCCAGATCATCGGCACGCCGTCCAATGCCGGCGTGCAGAAATATCTCAATCAGAAGCAGGTGCCGCAGCTGTTCGCCGCCACCGGCGCCAGCCGCTTCACCGATCCCAAGAACTTCCCCTGGACCATGGGCTACAATCCCAACTACCAGAGCGAAGGTCGAATCTACGCCAAATACATCCTGAAGAACCATCCCAACGCCAAGATCGCCATCCTGTGGCAGAACGACGACCTCGGCCGCGACTATCTCACCGGCATGAAGGCCGGCCTCGGCGACAAGGCCGCGTCGATGATCGTTTCGGAGGCGTCCTATGAGCTCACCGACCCGACCATCGACTCGCAGATCGTCAAGCTGAAGTCCTCCGGCGCCGACCTGCTGTTCAACGCCTCGACGCCGAAATTCGCCGCGCAGGCGATCAAGAAGGTCGCCGATCTCGGCTGGAAGCCCACCCATATCGTCGATATCAATGCGACATCGGTGGGCGCGGTGCTGGTGCCCGCCGGGCTCGAGAATTCCAAGGGCCTGATCTCGACCAATTACGGCAAGGACCCGCTGGACCCGCAGTGGAAGGACGATGCCGGCATGAAGCGCTATTTCACCTTCATGGAGAAATACTATCCCGAGGGCGACAAGAACTCGAACTTCAACACGTATGGCTACGGCAATGCGCAGCTGATGGTGGAAGTGCTCAAGCGCTGCGGCGACGACCTCACCCGTGCCAATGTGATGAAGCAGGCGTCGTCGCTGTCCAACATCTCGAGCGACATCCTCCTGCCCGGCATGAGCGTCTCCACCTCCCCCACCGACTACCGCGTCAACAAGCAACTGCAGATGCAGCGCTTCAACGGCGAGCGTTGGGAACTGTTCGGCCCGATCATCGAGGATGATGCGGCGGGTTAGGCTCCACACGACAAAGCCACGCGCGGGTGTCACCTGCGCGTGGCTTTTTCGTAGGGCGGATCAGCGAAGCGTCATCCGCCACCTCAATGCCGCAACGGCGGATGACGCTTCCCGCTAATCCGCCTTACACGCTAATGCCGCCTACGCTGTCTTCGCAAACATCGTCAGCACGCCATCGGCGATATTGATCGCCACCACATGCGCCGAACTCATGCCCTTTTCCTTGAGTGCATTGGCGGCGGCAGGAGAGGCATCGATCGAGGCGCGCAACGCCTTCAGATCCTCCTCGCTGGACTTCGACACGACCTCCTCGACCTGCGCCTTCACCGCATCCGGCAATTGCTTCACATCCACCACCTGAATGCTGGAGATCCTGGCGCTGGTGCGCTCGCCGGATTTGGCCGGCGCATTTTCAGCGGGTGTCGCAGCTCCCTGTGCGAGCACGAAACCCGGCGTGCCGAGCGAGAGAATGGCCGCGAGGGCCGCCGCTGTCATGATGCGCATGGTCGTTCCTTTCCGGTTGGGAAGGAGCGAAGCATTAGCGGGGAAGTGTGCAGAAGGTCTGGAATGGGTGTGGTAGTTTGGTGAGATCAATGCGGCGACAAGATGGGACGGATGCATGACGAAATACGCTGTTGCGTCTAACCTCAGCAGAAAGCTTTAGAGGCGCGACAGCTAAAGCGCGCAAACAACCCGATCAATAGCATGGTGTCCACGCGAGTATCCTTCACGTGGCGCATCCGATACTTCCTCCAGTATCCGGACGTGCGCGGTTCCGGGTGAGGGGCGTGGCACAAGGTCTCAGCACGTGGCCGCTCCCGGATCGGCAACGCTCGTCACGCGATACGACTCTTAGAGGTCGCGCATATGTCGCGCATCGTGCACGGCCCTTCACCCGGAACCTTTCGCTGCGCGAAGCTTTCGACCTCTCCCCGCCTAGCGAAGCTTCGCTTCGCCCGGGCACGGGGAGAGGTCAGAATGGAACCGCGTTTCCCTTGCGTTAACTTCTGCGTAACGGCGCCTTAAACCGCGCCCGCTAGGCTCCGCGGCATCGGTGGCGTGGTGTTTGCGTATGGCGTGGGGCAAGAAAAAGAGCGGGCGCAAGGAGCCGACCTTCGGGATCGGCGCCGCGTTGTCCGATCTGCGCCTCACGGCAGACGATCGCGTGCCCGGCGGCGGCGACGATCGGCCGAAGAAAACGCCCAAACAGGCGCCGAAGCGCGAATCCAATAGTGGCGGCGGCGACAAGCCGCGCAAATCCCGGACATCCAGCAAGGCACGCAGCTCGGGCGGCATCGCGCGCGGCATCAAGCGGCTGGTCTACTGGGGCGCAGTCCTCGGATTATGGGCGGCGATCGCCATTGTCGGCGTCGTGATCTATGTGGGCGCGCATCTGCCGCCGATTCAATCTCTGGAAATTCCCAAGCGCCCGCCGACCATCCAGATCGTGGGCATGGACGGCACGGTGCTGGCGACGCGCGGCGAACAAGCCGGCGCCAATGTATCGCTGAAGGATCTGCCGCCCTATCTGCCGAAGGCCTTCATCGCCATCGAGGACCGGCGGTTCTATTCGCATTACGGCGTCGACCCGATCGGCATCGCGCGTGCCGCGGCGGCTAACCTGATGCATCGCGGCGTGTCGCAGGGCGGCTCGACGCTGACGCAGCAGCTCGCCAAGAACCTGTTCCTGACGCAGGAGCGCACCATGGCGCGCAAGCTGCAGGAAGTGGAGCTGGCGTTCTGGCTGGAGCGCAAGCATTCCAAGGCCGAGATCCTCGAACTCTATCTCAACCGCGTCTATTTCGGCTCCGGCGCCTACGGCGTGGAAGCGGCGGCGCAGAAATATTTCGGCAAGCCCGCCAAGAACGTCACCGTGGCGGAAGCGGCGATGCTGGCGGGGCTCGTGAAGTCGCCGTCGCGTCTTGCGCCGAACCGCAATCCGGAAGGCGCCGAGGCGCGCGCCAAGGTGGTGCTGGCGGCGATGCAGGACGCCGAGTTCATTACGGCCGCGCAGGCCAAGGGCGCGACCGGCGTGCCGCAATACAACGTCAAACCGGTGGGCGCCGGCACGGTGAATTATGTCGCCGACTGGATCGGCGAAGTGCTGGACGATCTCGTCGGCCAGGTCGACGAGAGCATCATTGTCGAGACCACCATCGATCCCAAGCTGCAGAGCGTCGCCGAAGCCGCGATCATCGATGAGCTTGCGGCCAAGAGCGTGAAATTCAATGTGACGCAGGGCGCGCTGGTGGCGATGACGCCGGACGGTTCGGTGCGCGCCATGGTCGGCGGCCGGAACTATTCGGAGAGCCAGTTCAACCGCGCGGTGACCGCCAAGCGCCAACCGGGCTCGAGCTTCAAGCCGTTCGTCTATCTCACCGCCATCGAGGCGGGGCTGACGCCGGAGACGATCCGCACCGACGCGCCCATCGACATCAAGGGCTGGAAGCCCGAGAACTACACCCATGAATATTTCGGCTCGGTGACGCTGACCCAGGCGCTGGCGATGTCGCTGAACACGGTGGCCGTGCGGCTCGGCATCGAGGTCGGCCCGGCCAGCGTGGTGCGCACCGCGCATCGCATGGGGATCGCCTCAAAGCTGGAAGCCAATGCTTCGATCGCGCTCGGCACGTCCGAAGTGTCGATGACTGAACTGGTCGGCGCCTATGCGCCCTTCGCCAATGGCGGCCTCGGCGTGTCGCCCCATGTGGTGACACGGATCCGCACTGTGGAAGGCAAGAAGACGCTGTATACGCGCCCGGCCGAAACCGCGAGCCAGGTGATCGACGGCCGCGCCGTGGCAATGATGAACACGATGATGCAGCAGACGATCCTGTCCGGCAGCGCCAAGAAGGCCGAACTGCCGGGCTGGCAGGCCGCGGGCAAGACCGGCACCAGCCAGGATTTCCGCGACGCCTGGTTCATCGGTTACACGTCGCAGCTCGTCACCGGCGTCTGGCTCGGCAATGACGACAATTCGCCGACCAAGAAGGCGACCGGCGGCGGACTGCCGGTGGAGATCTGGTCGCGCTTCATGAAGACGGCGCATCAGGGCCTGCAGCCGCAGCCGGTGCCGGGATTGGCGCCGTCGAATTCGTTCAGCACCAATCCGATCGGCCAGGCACTGTCGAGCCTGCTGCCCGGATCGAGCGCACCGTCGCCATCAGCGCCACCGGAACGCGGCTATGTGCCAAGTGCACCGGTCTATAACGGCTATCGCCCGCAGCCGCCCGCACCGACCCAGACCGCCTATCCCGCCGCGCGTCAGCAGCCGCAGCAGAACGTGCGGCCGGAAGCCGCGAGCGGACTGGATGGCTGGCTGACGGAGCGGTTGTTCGGGAGATAGAGAGCGAGTGTCCCGGACAGCGATGCGCACATCGCGGCCGGGACAGAGAGCTCAGTCCTGCACGCCGTAACGATGCAGGTCGTTGCCATGAGTATCGAGCCAGGCCTTGGCGCGTTCAGTCGCCGGGCAGATCCGCCCGACCACGCGCCAGAACTTCACCGAATGGTTCATCTCGACGAGATGCCCGACTTCATGGGCCGCGAGATAATCCAGCACGAAGGGCGGTGCGAGGATCAGCCGCCACGAGAACGACAGCGATCCCTCGGTGGTGCATGACCCCCAGCGGCTCGACTGATCGCGGATCGAGATCCGCTTCACCTTGACGTTCAGCTGCGCCGCATAGCGGTTCGATGACTTGACGAGATCGGCCCTGGCTTCGCGCTTGAGGAAATCGTGGATACGACGATCGATATGCTCGACACCGCCGGCGACACAGATGATCTTCTCGCCGCTGTCGCGGGTCTCGGTCCATACCGTCCCCCGCCCTGCCCGATGCACGATCCTGTGCGGAGTTCCCCGCAGCGGAACCGTTGTGCCGTGTTCGAATGGTGCTGCCTTCGGCAAACGACCGAGACGCGCGGCGATCCAGGCCCCATGACGCTGTGCGAAGTCCTTCGCATCGGCCAATGACCCGCGCGGCGGCATGGTCAGGATGGCTTCCCGCTCGCTCGGATGAATGCGCAGCGTATAACGCGTCGCACGGCGGTGCCTGCGCAGGCGTATGGCGAACATTTGCGAGCCGTGTTTGACGGCAAGCGTGTCCGGTTCGGTGGGGCGGCGATAGAGAAGTGCGCGGAAGGCCATGTCAGTAGTCCCGGTCGTCAGTAGATCGACCGGATTCTGCCATAACCGCCGCCACGGGAATTGCTCGGCGCAAAAACAAATCATTTGCCCAATATACGGGGTCAAAAGGCGATTTGTCCCCTAGCAGATGGGGTCTGGAACAGGAATCTCGATTCAGATTCGGGGCGGAACCCTGAATCTAGAATTGAATCGCGCACCACCTCTACAAATAGGCGGAAAATCCGTTTTCTTGACCTGTTTTCAAGGGCTTAGAAAGCCCGCCGCCACAACTCGCACGCGATGATCGCGCATTTCAACGATGTTGTTTTCGATTCATCTATGTTGATCGCGCGCATGCGATGACGATGCATCATCATCGCATCCGCGCGTGTTGAATCACTCCGCAGCAGCGGCGCGTTGTCGTGGACTTGCTGCGCTCAGCATGAAGTCGGACACGCGCGGCACGATTTCAGATTTGAATCGCGATCCATTGAACACGCCGTAGTGTCCCACGCCCTTCTGAACATAATGCACACGACGATCATCGGGGATCGAACTGCACAACATATGCGTCGCTTCGGTCTGACCGAGGCCGGAGATGTCGTCTTTCTCACCTTCGACGGTCATCAGCGCGACGTTGACGACCTTCGAGGGATCGACAGGCTTGCCGCGATGGGTCATCTCGCCCTTCGGCAGCGCATGCTTGACGAACACCGTGTCGACGGTCTGCAGGTAATACTCTGCAGTCAGATCCATCACCGCCAGATATTCGTCGTAGAAGTCGCGATGCTTGTCGACGAGATCGCCGTCGCCCTTCACGAGGTTCTGGAACAGCCTCTTGTGCGCATCCATGTGGCGGTCGAGATTCATGCTGATGAAGCCGTTCAACTGCAAGAATCCCGGATAAACGTCGCGCATCACGCCCGGATGCGGAAACGGCACCTTGGTGATGACGTTGTTGCGGAACCAGTCGATGCCCTTTTCGGCCGCAAGATTGTTGACGGCGGTCGGATTGCGGCGCGTATCGATCGGGCCGCCCATCAGCGTCATCGACAGCGGCACATAGGGATCGTTCTCGGCTTCCATCAACGACACGGCTGCGAGCACCGGCACGGCAGGCTGACAGACGGCGAGAACATGGACATTGCCACCGAGCACGTGGAACATCTCGATGACGTAGTCGATATAGTCTTCGAGATCGAAGCGCCCCGCAGCCAAAGGGACCTGACGCGCATCCGACCAGTCGGTGATGTAAACCTCATGGGTCGGCAGGAAGGCTTCGACGGTACCGCGCAGCAAGGTCGCGTAGTGGCCGGACATCGGTGCCACGATGAGCACGCGCGGCTGCGGCACACGCAGCGGGCGCGGATGCTTGCGATCGAAATAGAGAAGACGGCAGAACGGCTTTTCCCACACCGAGCGGATCTCGATCGGCGTGCGCACGCCGTTCACGTCGGTATCGTGAAGGCCCCATTCCGGCTTGCCGTAGCGGCGCGTGGTGCGCTCGAACAATTCGCAGCCCGCCGTCACCGACTTGCCGAATTCAGTCTGCGAGAACGGGTTCAGCGGATTCTGAAACAGCATCTTGGTAGCGTCTGTGATCGCGCGTGCCGGATTGAGCGACGCGTAGGCCATCTCATACATCCAGTACATCGGCGTGGTCAGAGCCGGGCTTGTCTCGGACGGCAAGGCTGGCGGCCTGCCAAATTCACCTATCGGCATCTGTCCTCACTGGTTTAGCGTCTGCTTTTGCGCTGCAGTAATATACTGGTGTCTGCGTAAGAAAGCGTCAATGCGCCGTACGCATGGCTTTGGGGCCATTGGCGGTAAAAACGGCGCTTATCCCTTGATAAATGGTCTTATTCGCCGCCGGAGATCAGCGATCCCGCGCGCCTGGCGCTGTTCAAAAGCCCAAGAAATATCGCGAATGAACCAATAAGCAGCACGGTGTTGATAGCGAGCGCAGTGAACATCAGATCGGCGCGAAAGGTATGATCGAACAACAGCGCCCGCATGCCTTCGAATACATAGGTTGGTGGCAAGGCCCAGGCGATGACTTGCAGCCAGCTCGGCAACACCGAGACGGGATAGTAGACGCAGGCCAGCGGCATCAGCCCGAACATCAGCGTCCAGACGATGCTCTCGGCGCCGAGACCGTTTCGCAGCACCAGGCCGGAGACGAAGATACCGAGCGACCAGCTGGTGAAAATCAGATTGCAGAAGAACGCGATCAGCGGCAGCCCGAAGGCGAACAGGTTGAATTTGAAGAACACGATCGCGAGGATCAACATCGGGATGATGCCAATGGCAAGGCGGATCAGGCTCATAACCATCAGCGAGAGCAGAAATTCGATCGGCTTCAGCGGGCTCATCATCAGGTTACCGAGATTGCGCGCCCACATTTCCTCGAGGAAGGAGATGGAGAAGCCGAGCTGGCCGCGAAACAGGATGTCCCACAGGATCACCGCGCCGATCAGCGTGCCGCCCGCCTGGGCGAAGAACCCGGCATTCTGCGAAATGTAATTCTGCAGGAAGCCCCAGGTGATGATTTGCAGCGCCGGCCAGTAAACCAGCTCCAGCATCCGCGGCCACGACGACACCAGGACATACCAGTAGCGCAGCACCATCGCATTGATGCGATGCATGGCAATGCCGCGTGAGCGCTCCACAAGGCTCATGGCGCCTGCTCCCGGTCGCGACCGCGCGCGACGTCGAGAAACACGTCTTCCAGCGTCGTGCGGTTATAGCGCAGCAAAATCTGCTCGGGGCTATCATCGTCCTCGACGCGGCCCTTCTTCAGGATGATGACGCGGTCGCACAGCCGCTCGACTTCCAGCATGTTGTGCGACGCCAGAAGGATCGTCGCATTGTGGCTCCGGCGATATGTCTCGATATGCTGTCTGATCCAGTCCGCCGTATCCGGATCGAGCGAGGCGGTCGGCTCATCGAGCAGCAACAGCTCCGGCTCGTTGATCAGCGCCTTGGCCAGCGCGACACGCGTTTTCTGGCCTGCCGACAGCTTCCCGCTGGCGCGGTCGAGAAAATCGGTGAGGTCCAGATCGGAGGCCAGTTGCGCGATACGCCCCTTCAAGTCAGGCACCGCATAGAGCTTGCCGAACACCGTCAGGTTCTGCCGCACCGTGAGGCGCATCGGCATGTCAACGTAAGGGCTTTCGAAATTCATCCGGCCGAGCACCTCGGCTGATTGCGCCGGCATCGCGCAGCCGAGCACCGAGACCTTTCCCGAGGTCGGCAGCGTCAGCCCCATGATCATGGCAATGGTGGTGGTCTTGCCGGCGCCGTTGCCGCCCAGGAGGCCGGTGATGCTGCCACGCGCGATCCTGAAGGAGATGTCGTCGACAGCGCGGTTCGTCTTGTAGAGTTTGACGAGATGCGCGACGTCGATCGCCGCCGAAGCATTGCGATCAACCGTCGCCGCATGACCTGACTTGATGTCTTCAATCGCCATTGGGGCCGTTCCATGCGGCATTGTGGCGGCGAAGGCAAGCTTGGGCGCTTCAAGTGGCCGCAGCCCGCATGGGTTTGTGGTCATCGCCTGAGCCGTCTAATGTCCTGATATGACCGATATTTCCGCCTCCGACTTTCGCCAGCCGCGCCGCCATGTTCGCCTCGACACGATCCTGCGGTTGCGCTGGCTCGCTGCGCTCGGCCAGTTGGCGGCGATCTTCGTCGTGGTGCAGGGGCTCGAATATGACGTCGCCATCATTCCCTGCGTAACGATCATTGGTCTGTCGGCGACCCTCAATCTCGTTCTGCAGACGCTGTTCAATCCGGTTCACCGGCTGGAACCGCGCTTCGCAGCTGCCCTGCTCGCGCTCAATATCATTGAGCTGGCGGGCCTGCTCTATTGCACTGGCGGATTGCAAAATCCGTTCTCGTTCCTGTTCCTGGCACCGGTGCTGATCTCGGCGACGGCACTGCCGACGCGGTTCACCATCGCGCTCGGCGTTCTCGCGGCAGTCTCTGCCACCGTGCTGGCCTTCTTCCACCTGCCGCTACCGTGGGACTCCGCAGAACCGCTGGTGCTGCCGCAAATCTATCTGCTCGGCGTCTGGTTCTCGATCCTGACCGCCATCGGCGTGACCAGCCTCTATGCGTTTCAGGTCACCGAGGAAGCTCGCAAGCTATCGGACGCGCTCGCCGCCACCGAACTGGTGCTGACGCGCGAGCAGCATTTGACCCAGATCGACGGTCTCGCGGCCGCTGCCGCGCATGAATTGGGAACGCCGCTCTCGACCATCTTTCTGATCTCCCGCGAGCTGGAAAAGAACATCCACAACAATCCGGAACTCGCCGACGACCTGAAGACCGTCCGTGAACAGGCGCAGCGTTGCCGCGAGATTCTTTCCAAGATCACGCAGCTGAATTCGAGCGGCGCACCATTCGACCGCATGCCGCTCTCGCAGTTGATCGAGGAAGCGGTGGCGCCGCATCGCGACTTTGGCATTGCCATCAAGATACGTATCGCCGTCGCCAACGCCCCCGAACCGGCCGGCATGCGCAATCCGGCGATCCTCTACGGCGTCGGCAACATTCTGGAGAATGCGGTCGATTTCGCCCGCGAGCAGGTCGAAGTGAACGCTTGGTGGAATGCGGAAAGTATCGTGATCTCGATCTCTGACGATGGCCCGGGCATTCCACCGGACCTGCTGAAGCGGATCGGCGAACCCTATCTGTCGCGCCGGCGCCCCGCCGAGGAGGGCGAACATCGCGGCCTCGGCCTCGGCGTGTTCATCGCGCGCACGCTGCTCGAGCGCACCGGCGCCAGGGTGACCTTCAGCAATCGCATTTTTCCGGACCACGGCGCGGTGGTGCAGATCTCATGGCCGCGCGACGCGTTCGAGACTGCGGACCAATTGGCCGATGTCGACTGACGCAAGTCTCACTTGTCACGCGAACGCAGCCGACAGTTGCACCGGCCTCGATCACTGGAAACACTGGATCAGTCTGACGACGTTTAAACGTCTCTTGGAGTATCGTTCACAAATGCCGGCTTGGGGCGATGTTGATCGCCCAGCCGGCAAGTGTGCGATGCGCCTCGTCAGACTGCAGGATCGGGAAACGCCGCAGCCTGCTGCATCGCGCGGCGCCTGACAAAGCCCGCCATGATCAGCGCCACCAGGCCGAGAATGACCGGCGGGAAGACCACGGCGTTCACGGTGGGCCAGCCATAATTCGCCAGCAACTGGCCGGACGAGAACGAGCCGACAGCCATCAGGCCGAACACCAGGAAGTCGTTGAAGGCCTGCACTTTGTTGCGTTCCTGCGGCCGATGGGTCTCCAGCACGAGCGCGGACGCGCCGATGAAGCCGAAATTCCAGCCGAGGCCGAGCACGACGAGGCAGACCCAGAAATGCATCGCGCTGATTCCGGCGATGCCGATCACCGCGGCGATCGCCTCCAGCACCAGGCCTGCGGCCACGACCTTTGAGGCGCCGAAGCGTGTGATCAGCGATCCCGTGAAGAAGCTCGGCCCGTACATCGCCACGATGTGCCACTGCAGGCCGAAATTGGAGTCGCTCAGTGTCAGCCCGCAGAGCTTCATCGCCAGCGGCGCTGACGTCATCACGAGGTTCATCATGGAATAGGACACCACGCCGCAAATCGCGGCCGCGATGAAGCGCGGTTGCCGCACGATCTCCAGCAGCGGTCTGCCACCATGCATGTCGGCGGGCGCAGGCTTCGGCGCGTCCACGGTGGAGAGCAAGGCCATCGCGATCAGGGCAACGACCGCCTGCGCTGCGAAGCTGGCAGCAAACAGATAGGGCGACCAGATATTCATGGTCCACTGCACAAGCTGCGGGCCAAGCACGCCGGCGAATACACCGCCGGCCATCACCCACGACACGGCCTTCGGGCGATAGGACGCGCTGGCGCCATCGGCCGCCGCAAAGCGATAGGATTGCGCGACCGCGCCGTAGAAGCCGCCGAAGAAGGTCGCGCAACAGAACAGCGCAAAGGACGCTTTCAGGATCGCTATGGCGCCGAGCAGGCCACAGATCGCGCCTGCGCCGCTACCGATGATGAAGGCGACGCGGCGACCATAGGCGCGGGAGATCATGCCGACCGGCAACGTTCCGCAGGCAAGGCCGACGACATAGACCGAGATCGGCACCGTCGCGAGCGACACACTCGGCGCCAGCGTGGCGCCGACAATGGCGCCGGTGGCGAAAATGACCGCCGAGTTGGCGCCGCCAAGTGCCTGTGCCGCAGCCAGCCGCAACACGTTGGAACGTGCGCGTGCGTCATCGTGAATCTCTGGGGTAGCCACGTCGATCATGGGGAAATCCGCCCGGATGTGACCCGGTTCGTCCCGGGGCCTTTATTCGTCGCGACTATGCCGACCGCCCTGCGGCAGATCAACACACGCCAGCGCGCACGCACCATGCGCTGATCATCCGGGCGACCGGGCAAATACCAGGATCAGATTGTTGGCAGGCATCTCGATGACCTCCGCCAGCCGAAGGCCGACGCCCTGCGCGACGTGCTCCAGATCCTCGACATCGCGCACGCCCCATTCAGGATTACCGTCGCGCAGGCTGGTGTCGAACACCGCATTGCTCACGGCCGTATGTTTGCCGCCGCGCTTGAACGGGCCATAGATAAAGAGACGTCCATCCGGGCGCAGATATTTTGCTGCGCCGGCAATCAACCCTTCGGCGACGGGCCATGGCGCAATGTGGACGACATTGGCACAGAACACAGCAAGCAGCGCGCCCGGGCCGTTGCCGCTCGCCATCTCCGGGCACCAAGCGGGATCGGTCAGATCGATCCGCAGCGGCGGCCTGATATTGGTCAATTGCGCCTGGGCGCACCACGCCGCGATACTTTTCAGATGTGCGTCGTTGAGATCACTCGGCCACCAGGTGATGTCGGGCGTTTGTCCAGCGAAGTGAATGACATGCTGGCCGGTGCCGCTGCCGACTTCCACAACATCGCCGCAAGCCTGACGCAGGAAAGGCGCAAGCGCGCGCCAGATCGCCTCGTGGTTGCGATGGAAAGCTGCGGCATCGAGCCGGCCGTCATCTTCCACGCGCCGGCCATCCCGACCGAACTCGACCACATATTCCGCCATCAGGCCCTCACTGCTGCGGGCAGTATCCCGAACTTGCGATCACGAACAAGAGAAGAAAGAGGTCGTCCAACCACAGAAAAATGGGTTAATATTCTGACGAATATCCGATCTGAAGAAGGATCGACCACGCAGAATTGGTGCGCCTATGATCTTCCGTCAGCTGTTCGACAGTGTGTCTGGCACATATAGCTACCTGCTTGCCAGCCGCCACGGCGGCGAGGCGCTGATCCTCGATCCCGTCCTGGAAAAGGTCGATCGCTATTGCCAGTTGCTGCGCGAGCTCGACCTGAAGCTCGTGAAGGCGGTCGATACGCATCTCCATGCGGACCACGTCACCGGCCTCGCCGAACTGCGCGATCGCACCCATTGCGTCACCATCATGGGCGATCAGAGCAAAGCCGATGTTGTTGCCATGCGTGTCAGCGACGGCGACAAGGTAACGATCGAAGGGGTCGAGCTCGACGTGATGTATACGCCCGGCCACACCGATGACTCCTACAGCTATCTGATGGGCGACCGCGTCTTCACCGGCGACACGCTGCTGATCCGCGGCACCGGCCGCACCGATTTCCAGAACGGCAGCGCGCGAGCGCAGTATGATTCACTGTTCAACCGCCTGCTCAAGTTGCCGGACGAGACGATGGTGTTCCCTGCACACGACTACAAGGGCGACACCGTCAGCACCATCGGCGAAGAGAAGCGCTACAATCCGCGCCTGCAGGTGAAGTCCGTCGAGGACTACATCGAGCTGATGGGCAAGCTCAACCTGCCGAATCCGAAGCTGATGGATGTGGTAATCCCGGCCAATATGAAGGTCGGGCTGAAGCCGGACGCGCTGAAGAAACAAGGCCTGGCGCTGTCTCCGCGGGAGGCCATTGCCCATCTCGGCGATCCCGCCATCCTGCTGGTGGACCTGCGCGAGAGCGGCGAGCGCGCCAAGCACGGTGTGCTCGCGGGCGCGCTGCATGCCCCCTACCCGTCGATATCGGACAGCCTCAAGCCCGGCGGCATGTTGCGCGAGGTCGCCACAGCCACCAAGCGCCGCATCGTGTTCTTCTGCGCCTTCGGCGAACGCTCGGCCATGGCCGTCACTGCGGCGAAGGAGGCGGGGATCGACAACGCCGCGCATCTCGATGGCGGCATCGATGCGTGGAAGAAAGCTGGCGGCCCGGTGCTGGCCGCATGACATAGCGAGCAAGGCGGACCAACCCGCCACTCGACAGGGGGAGGACTACAATGGCGTCGATACGATCGACTGTGCCAATGCTGCTGGCAATGGTGTTCGCACTCTCCCTGCAACCGGCCTCCGCACAGACCGCAGCCCAGCCCCCCGCGCCAGCATCTGCCGGCCCCGTCGATCCGGCGTTGATGCAGGACCTCGTGGTGGCGAACCGCGTCCTCACCGATCTCAATGTGATCGACGGTTTCGGCCATGTCAGCATGCGCCACCCGACCGCCCCCAACCGTTACCTGATGGGGCGCTCCGTGGCCCCGGCACTCGTCACCGCCGACGACATCATGGAATACGACCTCGATTCCAATCCTGTCGATGCGAAGGGACGCGCCAGTTTCCTCGAACGCTTCATCCATGGCGAAATCTACAAGGCGCGGCCGGACGTCAAAGCCATCGTCCATACGCATTCGCCCGGGATCATTCCCTTCAGCGTCAGCAGCACGCCGCTGCGGCCGGTGTTTCACCTTGGCGCCTTCCTTTTCCCTGACGTACCGGTGTTCGAGATTCGCGACAGCGCCGGCATGAGCAACATGCTCGTGAGCAACGCGCAGCTGGGCAAGGCGCTGGCCGCGACGCTCGGCGACCGCAGCGTTGCGCTGATGCGGGGCCATGGCAGCGTCGTGGTCGCCGCCACCATTCCGATGGCGGTGTTCCGCGCCCATTACAGCAACGTCAATGCACAGCTGCAGTCACAGGCGCTCGCGCTGGGCGGATCGGTGAGCTATCTGCTGGGCGAGGAAAGCCAGAAAACGCTCGGGGTGATCGACCAGATCCATGGCCGGGCCTGGGATCTGTGGAAGCGCGCGGCGCTGGAGAAGATGGCGTCCAAATAGCGAGGCGGCCTCAGGCTTCGTGAACCCGAACCTCGATGTCGTCATAGCCTTTGACGCGATAGACGATCACCGAGATCATCCAGCTCAGGATGAAGATCGCAATGATGAGATAGCCGAGCGCACCGAAATTCTCGTTCAGCGCCTCGATGCCATCCCAGAAGCTGCCTGACAGGTCGAGCTTGCGGCCGATCAGGCCAAGCGCCTCGACGCCGCCAATCACCAGCGCCACGATCACCGACACCAGCGTGATGATCATGTTGTAATAGAGCTTGCGGATCGGCTTGACGAAGGCCCAGCCATAGGCGCGCACCATCAGCACCGAGTCCGTCGCATCGACCAGTGACATTCCCGCCGTGAACAGTGCGGGGAATACGAGGATCGACCACATCGACATGCCGTCGGCGCTTTGCGAGGCCGAGATGCCCAGCAGCGCGATCTCGGTCGCCGTGTCGAAACCGAGCCCGAACAGGATGCCGAGTGGGTACATGTGCCAGCTCTTCGAGATCACGTCGAAGACCGACCGCAGCATGCGACCGATGACGCCGCGCTGCGCGAGCAGAATATTGAGGTCCTCGTCGATGAAGCGCTCACCACGCTTCACCGCCTTGAACAGGCGATACACCGATACGAGAATGAAGATATTCGCCACTGCCACGATCAGCAGGAAGAAAGCCGAGACGCCGGTGCCGATCAGGCCGCCGATTTCCTTGAAGTCCGCGAATTTCTCCTGCAGTGCCGACACCGCCAGCGCCACGAAGATGGATGCCACGACGACCACAGTGGAGTGACCGAGCGAAAAAAACAGGCCCACGGACAGCGGACGCTTGCCGGACTGCATGAGCTTGCGCGTGACATTGTCGATGGCCGCAATGTGGTCGGCATCCACGGCGTGGCGCAGACCGAAAGTGTAGGCAAGCAGCGCGGTTCCCAGCAGAACCGGCTGGTCGCGGAAGGCGATCAGGGCCCATATCCAGGCCAGCACATTGGCCGGGATCAGAATGGCGTAGATGGCGATGATGCGGCCGCGCAGGTTGTCGGCGCCATCGTTGAACAGTGTGCGGATCATGGAGATTCTTGCAGTCCGGATTACCACCGGATTGTCTCAGGAAGGCCCGACGGACGCAACCTCGCCTCATTCGCGTCGAATTCGCCGCATTTCCGGCACAAAGGGATCAACTGCAGCGGCCAGTTAGGTGGCAGCGGGGGTGCCGCTTCCTATATCTACGTGATAAGAATGACACAGAATTTGCTGCGCACCGATCGCGTGGCCCAACCCGAGGCGTTGATGGACACCGAACAGGAACAGAAGACACCCGCAGAACTGAAGGAAATCCGACTTGCACGCAGGGCGGCGCAGGAAGCCGAAGGCGTGAAGGCCATGGCCGAGATTGCAGCGGCCGATGTCGCCATCCGCAAGCGGACCGAGGAATTGCGCGCGCTTCGCCTCGCCAGGGAAGCCGACGAACTGGCCAACCCGCCCGAGCCCAAACCGAAAGCTACCCGAAAAAAGAAAACGAGCTGATGCCAACTGACGACACCAAAGCAACGAAATCCGAACGCGAGGCCGCGGCCAAAGCCGTTCTCGATAACATGGCCCGACTGAAGGCCATGCGCCTTGCCCGCGAAGCGGTATCGCCCCCTGCTCCGGCCAAGAAGAAAGCCGCCGCGAAATCGGGCAAGACGTCTTCGAGCAAGACGTCTTCAAGCAAATCGACAGAAAAGGCCCAGGCCCTGGCGGCGTGGCTCGCCGATCAACGCAGCGGCGGCCGCAGGACCTGATCTATCTCAGGCCGCGCTCGGCGCCGGCCATTCGATCATGGTACGGGTCTTGGTCGCAGAATCGTAGACCTGGATCTGAAGCATCTGAAACTGGTTCTTCAGCTTCATGCCGGCTTCTTCTGCGGCTTCGACCGTATCGTGATGCGATTTGAAATGGCCATCCACCACCAGTGAATAACCTTCGGTCGGCGCCCTGTCGGCACGAACGAATTTGCGCGCCTGCGGTTCGTCAATCTCTAACTTGGGCTTTTTCATCGTCACTCCAGAACAGGATTTGCCAGATTTCAAATCGGGCAGGATTCGCCCCCGTTTACACGGTCATGCGGAAAAGCACAGGGTAATTGCGGGATTGCGGCAATATCTGCTTCAATCACGGTCAGAATGAGGTCAACGCGAGTGATCCGGCGGGGGAAAAGATGAGCGGACGAGTGGGCAGCCCCGGCAACGACAAGCCGGCCAAGGACAATCCAAAGAAGCCTGAGCCCACGCCGCCGCGGCCCGACGACGACGAGGAAGACGGCGATATCGCCACGCCGAAACGCGATCGCGACGACGAAGATATTTAGCCTCTCAAAGAGGTCACCGCATAAGAGATCGGCGGACCATGACTGGCGCCCCGATGGATTTTGAAGAGCGAAGACCTGTCAGGCCGCCTTGAGGCCGACATCCGGCGCGGCCTAGATAGACCGCGCCAACACACCGGCCCGTTTATGCGAGCTCCTGCTCCACCAATCCGGCGAGATAGCTCGCACCGATCGGCAGCAGATCGTCATTGAAATCATAGCCGGGATTGTGGACCGGCACGCCGCCCTTATTGTCGGCACCGCGCTGGCCGAACATCAGATAGGCACCGCGGTTGCGCTCCAGCATGAAGGCGAAATCCTCGCCGGCGAGAATCGGATTGCCTTCGCGAAGCACTTCGGTCACGCCCGGCACTGCCCCCGCAGCGTCTGCGGCACGCGCCGTCTCATCGGCCGTATTGATCGTGGCCGGATAGGCGTGACGATACTCGATCTCCGCCGTGCCGCCGCAGGCCTGCGCGGTCAACGTCACCGCGCGCATAAACAATTCCTCAACGCGCTCGCGCACCTCGGGCTTCAGCGTACGCACCGAGCCTCGCAACTCCACCGTCTCGGGAAGCACGATGTCCGAGGTGCCGCCATGAATCTGGCCAATACTGATAATGGCAGATTCCAGCGCATCGACCTGACGGGACGGGATCGCATTCAGCGCATTCACCACCTGCGCGGCCATGGCCACCGTATCGATACCCTGATGCGGGTGCGCGCCATGGGACGAGCGGCCACGCAGCGTCACCTTGAAATAATCGATTGCTGCCAGCGCCGTACCGGTCAGCGCCTTGACGGTGCCGAGCGGCATATCCGGGCTGTTGTGAATCGCATAAATGGAATCGCACGGGAAACGCTCGAACAACCCGTCGTCCATCATCGCCTTGGCGCCGGCGAGGCCTTCTTCGGCCGGCTGAAAGATCAGATGCACGGTGCCGGCGAAATTGCGCGTCTCGGCGAGATACTTGGCCGCGCCGAGCAACATGGTGGTGTGACCGTCATGGCCGCACGCATGCATGCGTCCGGGATTCTGCGAGCGATGGGCAAAACCATTACCTTCCTCCATTGGCAGCGCGTCCATATCGGCGCGCAGGCCGATGGCCCGATTGCTGCCGGCCGCCTGATGACGGCCACGGATCACCCCCACCACACCGGTGCCGCCAAATCCGCGATGCACCTCGATGCCCCATTCCGATAATCTTTCCGCCACCAGCGCGCTGGTGCGCTCTTCCTCGAAGCCAATCTCCGGATGCGCATGGAAATCCCGGCGACATGCAGTCATTTCCGGGTGCAATTGATCGAGATGTTCGCGCGGGCTCATGGGTACTCTCATCGTGGTGGTTGCTGTGCCTGTTAGCCTAGCGGGGTGTCGATACTCTCGCAACCGAACCAGGTGACATTCGCCTCGCGCAAGGGGCGGACATCTGTGTGAATCGCGATCAGTGAAAGTGGGTCGCCCCGTTGATATCGAAAATCGCGCCGGATGCGTAACCGCTGCCGGCGCCGCACAGGAACACCGCGGTGGCAGCGATCTCTTCCGCCTTGGCCATGCGCTTCAGCGGGTAGAGCGAGGTGTCGTAGCCCTTGCCCTCGGTCATCGCGGTCTCGACCGGTCCCGGCGCGATGCCGTTGACGAGCACATTGCCCGGCGCGGCCTGTCGCGCGAGCCAACGCACAAATGCGTGGATGCCGCCCTTGGCAAAGGCATAGTGCGGCCCCGTCCGCAGGCCGCCCATCCAGCCGGCCACCGAGCCACACAGCACGATGCGCCCATCGCCCGCTTCCATCATGCCCGGCAGGAATGCACGCGTCAGGTTGATCGGGCCTTTGACATTGGCGCGGATGACGCGGTCGAGCGACTCCTCCCAATCGTCGGCCATCCAGTCGCCATGCGGCGCGATCGCAGCGGTATCGATCAGTCCGTAGACCGGACCGGTCTGCTTCGCGAGTGCCGTCACGTCCGGACGCGAACCGGTATCAAGGCTGTGGATCTCGGACCGATCAGCAAGCTCGGCGCCGACGCGATCGCGGATGCTATCCTTGTCGACGATATCGACCAGCACGAGCTGCGCGCCTTGCCGCGCGCACAACTTCGCCGTCGCGCTACCAATGCCGCCGGCCGCGCCCGCGATCACAATGCGCCGGCCGGTGAGGTCGAATGGCGATGTCTCTGGAGATGTCATGATGCAGTTCCCGTTTGTGGCGGCGTGTCCCGGCGAGCCCTGAAGGCTTGCAGGCCGTGTTCAATTCGATTGCGGTAATGACCTCAGCGCGCGGGCGGCACGCCGCCATAGGTCGTGAGATGCGAGCTCGCGAGCCAGCCCGCATCGATCGGAAGATTGATCCCGGTGACCGCCGACGCATCATCAGACAGCAGGAACGCGACGCCGCGTCCGATTTCCTCGGGATCGACCATGCGCCCGAGCGCCGAGCCTTCGACGAGCAGTTTGGGATCGCGCGTCCCACGCTCGATATTGGCGAGCACCGGCGGCGTTCCCACATAGCCCGGCGACACCGCATTGACGCGCACACCCGAGCGGCCCCAGTCGGCTGCGAGACACGCCGCCATGTGAACGGCCGCAGCCTTCGACGGCGCATAGGCGTGCAGTGGCGCCGTGCGCGACGCGGTGACCGAACCCGTGATCACGATGCCGCCGCGCCCACGCTTGGTCATGCGCTTGCCGGCGGCAAGGCAGGACACATAGACGCCGCGCAGATTGGCGGCGATCACCTTATCGAATTCCGCGAGCGGCAGGTTCTCCGCCCGGCCGCCCGACTGGATCACGCCGGCATTGGCGAACAGCGCCTCGACCGGCCCCAGTCGCGCCTCGATATCCGCAAACGCCGCCTCGGTCGCGTTCTCATCGGTCACGTCGAACGGGACCGAAGCCGCACCAATATTGGCGGCGGCCTCCTGATTGGCCTGTGCATTGATGTCGGAAATGACGACGCGCCATCCGCGCTCGATCAGCACGCCGGCAGTCGCCAGACCAATCCCGCTCGCGCCGCCCGTCACGAGGGCAACGCGGCCGCGTCCTTCGTCTCGTTTCATCGTTGCACTCCCGTTGTCAGTTTCTTCTTTGCGTGCAGCATCATCGCGCATTCGCGATGTGATGGCGTCGAGATGCTAGACCGCGAGATAGCGTTGCTTGATTTCTTCGTTGTGCCGGAGCTCATCGATGGTCGCGCGATAGACGATCTGGCCCTTGTCGATCACTGTCGCATGGGTCGCAATGCCGAGACAGAAATGCATGTTCTGCTCGGCCAGCAGGATGGTAACGCCCATGCCGCGCAGCGTCTTGATGAGCTCTCCGATGGCCTGGACGATGATCGGCGCGAGGCCTTCGCTCGGCTCATCGAGCAGGAGGACGTCGGGGTTGCCCATCAGCGTTCGCGCGATGGTCAGCATCTGCTGCTCGCCGCCGGACAACCGGCCGGCCATGCGTTCCTTCATCGAAGCGAGGATCGGAAACACCTCATAGATGCGCTCGCGATTCCAGTGCTGGTCGCCGCGCGGCCCCTTCTTGGCGGCGACGATGAGGTTGTCATCGACCGTGTGGTCCGGGAAGACCTGCCGGTTCTCCGGCACATAGCCGATGCCCGAGCGGGCGATCCTGTAGGACGGGCGGCCCGCAAGCTCCTGTCCTGCAAGAGCAACCTTGCCGCGACGTGGCGGCGCGAGGCCGGCGATCATCTTGAACGTGGTCGACTTGCCGGCGCCGTTACGGCCGAGCAGCGCCATGGTTTGCCCCTGCTCGACGGCGAGATCGACGCCGAACAGGATCTGGCTGGCCCCGTAAAAGACGTCGGCGGCTTCGACATGGAGAAACGGGTCGGTCATCATGCCTCTCCCACTGCTGCGGAGAGATGGTGATCGGCACCGAGATAGGCGTCGATGACATCCTGATTGCGACGGATCTCGTCGGCCGTGCCCTGCGCCAGCACGGCGCCGTATTTGAGAACGTGAATCTTCTGGGCGATCTTGAAGACGATATCCATGTCATGCTCGATGAACAGCACCGTCATCTTCTTGACCTGCCACAGATGCTGCACCTTGCCGATCATGCGCCAGCGCTCGTCCGGCCCCATGCCCGCGGTCGGCTCGTCAAGCAGCAGCACCTTCGGCTCCATGGCAAGCGCGAGACCGATATC
This sequence comes from Tardiphaga sp. GW822-FHT04G09, assembly GCF_058800725.1. Lineage (NCBI taxonomy): Bacteria > Pseudomonadati > Pseudomonadota > Alphaproteobacteria > Hyphomicrobiales > Nitrobacteraceae > Tardiphaga > Tardiphaga sp. GW822-FHT04G09. The sequence continues at coordinate 170,989 of NZ_JBXAMO010000002.1, read as the reverse complement.
GAGCAGCTTCTGGTCGCCATGTGACAGATTTCGGGAGAGCGTCCCGGCTTTATCCGCGAGCCCGAGCAGTTCGATGATCTCTTCGGTCCGCGCCTTTGCTTCCGCGACAGGAAACCGCCGCAGGAAGGTCCATGACTTGCGCAAGTGGGAGATGACCGTCGCCATGATCGCCTCGGTGACAGTCAGGCTGGGGAAGATCTCGGCGACCTGAAACGCCCGCGTCATCCCGAGCCGCACGACCTCTAGGCTCGATTTACCAACGATATCCTGACCGTCGAAAATGACCTTCCCCGAATTCGGCCGGAACGCGCCCGAGATCAGGTTGAAGAAGGTGGTCTTGCCGGCGCCATTCGGTCCGATGATCGCCGTGAGCGAGCCTTCGGGGAAATCGATCGAGACGTTGCGCGTGGCGTGGACGCCGCCGAAGCGTTTGTCGAGGTTCTGAACCGAGAGCATCAGGCGACCCTCTCCTTGACGAAGGCGGCCTCTTTGGCGGCGGGGGCCTTGGCTTCTTTGCGTCGTTGCAGAAATTCGACGACGTAGTCCGCAACGCCCTGACGCAGACCAAGCACGATGGCCAGAATAACGACGCCAAGCACCAGGCCATGATACTCGGTGTAGATGGATACGAAGTGTTCGAGCAGGCGCAGCAGGATGGCGCCAATGATAGGTCCGACGAAGAGCTGCGAACCACCGAGCATGATCATGAAGATGGCCTCGCCCGACGTCGTCCAGAAGCCGAATTCCGGGTAGGCCCCAGAGACGAACAGCGACAGCAGGATGCCGGCCACGCTGGCCATCGCACCGGCCAGGATGAACACGCCGAGCTTCATGCGAACGATATCGACGCCAAGATAATTGGCACGGTTCGGATTGTCGCGGATCAGGCGCAGCGTGTAGCCGAACGGCGACTGCCACACCTGACGCATGATGAGAATGCAGACGACGAACACGCAAGCCGAGAAGATATAGAGCGACACACCACTGCTAAGATCGATGCCGAAGAACGGCGGCCGCGGGATGCCGCCGCGCAGACCCTGGTCGCCACCGGTCAGACTGACCCATGTCAGAATGATCGAGTGGATGAACATCTGGAAGGCGAGCGTGATGAAGGAGAAATAGATTTCCTTCAGGCGTACGCAGATCGCACCGATCACCAGCGCAAGCACCGCAGTGCCGAGCACCGTGACGAAAATTGCGACGGGTATCGATACACGGCCGGACTGCATCAGCAGACCGAACATATAGGCGCCGGACACGAAGAAGGCCGCATGCCCGAACGAGACCAGACCCGTGAGCCCCACGAGGAGGTTCAGCGACATCGCCAGCAGGCCATAGGCCATCACATAGATGAGGAAGTCACGCAGAGATGGCTTGGCGAAGATGAACGGTACGACAATCAAAACGATCAGCACAACAGCCGCAAAGAGCAGATCGCGCAGGAATCCGGCTTTCATCATCGCGCGATCTCCCGACCGAGCAGACCGCTGGGCTTGATGATCAGAACGACGGCCATCATGCCGAACATGATCCCGTCAACGAAAAGCGGAAAGCCGATCGCGCCGAACGCGCGCGTAAAGCCGATGAGCAACGCTGCGATCAGCGCACCGACAATCGATCCCATCCCGCCGATCACGGTGACGATGAAGCTTTCGATCAGGATCGACAGGCCCATGCCCGGCGTCAATGTACGCGTCGGCGCTGCGAGGGAGCCGGCAATACCCGCCAGCATGCTGCCGACGCCGAACACGGCCGCGTAGAGCAGCGTCGTGTTGATCCCGAGCGCGCCGACCATCTGCGGATTGATGGCCAGCGCCCGGATGATCTTGCCGATCCGGGTCTTCTCGATCGCGAGCCAGAGCATCGCGCCGATCGACAGGCTCGCAACGATCATGAAGACGTAATAGGCCGGGACGAAGCCGCCGGCGAATTCCAGCGGCGGAAGCGCGAAAACGTCAGGCATGCCCATCATCTTGTATTCCGGGCCGGCAACGATCTTCACCAGATCATCGAAGATCAGGATGATGGCGTAGCAGACCAGCAGTTGCATCAGGATGTCCTTGCCATACACCTTGCTGATGATGAACCGCTCGAAGATGATCCCGATCAAGCCTGCCCCAAGCGCGCCGGCAAGGAATGCCAGAAAAAAGCTCGACGTCGCCTGGTAGGTGAAGAACGCGATATAGGCGCCAGCCATATAGAAGGCGCCATGAGCGAAATTGATGACACCGAGCACGCCGAAGATCAGCGACAAGCCCGACGCCACCATGAACAGCAGCATTCCGATGATGAGCGCCGTCGATATCTGCGTCACGGCGCAAGCTGACGATGACAGACAGGAGGCAAGGGCTTCGAGGTTCACAGCGATGGTCCTTCGATGGTCTGAGCGGGCCTGTTCCGGCCGCCGCGAACGGCGGACCGGATGTGCGGCGGAGCGGCAAAGCCCGTCGGGATGCGACGGGCTGCGTCATCTAAGCGACGATGCTCCGCAGAAAGCTCAGGCGTAGCCCTTCTCCTTCTTCCACTCCTTCTCGAGCTCGATGATCTTCGACCATTCCGTATCGACGTAGTCGACCACCCAGGGGGACTTGCTGACCGTCTTGCCCCACGCCACTGGGTAATTGATGATCGTATGATCGCTGTCACGCATGGTGATGCCGGCGCCGCCAAAGGGCAGCTTCACCGTCATGCCGGAGATTTCCTTGGCCAGTGCAGAACTGTCCGTATTGCCGTTTGTGCGACGCAGCGCCTCGATAATGAACTGCGACGCCGCGTAGTTCTGCCACGCCCAATTGGTGGGTTCGTGAGGCGCCACTTTGACATAGGCATCGCAGAAGGCGGTGTTCTCGGGAGAACTCGGAAATCCCTTATTATACCGATAGGCCGTATTGAGCCCCTGCGGCAGATTCTTGATTGCTGTAAGGATCGGCGGGTCGCCGAGGCCGCCCGAGAAATAGGCGGTGTTCTGGAACAGGCGATACAGGTTCGACTGCTCGATGAACGCGACGAGATCGCCGCCCCAAAGCGCCGAATAGACAGCCTGCGGCTTCACCTGCATCAGCTTGGTGATGCTCTCGGTGTAATCGGGTGCAAACAGCTTCGGCCAGAGCTGATCGACGACTTCGATCGAGGGCTCGAACACCTTGGCATATTGCAAAAACTCCGCTGTGTTGTCGCGGCCATAGGCGTAATCAGGCGAACATGTCGCCCACTTCTTGAGCCCCTTCTCCTTGGCGATCTTCGCTGCGTAGCTCCCACCTGCGACGGCATCGTGGATGCCCTGCCGGGCGCACCTGAATACATTCTTGCTGAACAGCTTGGGATCTGCCGTCAGCGACGATGTTTCGCTGCAGGTATGAAGGCAGAGAATGCCGAGATCGCGCACGACCTCGTGCACGGCGAAACTGCCCGACGACGCCTCGCCATCGATGATGATATCGCAACCGTCATTGTTGATGAGATCGCGCGTGACCTTGGCGGCTTCGTCAGGGCGACCTTTGGAGTCGCGGTCGACCACTTCGAACTTGCGGCCGTTGATGCCGCCAGCTTCGTTGATCTGATTGAAAGCAAGCTGGACTGCAAATCGACTGGACGTGCCGAGGATCGCAACGCGCCCCGACAGGATCGTCGGCAGGCCGATCTTGATTACCTTCGCCTGCGCACCGGCGATATGCGGCGTGCCGAATGCGGCAAGCCCTGCCATGGCGCCAGCGCCCTTGAGGACGCGTCGGCGTGAAATGCCCTTGGTCGTCGTCATTGTACCCTCCCTGATTTTGATGTCCGGCTTTGCCGGTACATATTTTATTATTTCCAGATCGACGTGGTCTTCCGGTGGCTCACTCTCCTCACTCAGTTTTCCGGTCGATCAACGCACTACCGAAGATCGTGCAACAGGAACGGCGCGCTGTCCAACGGACTTTCCAAATACCTCGCGTAAATTCGCCGCAGCAAGGTCGGGAGGATGCGGCGGCGCCGAGTCCTGTTGTCCGCGTGCGCCCGCTTGGACCTTCGCAGCATATGTCGCTAGCTCAGCGCGAAACCGCGATAGCCGCTTTGTGCGACGTCGTCACAGATCGCGGTGTAGCGCGCAAAGCCGCCCGCATAAGGCATGAAAACGCGCGGCTTGCCCGGCACGTTGGCGCCAAGATACCAGGACGAGCTCGCCATTGGCAGCAGCGTTGCGTCCGCGGCCTCGTTGACGTGCGCGACCCACTTTTCGGCCGAGTCGATATTGGCCTCGATCCGCTTGAGACCCTTCGCGCGCATGTCGCGAATGCAATTGGTGATCCAGTCCACGTGTTGCTCGATGGCAATCGGCATGTTGCATAGCACCGACGGACTACCGGGGCCGGTGATGGTGAACAGATTCGGGAATTTCGGCGATTGCAGGCCAAGGTAAGTGCGCGGGCCGGCCGACCAGGCATCTTTCAGCTTCGTGCCCCGGCTGCCGCTGATGTTCAGATTGACGAGTGGTCCCGTCAATGCGTCGAAGCCTGTCGCGAACACGATGATATCGAGCTCATATTCCTGCTTCGCCGTGCGAATGCCCTTCGCGGTGACCTCGACGATCGGTTCTGCCTTGAGATCGACCAGGAGCACATTGTCCCGGTTGAATGTTTCGAAATAACCGCTGTCGATCGGCGGGCGTTTTGTCGCAAAGCCATGATCGCGCGGAGTCAACATCTCTGCGACCACCGGATCCTTGACGACGGTCTTGATCTTGTCGCGGAGGAAGTCCGAGGCCGTCAGATTTGCCTCGACGTTCTGCAGGACATCGGAAAACGAAGCACGAAAGCGCAAGCCGCCACGCTCCCACGCTTGCTCATAGATCTCCTGCCGCTCCGCATCGGACACCGACAGCGCCGAACGCGCCGAGATCGTGAACGGATGTCCGTTAGTGCCGGCGCGCGCCAGCCGCCAGATCTCGTCGTAGTTCTCTCGCGTGTGCTTGATGTCGTCCGCAGTCACCGGGCCATTGCGCGCCGGAATGCTGTAATTTGCCGTGCGCTGGAAAACCGTGAGGTGCTGCGCCTGCTCGGCAATGACAGGGGCTGCCTGAATCCCGGTTGATCCGGTACCAATCTGGCCGACCCGCTTGCCGGTGAAATCGACACCCTCATGCGGCCACAGGCCGCTATGGTACCATTGGCCCTTGAAGCTTTCGAGACCCTTGATATCAGGCACATTGGCGGTCGAGAGGCAGCCCACCGCCGTAATCAGGAATGGCGCGGAGAACGATTGTCCGTTCCTCGTCTGCACTGTCCAGAGATTGGCGTCGTCGTCGAATGATGCGGATGTAACCTCGGTGTTCAGCCGGATATCGCGTTTGAGATCGAGCTTGTCGGCGACGAAGTTCAGATATTTCCGGATCTCCGGATGCTCCGGATAACGCTCGCTCCAACTCCACTCCTGCTCGATCTCTTTGTTGAAGGAGTAGCAGTAGTAATAGCTCTCGGAATCGCAGCGGGCGCCCGGATAGCGGTTCCAGTACCAGGTGCCGCCGATGCCCTCGCCCTTTTCGAGCACGGCGACGTCGAGGCCGAGTTCATCCCGCAATTTGTGGAGCTGGTAGAGGCCTGAAAATCCGGCGCCGATAATGATGGCGTCACAGGCGTGGCTGGATCGTTCAGTCACTGCAAAAGCAGTGCGCTCGTTGCTCGCCAACGGTCGTCTCCCCGTTCGTTTATGAGCGGCTTCGCATGGCCGCGCTATTGCCTCGAAGGCTAGAGATTTGCCGGATGGCTTTCCATACTCTATCGTTCAAACCTAATGTGAATTTCCGTCACAAGAGAAAAATGTGAACCGCTACACAGAGATGCAGGTTTTCGTCAGGGCCGCGGAAGACGGCAGCTTCTCTGCAGCGGCCCGAAACCTTGCCATCACGCCGTCCGCAGTCAGCAAGCTGATTACGCGAATGGAAGAGCGGTTGGGCGCGTTGTTATTCCGCCGCGCGCACCGCAACATCGTCATGACGCCGGAGGGAGAAGTCTTCTATCGGGCGGCGCTTGCAGCCATCGAAGCCGTCGAGGCCGCTGACGCGACGATCTTCAGCGGCAAGCTCGGTCGCGAAACCCTGCGCATACGTTCAATGCCGATCTTCGGGCAGGTCATTCTCGCCAAGAAACTACCGGAGTTTTGCCGGCAGCATCCGGATCTTCAGGTCGAACTTCAATTGCGGATCGATCCCGGGCCGCTTCTCGACGAAGGAACGGACGTCGCAATCCACGTCGGTCATCTCCATGACTCCTCGCTGGTGGCCACGCGATTTACGAGCACGCGATGGATCATTTGCGCGTCGCCGAGCTATCTGGCCGAGCACGGCACGCCGTCACATCCCGACGAGTTGGCCGACCACGCTTGTCTCAATTTCCATTCGTCAATCGCTGCCAGTACATGGACCGTGCGCGGCGCCGATGGCCTGTCTGCGCCGCTTGCTGTCAAGAGCCGCGTGCGCTCGAACCAGGCTTCGATCCTGATCGAGTTCGCACGGGCAGGCCTCGGCATCGTGCGACTGGTCGAAGTCCAAATCGCGGACGATCTCGCTCAGGGCCGACTGGTCGAACTCTTTCCCGAACATCAATGCCCGGAGGAACATCCAATCTACGCGGTGTACCCAAGTCGACGACTTGTGAGCAATCGCGTGCGGGTCTTCCTCGATTTTCTGAAGATCACGCTGCCCGATCCGCCACCATGGCGGTATTGGCGAAGTCGGTAGGCTGAATATGATGACTGACCACCCGGTCGGCGGTTCGCGGTTCTGTCCCGAGTAGTGGGAAAATGGCGCGCCCGAAAGGATTCGAACCTCTGACCCCGTGATTCGTAGTCACGTGCTCTATCCAGCTGAGCTACGGGCGCGTGCCGCGATGTTGGAGACCAAACAAAAGTCAGAGCCCGCCGACATCGAATGCGTTTGGCAAACCTTGGTCTGCGAAAGCGGGCCATAGCTACCGGGTCGGACCCGGCTTGGCAAGCACCCTTGGGCGCTTATTTCACTCCCGTGACATGCTGGAAAAATCGCTCAGGCCCGGGCACGCTCGGTGCGGATACTGTGCAGTTCCACCGGTCGGTCAGGGAGGCTTATGCGGAAGGTGGCGCCCAGAGTGCCTTCCACCAGATTAATGTCGCCGTCATGGGCACGGACCAGTTCGGCGGCGATTGCCAGACCCAGGCCGCTACCGCCAGGGCGGGACGAGCCTTGAAACGCCTCGAAAAGGTGGTCGCGCGCCCGTTGCGGGACACCGGGGCCGGTGTCGGACACTTCGAGAATGGTCACAGCACCTTCGCGCCGCCCGGTGATGCGGATCTGCTGCGGGGCGGTATCGCTCTGCGGCTGGCCTTCGAGCGCCTGGGCCGCATTGCGGACCAGATTGAGCAAAATGCGAAACAACTGGTCGGGATCGGCATCGACCATCAGCCCGCGCTCGATGGCATTGACCCAGCCGATGGAGGCGTCGGTTGCAAGCCCCGCCGATTCGCGGACTTCATTAACCACCGGTTCGACCAGCATCATCTTGCGATCGGGCGCCGCTTCCTGCGCGCGACCATAAGAAAGCGTCGACTGGCAGAACGCGATAGCGCGCTCCAGCGAGCGCATCAGCTTCGGCGCGAAGCGCTGCACCCGCGGATCCGGCACACTGGACAGCTGATCCGACAGCAATTGCGACGACGCCAGCAGATTGCGCAAATCGTGATTGATCTTCGAGACCGCGAGGCCCAAGGCAGCAAGGCGGCTCTTCTGATGCAGCATCGAGACGAGATCCCGCTGCATGTCGGACAGCTCACGCTCCGCCACGCCGATTTCGTCGGCACGCTGGCTCGGCACGATGATTCGGGCCGAACTTTCGGGATTTTCATGGAACGCGACGAGATTGGCTGTCAGATTCCGCATCGGCCGCACAAACAGATAATGCAGCGCCAGATAGACCAGCCCCGCCGAGAGAATTGCCAGTCCCAGCGACACCCACAACAGATTGCTGGAGAAACGATACATCGCCTGCCGCAGCGGCAGTTCATCGACCACTACTTCGATGAATTGCGCTCCACCAGGCGCCGGACCAATGATTCGCATCGTCTGATCGCCGCTCTCCAGCATGACTTCGAACGCATCGACAATTGCCGACCATACGGTCATCGACCGCATATCGATGTCATGGTCGATCTGTGCGGGCAGATCAGCGCTGGCGAGCAGACGGCGCTGCTGGCCCATCTTGATGGCCACCGCACGGGCGCCGATGCTGCTCAGGATTTGTCGCGACAGCGATTCCGGGACCATGCCGAGCGGCGCGGCATCCAGCACCAGCGCGGCCGTATTGGCCGCGGCCAGCCTGTCATTGAGACGATTGATCCGAAAATTGGCGATCGACGGGACATAAATGAGAATTTCGGCAATCAGCACCAGCGGAATTGTGAGCAGCAAAAGCTTGCCCGACAGCCCCAGCCGTCGCATGGGGCCAAGACTGAACGGGGGCTCGAGGAGCTTTTCGCCGGCCGAAGACACGATATTGGCCTCTGATTTCACGGTCTGACGCTGAACTATCGAGAGATATGGGTCCAACGACGATTTGTTACGATGATCTTCGCGTCCATTTCTTAAATCCGTCCGCCCAGCGAACAAACTCCAGCGATAGAGCAATTTCATAACCGCCAACAACCTGAAAACACCGAACAAATGGGATTAATCCCATATTTCCAGGAATTTGGCGGACCGGAACACCGCTACAGGGCAACATTGACGAAAACAGGACGCTCCCGTATAAGCCCGCCAACTGTCCGCGATGGCCCGGTTTTAGATCGGGTGCGGCTCGTCTTTGGGCCGGAAATGGCTCGCTGAGCCAACATCTTAGGACTTACCTCAAATTACTCGGCGAATTGCCCGGTCAGCGGAGAACGACCCGTGAAGCGGACTTATCAACCCTCGAAACTGGTGCGCAAGCGCCGTCACGGCTTCCGCGCTCGCTTGGCGACCGTTGGCGGCCGCAAGGTTCTGGCTGCGCGCCGCGCGCGTGGCCGCAAGCGCCTGAGCGCCTGATCGGATCTCTTCCGAGAGTTCATCATGGACCGGTTACGGCAGCGGGCGGACTTTCTCGCCGCTGCCAATGGGCCGCGGGTGAATAGCCCTGCCTTTGTGATGCAAATCCGGCGACGTGACGACGACGGCCCGATCCGGGTCGGCTTTACCGTGACCAAAAAAAACGGAACCGCCACCGAGCGGAACCGGATCCGGCGCAGGCTTCGCGAACTGGTGAAGCGCGTCGATGTCTTATCCATGCGACCTCACAGCGATTATGTGCTAGTCGGCCGTCGTGTCGCGCTCCAACGCGATTTTACGACCATGCTCGACGACCTCCGTTCGGCGCTGCACCGCCTCGATCGGCAATCCGCTAAGATGCAATCTTCTAAAACTGACGTGACCTGACGCTCCCAGCCTGCCACAAGCGCGCAGCTGGCCGCGAGAGCCGCACCCGCATTTGAATGACGAGACCTGAACGATGATCGATAATCGCAACACCATCATTGCCGTCATTCTGTCCGGCCTGGTGCTGATCGGCTGGCAATATTTCTACAACATTCCGCAGATGGAGAAGCAGCGCGCGCAGACCGCGACGCAGACCCAGCTCGCCAATCCGGCCGCGCAGCCAAACGCCGCGCCCGGTAGCACGACGCCAACGGCGAATTCCACCGCCGCAGGCGGCGCACCGGCGAATGTCGCTCCGGCCAATGCTCCGATCGTCAGCCGCGATAGCGCCATCGCAGCGTCGCAGCGCGTCAAGATCGACACCCCGCGCATCTCCGGCAGCATCGCGCTGAAGGGCGCGCGCATCGACGACATCTCGCTGACCAAGTTCCGCGACACGGTGGATCCGAAGTCTCCGGCGATCGTGCTGTTCTCCCCCTCGGGCACTGCCGCGCCTTACTATGCCGAGTTCGGCTGGGTCGCCGCCGCCGGTGCAAACACCAAGATTCCCGACCAGAACACCCAGTGGCAGCAGGAAGGCTCCAACGCCCTGACGCCGACCACGCCGGTTGTTTTGAAGTACAACAACGGCGACGGCCTGACCTTCACCCGCACGATCTCGATCGACGACCGCTATCTGTTCTCGGTCAAGGACGACGTCAGCAACATCGGCAACGCGCCGGTGACGCTGTATCCGTTCGCGCTGATCTCGCGTCACGGCACGCCGCATGTCGAAGGCTATTACATCCTGCATGAAGGCCTCGTCGGCTATCTCGGCGACCAGGGCCTGCAGGAATACGGTTACAAGAAGATCGACGAAGCCAAGGCGGTGAATTTCAAGGTCACCAATGGCTGGCTCGGCATCACCGACAAATACTGGGCTTCGGCGCTGCTGCCCGATACCAATGCGCAGCTGCAGGCCCGGTTCTCGTCGAATCTGAGCGGCACCCAGCGGACCTATCAGACCGACTATCTGCAGGATGCGCAGACCATCGCCATCGGCGGCACCGGCACCGCCAATGCCCGCTTGTTCGCCGGCGCCAAGGAAGCCGCGACCGTCGGCATCAACTTCCCGCTGGCCGTCGGTCTCGGCGGCTATAATCAGGCACTCGGCCTCAACCACTTCGACCTTCTGATCGACTGGGGCTGGTTCTACTTCATCACCAAGCCGATGTTCCTGGCGCTCGACTGGTTCTTCCACCTGTTCGGCAATTTCGGCATCGCCATCCTGCTCGTCACCGTGCTGGTGAAGATCCTCTTCTTCCCGCTGGCCTCGAAGTCCTACGCCTCGATGGCGAAGATGAAGGCCGTGCAGCCGCAGCTGGCGGCGCTCAAGGAGCGCTTCCCTGACGACAAGATGAAGCAGCAGCAGGAGATGATGGAGATCTACAAGAAGGAGAAGATCAACCCGATCGCCGGTTGTCTTCCCGTCATGTTGCAGATCCCGGTATTCTTCTCGCTCTACAAGGTTCTGTTCGTCACCATCGAAATGCGCCATGCGCCGTTCTTCGGCTGGATCAAGGATCTGTCAGCGCATGATCCGACCAACCTGTTCAATCTGTTCGGCCTGATCCCCGTCGACCCGACGACGATTCCCGTGTTCGGCCACTATCTCGCGCTCGGCATCTGGCCGATCATCATGGGCATCACGATGTGGTTCCAGATGAAGCTCAATCCGACACCGCCGGATCCGACGCAGAAGATGATCTTCGACTGGATGCCGTTGATCTTCACCTTCATGCTGGCCGGATTCCCGGCAGGTCTCGTGATCTACTGGGCATGGAACAACACCCTCTCGGTGCTGCAGCAGGCCTACATCATGAATCGCAACGGCGTGAAGGTCGAACTGTTCGACAACGTGAAGTCGACCTTCGCGAAGAAGAAGACGACCTGATCAAACCAAGTGGCTGACGTCCCCGGCGCAAGCCGGGGCGCGAAGCCCGGAAAGACTTCGCATGACCACTGACACCGATGCGAAGCTGATCGAACAGGGGCGCCTGCTGTTCGCCGGCGAATGGAAGTTCATCTGGGCCTCGCCCTCGATCGAGACCCTGCCGCCAATGGCAGGTATGGAAGTGGCCTTTGCCGGCCGCTCCAATGTCGGCAAATCCAGCCTGATCAACTCGCTGACAGGGCGCAATGCGCTGGCGCGGACCTCGCACACGCCCGGCCGTACCCAAGAGCTGATCTTCTTCGAAGGTCCCGACGGCTCCGACTTCCGGCTGGTCGATATGCCCGGCTATGGCTATGCCTCGGCGCCCAAGGTCAAGATCGCGTCCTGGACCAAGCTGATCTACAATTTCCTCCAGGGCCGCGCGAGCCTCGCGCGCGTCTATGTTCTGATCGACTCCCGGCATGGCCTGAAGGATGTCGACCTCGACGTGCTCAAGTCCCTCGATCGCTCCGCGGTCAGTTACCAGATCGTGCTGACCAAGGCCGATCAGGTGAAGAAGAGCGAGCTCGACAAGACCTTCGAAGAGGTCCGCACCGAGCTGCGGACTCATCCGGCCGCCTTTCCCGACGTGCTCGTGACCTCGTCGCGCACCGGTGACGGCATGGCCGAATTGCGGGCCGCGATGGTCCGCCTGTTGAGCGAGCGCTATTGATGTCCCGCTTTAGCCTGTTTCGGATTCTTGTCATCCTGGCCGGCGTGATGGGCGCCGACGGCGTCATTCTCGCCGCGGCTTCCGCGCATCAACCCGACGCGACCCGGCTGGCCTCGGCCTCCTCGATGCTGCTGTTTCATGCCGCCGCCATTCCCGGCGCCGTCGCTTTGATCGAGCGCGGCGTCGCCCATCTGCAGATCGGCCTGACAGCGGCCTTCGGCTTCGTCATTGCTGCCGCGATCTTCGCGGGCGACCTGACGCTGCGCCAATATGTCGGTCACGGCCTGTTCACAATGGCCGCACCGACCGGCGGCGCCCTGCTGATCCTGAGCTGGCTGGCGCTGGCGGTATCCGCAGCTTGGCCGCGCAGCGCCTGACGCCGGGCCACTGGACAGGGCAGCGATGCTTTGCGCGACGGCAATCAATCGGCTAGAACGCGCCGCAGATTGCTCACCGTGAGATCCGCTTCATGACCGACGCGCCCATCATCAGTGCTCTCGACCAGGCCCGCATCCTGTCGGAGGCGCTGCCCCACATGCAGCAATATGACGAAGAGACGATCGTCATCAAATATGGCGGGCACGCCATGGGCGCCGAGGATACGGCCCGCGCATTTGCCCGCGACATCGTCCTGCTGGAGCAGACCGCCATCAATCCGGTGGTCGTGCATGGCGGCGGGCCGCAGATCGCGCAAATGCTTCAGCGTCTCGGCATCAAGTCGGAATTCGCCGCCGGATTGCGCATCACCGATGCCGCGACCATCCAGATCGTCGAGATGGTGCTGGCCGGCTCGATCAACAAGCAGATCGTCAGCTATATCAACGAAGCCGGCGGCAAGGCCGTTGGCCTGTGCGGCAAGGACGGCAACATGGTCACCGCGTCGAAGGCGACGCGGACCATGGTCGATCCGGATTCCAACATCGAGAAGGTAGTGGATCTCGGCTTCGTCGGCGAACCCGACAAGGTCGACCTGACGCTGCTCAATCAATTGATCGGCTATGAGCTGATCCCGGTGCTGGCGCCGCTGGCATCTTCACGGGACGGCCAGACCTTCAACGTCAATGCCGACACCTTTGCCGGTGCCGTTGCTGGCGCCTTGAAGGCCAAGCGTCTGCTGCTTTTGACCGACGTGCCAGGGGTGCTCGACAAGTCGAAGAAGCTGATTCCTGAATTGTCGATCAAGGACGCCCGCAAGCTGATCGCCGATGGCACGATTTCCGGCGGCATGATCCCGAAGGTCGAGACCTGCATCTACTCGCTCGAACAAGGCGTCGAAGGTGTCGTGATCATCGACGGCAAGATGCCTCACGCGGTGCTGCTCGAACTCTTCACCAACCAGGGCACGGGCACGCTGATCCACAAGTGATGGACGCACCACACCACACGTCGTCATGGCCGGGCTAAAGCGCGAAGCGCGGCTTCGCCAGACGTCCCGGCCATCCACGTTTGGTGGTTCGCTCTTGCTCGGCGGGGTCTTGCTGCTCAGCCTGTTTACGACGGCCGCCCGCGCCGACCTCAAACTCTGCAACCGCATGAGCTATGTCGTCGAAGCCGCCATCGGCATCGACGACAAGAGCGCCACCGCGACCCGCGGATGGTTTCGCATCGACCCGGCGCAGTGCCGCGTCGTCGTGCAGGGCACGCTGACGGCCGACCGCATCCTGCTTCATGCCCGCGCGCTCAGCATCTATGGCGCATCACCCGTGGCGCAGAATGGCACCGACAATCTGTGCATCGCACCGGATAATTTCGTCATTGCCGCCGCACGTCAGTGCCGCACCGGGCAGTCGCAAGTACCGTTCACGATGATCAAGCCGACGCAGACCGACGACGGCAATATGGTCGCCTATCTCGCCGAAGACAGTGAGTACGACGACGAGCAGGCCAAGCTTGCTGCGATTCAGCGCCTGCTGGTGATCGCCGGCTATGACGCCGCCCCCATCGACGGCGTCGACGGGCCGAAGACCCAGAGCGCGCTCTCGTCATTCCTCAAGAGCCGCGGTCTTGCGGCCGACGTGGTTTCAACGCCGAATTTCTTCGAAACCATGATCGCCGCGGTGCAGGCCCCCTCCGCGACCGGCCTCACCTGGTGCAACGATACATCCTACAAGGTCATGGCGTCTGTCGCGACCGACGACGGCAAAGGCGTCGTCAGCCGCGGCTGGTATCGCATCGAACCCGGCAAATGCCTGCGGCCGGACGTCATCGGTCAGCCCAGACAGATCCTCAGTTTCGCCGAAGCCGTCGACGATAACGGTCGCGCCATCAAGCTCAACGACAAGCCGCTGAACTGGGGCGGCGTTCGCTTGCTGTGCACGCGCGAGAGCAAATTCGAGATTCGCGAACACAGTGACTGCAATACCCGCGGCCTCACCAGCGCCGGCTATGCCATCGTCGATATGTCGGGCGGCGGCAAGACGCTGCGCTTCGCGACGCCGTGACGACCGAACAACAGAGACAGTCAATGACCCTGCCGACCAAATCGCCCCGAGCCTTCAATCATGTCGAGACATGGGTGTTTGATCTCGACAACACGCTGTATCCGCACCACGTGAACCTGTGGCAGCAGGTCGATGGCAAGATCCGCGACTTCGTCGCAAACTTCCTCAGGATCTCGCCTGACGAGGCCTTCAAGGTTCAGAAGGATTATTACAAGCGCTATGGCACCACCATGCGCGGCATGATGACCGAGCACGGTGTCCGCGCCGACGACTTCCTCGCTTTCGTCCACGAGATCGATCACTCGCCGCTGGAGCCCAATCCGGTGATGGGAGCCGCCATCGCGCAACTGCCCGGCCGCAAGCTGATCCTGACCAACGGTTCTGTGGCGCATGCCGGCGCCGTGCTGGAGCGTCTCGGCTTCGCCGATCAGTTCGAAGCGATCTTCGACATCATCGCCGCCGATCTCGAGCCGAAGCCCGCACAGCGGACCTATGACAAGTTCCTGCGCCTGCACGGTGTCGATCCCTCCAAGGCCGCCATGTTCGAGGACCTGTCGCGCAACCTCGTGGTCCCGCACCAGCTCGGCATGACCACCGTCTTGATCGTGCCCGACGGCGCTAGGGAGGTTGTCCGCGAGGATTGGGAGCTGGAAGGCCGTGACGACGACCATGTCGATCACGTCACCGACGATCTGACCGGGTTTCTGGCGGCGCTGAACACGGCACGCCAGGGCGGGATGGCGGCCGGCGCGTCTTGACTCTCCCGGACCAAATCCCGACAAAAGCCTTCGAAATCATCAAATCTCTGCCCATTTTGCCCAAGGAAATCGCGATGTCGCTGACCGCCCTCGAATCCACCATCAATGCCGCCTTTGATGTGCGCGACAGCGTCAATGCCTCGACCAAGGGCGAAGTGCGCGACGCCGTCGACCAAGCACTGAACCTGCTCGACAAGGGCGAGGCGCGCGTTGCCGTTCGCGCCGACGATGGCAAGTGGACGGTCAATCAGTGGCTGAAGAAGGCTGTGCTATTGTCGTTCCGCCTCAACGACATGACCTCGATCTCGGGCGGTCCCGGCGGTGCACCGTGGTGGGACAAGGTGCCATCGAAGTTCGACGGCTGGAGCGACGACCAGTTCCGCAGCGCCGCGTTCCGCGCCGTGCCGGGCGCCATCGTGCGCAAGTCGGCCTTCATCGCCAAGAACGTCGTGCTGATGCCGTCCTTCGTCAATCTCGGCGCCTATGTCGATGAGAGCTCCATGGTCGATACCTGGTCGACGGTCGGCTCCTGCGCCCAGATCGGCAAGCGCGTGCACATTTCAGGCGGTGTCGGCATCGGCGGCGTGCTGGAGCCGCTGCAGGCCGGTCCGGTGATCATCGAGGACGACTGTTTCATCGGCGCCCGCTCGGAAGTCGCTGAGGGCGTCATCGTCCGCAAGGGCGCGGTGCTGGCCATGGGCGTGTTCCTGGGTGCATCGACCAAGATCGTCGATCGCGAGACCGGCGAAGTGTTCGTCGGCGAAGTGCCGGAATATGCGGTGCTGGTCCCGGGCAACCTGCCGGGCAAGCCGATGAAGAACGGCCAGATCGGCCCGTCCACGGCATGCGCGGTGATCGTGAAGCGCGTCGACGAGCGCACCCGCTCCAAGACCAGCATCAACGAGCTACTGCGCGACTGATTGTCGTTCCGGCCGGTTTGCGCGTAGCATCGCGCAGACCGGACCGATCCGTTGACCTGGGGGCTGCCATGGACTGGACCACGCTGCTTTTCAGCTTCAAGGGACGGATCAATCGCGGCAAATACTGGCTCGCAATCCTGATCTACATAGTGGCCTGGATCGCCTTCGGGACTGCTGCCGTGATGTGGCTCGGCGGCTTTGACACCGATCGCCTGTTCAGCATGGTCGGCGGCGCATTGCTGCTCTGGCTGGCCGCTATTGTCCTCATCACCGCGGGCACATGGTCCGGCATCGCCACCGGCATCAAGCGGCTGCACGACCGCGAGAAGAGCGGCTGGTGGATCCTGGTATTCTGGCTCGGGCCCAGCGTGCTCAGCGGCATCGGCAGCACCAGCAGCGCAAGCACCAGTTTCATCTTTCATATTGCCAGCTTCGCCGTGACCATCTGGGCCATCGTCGAGCTGGGTTTCCTGCGCGGCACTGCGGGTCCGAATGAATACGGTCCCGATCCGCTCGCCGAACTAGTCACCGCACCAAGGATCTGATGTCCACCACCGCGCTGTCGATCGCTCAAGAACTGCTTCGCTGTCCCTCTGTCACCCCTGCCGATGCCGGCGCGCTTGACGTGCTTGAACGGCTGCTGACATCGGCAGGCTTCACCGTGCATCGCGTCACCTTCAGCGAGGAGGGCAGCGCCGATATCGATAATCTTTACGCCCGCATCGGGACTTCCGCGCCGCATATCTGTTTCGCCGGCCATACCGATGTGGTGCCGCCCGGCGATGAAGCCGCATGGACCCATGGCGCCTTTTCCGGCGACGTGATGGACGGGCTGCTCTACGGTCGTGGTGCCGTCGACATGAAGGGTGGTATCGCCGCCAGCGCGGCCGCCGTGCTGGACTATCTCGCAGAGAATGGCGGCCAACCAAAGGGGTCGATCTCGTTCCTGATCACGGGCGACGAGGAAGGCATTGCGGTCAACGGTACGGTGAAGCTGCTGCAATGGGCCGCCGAGCGCGGCGAAAAGTTCGATCACTGCATCGTCGGCGAGCCCTCGAATGTCGAGGAGATGGGCGACACCATCAAGATCGGCCGCCGCGGCTCGCAATCCGGCACGCTGGTCGTCGACGGCGTGCAGGGCCATGTCGCCTATCCGCATCGTGCGTCCAATCCGGTGCCGGACATCGCTGCGTTGATCGTGGCACTCAGCGGCGACCCGCTGGATCAGGGCAATGCGCAGTTTCAGCCGTCCAATCTCGAATTCACCTCCGTGGACGTCGGCAACACCGCCAGCAACGTGATCCCGGCGCAGGCACGCGCGAAATTCAACATCCGCTTCAACGATCATCACACGCAGGCGTCATTGCGCGACCTGATCGATTCACGCGTCGCGGCTGCTGCTGGCAATCGCATTCGCGCGCATGTGATCTGGGAGCCGAGCAATTCGGATAGCTTCGTCACAAAGCCGGGCGCGTTCACCGATACGGTCGTCGCAGCGATCAAGGACGTGACAGGTCGCACGCCTGACTTGAACACCGGCGGCGGCACTTCCGACGCGCGTTTCATCAAGAACTATTGCCCGGTGATCGAATTCGGCCTGGTCGGCCAGACCATGCACCAGATCGACGAACACACGAAGGTGTCTGATCTGGAGAAGCTCACCCAAATTTATCACGGCGTGCTGGATCGGTATTTCGCATGAACGGCAAGATTCTCGTCCTCACCGCGCTCGAAAGCGAGCTCGACAAATCGCGCGCGCCTGCCGAGATCGAGGTGATTTTCACCGGCGTCGGCAAGATCAACACCACGATCGCGACGCTTCAGGCGGTGCAGGCCATGCAGCCCAAGCTCGTCGTGAACTACGGCACCGCCGGCAAGCTGAACACCAAACTCAACGGCCTCGTCGAGGTCAGCGACGTGATCCAGCGCGACATGAATGCTGAGCCGTTGGCGCCACGCGGCCGCACGCCCTTTGCGCCAGATCTCGACCGGCTGGTCTCGGGCCAGCGCGGCGTGGTCTGCGGCAGTGGTGACAGTTTCGTTACCTCCACCGATCCCTGGCTGGTAGCGAACAAAGTCGACATCGTCGATATGGAGCTGTTTGCCATCGCGCAGGTCTGCCTGCGCCACGGCATCCGCTGGCGCGCCTTCAAGTTCATCACCGACGACGCCAATGATGTCGCGCATGAGCACTGGACGGCGAATGTCGCCAATGGCCAGGATCTGTTCTGGGACACGATGAAGGGTGTGAAGGTCTAGTAGTCGACCTTTACCAGATACAAACCGTCGGGCGGCGCCACGATGCCGCAGGCGCTGCGATCCTTTGCAGCCAGAGCAGCAGCCAGATCGTCCGGCGTCCAGCGGCCATTGCCGACCCAGACCAGCGAGCCAACCATCGAGCGCACTTGGCTGTGCAGGAACGAGCGTGCGGAGGTCGTGATGGTGATCGCCTCGCCGTTCTGCGCGACGTCGAGCTGATCGAGCGTGCGGATCGGCGACTTGGCCTGGCATTCAGTATCGCGGAAAGTCGTGAAGTCGTGCCGCCCGAGCAGGCACTTGGCGGCCTCGCTCATGGCCGCGACATCGAGCGGACGCGGCACGCGCCAGACACGGCCGGCATCGACGGCGAGATTCGCCCGCCGATTGCTGATCCGGTAGACATAGTGGCGTTTGATCGCCGAGAACCGCGCCTCGAAATCATCAGGCACGATATCCGCCGACAGCACGCCGACCGGATGCGGCCGCAGATGGGCATTCATGCCGTCGCGAAAGCGACCGGGCACCAGCACTTTCGGCACGTCGCAATGGGCGACCTGGCCGAGTGCATGGACGCCGGCATCGGTGCGGCCGGCGCCGTGAACGCGGATCGGCTCGCCGCAAATGGCCTCCGCGGCACGCTCCAGCGCGCCCTGCACCGTCAGCGTCGCATTGGCCTGCACCTGCCAGCCGGAGAATGGCGTCCCGTCATACTCGATGATCATCTTGTAGCGCGGCATCAGAGCATGATCCCGAAAAGTGGCCACCGGTTTTCGGACAGGATCATGCTCATGAAAGGCGCAGCGGCGGCTTCAGCGGCGTACCGCGCAGGAATTCACTGGCCTTCATCGGCTGCTTGCCCGCGCGCTGCAGATCGATGATCCGGATCGCGCCGCGGCCGCAGGCAATCGTCAACCGATCATCCAGCAATGCGCCGGGGGCACCTGATCCCTGCGCCAGTTCGCAGCGCAGGACCTTGACGCGCACCGATTCACCTTCGATCGGCACTTCGCACCACGCGCCGGGAAACGGCGACAGACCATGGCAATGCCTGAGCACGTCACGTGCCGGCTTCGACCAGTCGATCTTGGCTTCGGCCTTGTCGATCTTGGCAGCATAGGTGACGCCGACATCGCTCTGCGGCGTCAGGCTCAGCCGGCCCCTTTCCAGCGCGCCCATGGCACGCACCATCAAGTCGGCGCCGAGCGGCGCCAGTGCATCGTGCAGGTCCAGCGCCGTCATCGCATCGGTGATCGCCAGCCGCTCGGCCATGGCGACATCGCCGGTGTCGAGACCGACATCCATCTTCATCACCATGACGCCGCTTTCGGCGTCGCCTTCCATGATCGCGCGATTGATCGGCGCCGCACCGCGCCAGCGCGGCAGCAGCGAGCCGTGCAGGTTGAAGCAGCCGAGCGGCGGCACATCGAGAATGTTCTGCGGCAGGATCATACCATAGGCGACGACGACCGCAGCCTCGGCCTCATGCGAGCGGAATTCGGCTTCCGCCTCCGGCGTCCGCAGCGTCTTCGGGGTGAAGACGGGAATGCGGAGCCGCTCGGCCTCGCGCGCCACAGGCGTCGGCTGCAGCTTCATGCCACGGCCAGCG
Source organism: Tardiphaga sp. GW822-FHT04G09 (assembly GCF_058800725.1). Classification (NCBI taxonomy): domain Bacteria; kingdom Pseudomonadati; phylum Pseudomonadota; class Alphaproteobacteria; order Hyphomicrobiales; family Nitrobacteraceae; genus Tardiphaga; species Tardiphaga sp. GW822-FHT04G09. The sequence continues at coordinate 150,945 of NZ_JBXAMO010000002.1, read as the reverse complement.
GGCTTTGCTTCGCGGGTATAGACGGCGGCGATCTCATGGCCATGGGCCACGAGTTCGAGCAGCGTAGGCACCGCGAAATCCGGCGTGCCCATGAAGATCAAACGAAGCGACATAGGTCGGAGCCGATCTGTTGCAGCGTTACGCGGAGAAACCTACTCCGCGCGCTTGGCGAGCTTGGTGAACTTCTTCAGCACGCGATCGCGCTTCAGCTTGGACAGGTAGTCGACGAACAGCACGCCATTGAGATGATCGATCTCATGCTGGATGCAGGTCGCGAACAACCCGCTGGCTTCTTCCTCGATGGTCTTGCCGTCGAGGTCCATATAGCGGATCCGCACCGTCGCCGGACGCTCCACTTCCTCGTAATATTCAGGGATCGACAAACAGCCCTCTTCATAGACCGAGAGCTCTTCCGAGGCCGAGATGACCTCTGGATTGATGAAGACACGCGGCTTCTTGCCGTCCTCCTCATCGTCCTTCTTGGCGATGTCCATGGTGATCAGCCGCAGCGGAACCGCGATCTGGATCGCCGCCAGCCCGATCCCGGGTGCGTCGTACATCGTCTCGAACATGTCGTCGGCGAGCTTGCGCACCTCCGACGTCACCTTCTCGACAGGTTTGGAGATCAGCCGCAACTGTTTGTCCGGCAATATGATGATTTCACGAATGGCCATGGCGGGCGATTTAATCTGCGCGCCTGTCCGGGTCAATCCGTTGGAAATGCAGGGGCTTCGATGGCCGTTAACCCATCGGTAACCATGCCAATTAAGGCAGGGCTAACCGTGTCGGTTAAGCTCCACCTAACCACATTTCCTAGGCTTCGGTTAACCAGGGAAATTCATCTTGCATTAACCATAAATGTTCCCTCTTCGTTCGCTTCATCGCCCGAATCGGCTACAAGGATGGGATGAACGAGATCCTTTTCATGATCGGCGACACGCCGGTCACCACCGGCGTGGCATTGATGGGCTTCGGTGCTCTGGCGTTGGGTTTGCTGCTCACCATCGCCATCATCATCGCCCGCTCCGGTAGCCGCGGCGCCGCCATGGCCATGGCACAGGCGATCCGGGCCGATGAACTGGAGGAACGTCTCAGTGAAGTTTTGAAGGCCCAGAACGAGGCCACCGGCCGCGTCGACGCCATGGGCCAGGCCCTGGCGGGTCGTCAGGCCGACATGGCACGCGCGGTGTCCGAGCGGCTGGACTCGGTGACCCACCGTGTCGGCCAATCCATGGAACAGACCACCCGCAACACCATGGAAAGCCTGAGCGCGCTGCATGAGCGGCTGGGCATCATCGACAACGCCCACAAGAATCTCACTGACCTGACCTCGCAGGTGACGACTTTGCGCGACGTGCTCGCCAACAAGCAGTCGCGTGGCGCCTTCGGTCAGGCGCGCATGGAAAGTATCGTCAAGGACGGTATGCCGAGCGGCGCCTATGCGTTCCAGCACACCCTGTCGTCCGGCAAACGGCCGGATTGCGTAATCTTCCTGCCGGACCAGCGCCCGCTGTGCATCGACGCGAAGTTCCCGCTGGAAGCCGTCACCGCGCTGCATGACGCGCGCAGCGACGAAGAGAAGAAATATGCGGCGCAGCGCCTGCGCGCCGACGTGATGAAGCATGTTACCGATATCGCCGAGAAATATCTCGTGCCCGGCGAAACGCAGGATACGGCGCTGATGTTCGTGCCGTCGGAGTCGGTCTATGCCGAGATTCACGATGGTTTCGACGACATCATCCAGAAGGCCTATCGCGCCCGCGTCGTGCTGGTATCGCCGTCGCTGCTGATGCTGGCGATCCAGGTGATGCAGCAGATCCTGAAGGACGCGCGGATGCGCGACGCCGCCGACCAGATCCGTACCGAAGTGCTCAATCTCGGCGACGATCTCGGCCGGTTGCGCGACCGCGTGATGAAGCTGCAGACCCATTTTGGGCAGGCCAACGAAGACGTCCGCCAGATCCTGATCTCCGCTGACAAGATCGAGAAGCGCGCCGGCCGCATCGAGGAACTGGATTTCAGCAAGAGTGAGCCCGCCACCGAGGTGGCCCCGGTCATGGCCAAGACCGCCGCTCCCGACATGTTCGCGCCGCTGCCGCGCAAGATTCAGGCGGGGGAATAGAGCGCTCTTTAGCCTCTCCCCGCTCTTTGCGGGAGAGGCTAAAGAAAGCGAGCCCGAATCTGCTAATCCTCGTCCCATGACCAGCGCGCCTGACTCGTCCGAAGCCGCCCTCACCCTGAAGCCCCGTGCCTCCTGGCGTGAAAGCATGGCGGTATACACGCAGCCGCGGGTGCTGATTGTGCTGCTGCTTGGCCTATCGTCGGGCCTGCCGCTCGCGCTGTCAGGCTCGACACTCCTGGTGTGGATGCGCGAATCCGGCGTCGATCTCGGCACCATCGGGCTGTTCGCCCTCGTCGGTACGCCCTACACGCTGAAGTTCCTTTGGGCTCCGCTGGTCGACGCGCTGCATGTGCCCTTCTTCACGCGGCAATTCGGCCGCCGCCGCGGCTGGCTGGTGTTCTCACAACTGTTGCTGATCGGAGCGATCCTGCTTCTGGCGCTGACCGACCCCGCCCGCTCGCCACTGTTCGTCGCTCTTGGCGCGCTGCTGGTGGCTGCGATGTCATCGACGCAAGACATCGTCGTCGATGCATTTCGTGTGGAGAGCCTGCCGGAAAGCGAACAAGCCGCCGGCATGGCATCCTATGTCGCCGCCTACCGCATCGGCATGCTGATCTCCACCGCCGGCGTGCTGTTTCTGGTCAGCGCCTTCGAGAGCACCGGCATCGCGCGCTCCACCGCATGGATGTGGGGCTATGTGACGATGGCTGCGATGGTGCTGATCGGCACGGTCACGGCACTGGCCGCCACGGAGCCCGAGCAATCCGCGCAGGCCGAAGCGGCCACACGCGACGAGAGCGCCTTCAATCGCGTGCTGCAGGCAGCGATCGGTGCATTCTCCGAATTCCTGGCCCGCAAGGACGCCTGGGCCGCGCTGGCTTTTGTCGTGCTGTTCAAATTCACCGACGCGTTTTCCGGCACGATGACGGCGCCGTTCGTGATCGACCTCGGCTTCACCCGCAACGACTACGCCGCCATTGTCAAAGGCGTCGGCCTTGCCGCTACGCTGATCGGCGGCTTCGCTGGAGGTTTTGTCGCGCGGCGCTATTCACTGGCGGCGAGCCTGTGGATCGGCGCTGTGTTGCAGGCGCTGTCCAATCTCGCCTTCTCATGGCTCGCCATCGTCGGCGTCAATCAATGGGCGCTGGCACTGGCCATCTCGGTCGAGAACTTCACCAGCGCCATCGGCACGGTGATCTTCGTCGCCTACCTTTCGGCGCTGTGCAAAAACCCGCTGCACACCGCCACGCAATATGCATTGCTTACGGCATTGGCTGCCGTAGGACGAACTTATCTGTCGGCAGGTGCCGGCTATGTCGCGCAGGCGACGGGATGGCCGATGTTCTTCGCCATCAGCGTCATCGTCGCGGTACCGAGCCTGATCCTGCTGATCTGGCTGCAGCGCCGCGGGCATTTCGAGATGCTGGGACCGGTGCGGGTTTAGCCAAAGCGAACTCAGTTCGGCTTCGTCACCACGCTCCACTTCGTCACCAGCGCTTCGCTCATCTGCCCGGCCTGCTCGGCGCAGGCGACCTCAGCGATCTTGAGCGCCACTTCCTTGCCGACAAGCTTCTTCAGCTGCGTGGCCTGGGCGTCATTGGCAACCACGATCTCGAACGTCTCAGGTCCTGTCTCAAGATTGCACAGCCCCGCAGGCGCCGGCAGGCGACGCGGCTCGCTGACCACTTGATACACATTGGTGCGTTTGCCCTTGGCATCGCGGCTGCGCATGGCATTGAGCTGCCCGGTCAGCACGTCACCGATCTTCATCGTCTTCGGTGCCACCGGTGCGGCTGGCGCAGCTGGTGTTTCGGTCGCGCCGCTGGCAGCCGTAGCAAACAGGCCGGCCGCGCAAATCACCGCGGCCCAGGTCGGCAAAACCTTCAAGTCGTATCGTGTCATCAATGCTCTTCCAGTTTAAAACAGCGTCCGCTGCCGCATCGCGGCCGACAGCGTGCCTTCGTCAAGATAATCGAGTTCACCGCCAACCGGCACGCCATGTGCCAGCCGCGTCACCTTCACATTGGCCTCCTGCAGGAGGTCGGTGATGTAATGGGCCGTGGTTTGTCCATCCACCGTCGCGTTCAGCGCCAGGATGATTTCGCTCACCTCGGAATCATGCGCACGTGACACCAATGCGTCGATGGTCAGGTCCTGTGGGCCGACACCGTCGAGCGGCGACAGCGTTGCACCCAGTACATGATACTTTCCCGTTGTCGCGTGGGCGCGTTCGAGCGCCCACAAATCCGCGACATCTGCGACCACCACGATTGTCGAGGGATCGCGGCGCGGGTCCGTACAGATGGTGCAGGGATTTTGCGTGTCGATATTGCTGCAGACCTTGCAGACCTGAATCCGGTCGATCGCGACCTGCAGCGCACCGGCCAGCGGCGTCATCAACGCCTCGCGCTTCTTGATCAAATGCAACGCAGCACGCCGGGCCGAGCGCGGGCCGAGCCCGGGCAGCCGCGCGAGCAGTTGAATCAGGCGCTCGATTTCCGGGCCGGCCGTGGACGCCATCTCAGGTGAGGCCCATCCCCGGTGGCAGACCGAGGCCGCCGGTCAGCGCCTGCATCTTCTCCTGCATCGCGGCTTCCGCCTTGCGGCGCGCATCGCCCAATGCGGTAACCAGCAGATCTTCCAGTATCTCGACCTCTTCGGCTTTGACCAGCGACGGGTCGATCTTCACCGCCTTCACTTCGGTCTTCGCAGTCATGCGTACCGACACCAGACCACCGCCAGAAATGCCTTCGACCTCGACATGGTCGAGCTCGTCCTGCATGGCCTTCATCTTTGATTGCAGCTGTGCTGCCTGTTTCATCATGCCGAGAAAATCAGCCATGAGTTTTCCTTCGCAGTTCGATTAATCGTCGTCGTTCAGATTGTCGGCTGCATCGTCGCTAATCAAGTCGCTATCGCTACCGCCGAATTCCGGCGGCTCAGGGGCGATGACACGAACCTCGACTTTCGCACGCGGAAACCGTGCCAGCACTTCCTTGACCCGCGGATCGGCTTCCGCCGCGCGTTGCCGCTCGTTCTTCTGCTCCAGCTGCTGATCGCGCAGCGTCGGCTGTCCCTGTTCGTTGGACACGATCACGGCCCAACGCCGGCCGGTCCATTGTTCGAGCTTCCGCGACAGGTCGTTGATCAGCGTGCGCGACGCCGTGCGTTCCATCGCAAGTTCAAGCCGCCCGTCCTCGATCTTGATCAGGCGCACATCGGCTTCGAGCGCTCCGCGCACCATCAGGTCGCGTTTCTCGCCGGCCAGCGCGACGAGTTCAGGAAAGGTGGAAATCTTCAGCACCGCTGCGGGCGGCGCATCTACCATGCCGGCCTGCGGCCGCGGCGACGGTTCGGCACTGCCGCGCTGCATGGTCGGGCCGCGCGATGCGCTCGACGACATCGTCGGCATGGCGGATGGCATTTGCGCTGACGGCAAGGATGCCGACGGAGCGGACGATGGCGCGGCGCGGCCGCCACCATTGCCGGAGATCATCGTCGACGAACCGCCATTCTGATCGAGCATCCGGATTGCTTCGTCAGGCGTTGGCAAATCGGCAACATAAGCGATACGCACCAGCACCATTTCGGCGGCGGCAGCGGGACGCGTCGCGCCCTGCACTTCGGTGATGCCCTTGAGCAGCATCTGCCACATCCTCGACAGCACGCGCATCGAGAGCTTCGAGGCGAAGTCCCGTGCACGCAGGCGCTCGGTCTCACCGAACGCAACATTATCGGCGGTCGCCGGCACGATCTTTACGCGGGTAACGAAATTGACGAATTCGGCGAGGTCGCTCAGCACCACGATCGGATCGGCGCCGACGTCGTATTGCTCGCGGAACTCGCGGAAGGCGCTGGCGATGTCGCCCCGCGCCAGCGAATCGAACAGGTCAATCACCCGGGTACGATCGGCGAGACCAAGCATCTGCCGGACTGCATCGGCGCGAACCGTGCCCGCGGCATGCGCGATGGCCTGATCGAACAGCGACAGCGAATCGCGCACCGAGCCTTCGGCGGCGCGGGCGATGATGCCCAGCGCTTCCGGCTCAACCTCGACATTCTCTTTGCCCGCGATGTTCGAGAGGTGCTTCATCAGCACATCGGCATCGACGCGGCGCAGGTCGAAGCGCTGGCAACGGGACAGCACTGTCACCGGCACTTTGCGAATTTCGGTGGTAGCGAACACGAACTTGGCGTGTTCCGGCGGCTCTTCCAGAGTCTTCAGGAACGCGTTGAAGGCCGCGGTCGACAACATGTGGACTTCGTCGATGATGTAGACCTTGTAGCGTGCGCTGGAGGGCGCATAGCGCACGCTGTCGTTGATCTGGCGAACATCATCGACGCCGGTATGACTCGCGGCATCCATTTCGAGAATGTCGATATGCCGGCTTTCCATGATCGCCTGGCAGTGGATGCCCGGGGTCGGCATATGGATGGTCGGACCTTTGACCGATCCGTCAGCCATTTCATAATTCAGTGCACGCGCGAGAATGCGCGCCGTCGTGGTCTTGCCGACCCCGCGCACGCCGGTGAGAATCCAGGCCTGCGGAATGCGGCCGGTCTCGAACGCGTTGGAGACGGTGCGGACCAGCGCGTCCTGGCCGATCAGATCGTCGAAACTGCCCGGGCGGTATTTGCGCGCGAGCACGCGATATGGCGTCGCGGCCGCAGGCGGCGGGGCGGCCCCCGAAGAACCTCCCATGTCGAAACCGGTCTGGTGATCATCAGGAGGGGACGTGCCAGCGTCGGTCATCGAGGAATCCGCAATGTGTTATCTCGTAAAGCCGGCTTGCGGAACGTCTGGCGCTTCGTCGGCGGAACGGGACACAGGTTCCGGCCTTTGATGCCGCCTCTATCATCGAACAAGGCGCCCTCCGAGCAAACGACCATGTATAGGGCGCTGAATTTGCTCGATAAAACAAGTAGGAGATTGACGAGCGACCCGATCCGGACCTCGTTAGGGCTGCTTCCTTCCGGACCTGACCCGATTGGCGAGTGGCTCGTCCACCGCCAATCTCCCGGTGCTTATTTGGGGCCAAAATGGTCGGAAAGCAAGCGCGGCGCATGCCGCAAGTCCGCCGCAAGATTTGCGCAACAAAGTCGCAGGAAAACATGGTTCAAACACGCAAAAGCGGCCATGACGGGAGTTGTCTGCGCAGCCGCTTCCTGCGACGCTGCGCGCCTTAATTGAGAGTCCGAATGGCCCCCTCCTCGACCTGGTCGCTGCACGCGCAGCTGCAACAAGACACCATCGACATCGGCGACCTGCCCCTCAGCCGCGTGCTGGTCGTCAAGGACGCGCATTATCCCTGGCTGATGCTGGTGCCGCGCCGCGCCGATGTCACCGAGATCATCGATCTCGACGAGGTCGCGCAGAGCGCGCTGATGACCGAGATCAACCGCGTCGGCCGCGCGCTCAAAGACATCACCAAATGCGACAAGCTCAATGTCGCAGCGCTTGGCAACATGGTGCCGCAGTTGCACGTCCACATCGTTGCGCGCCGCAAGACCGATGCCGCATGGCCGCGGCCGATCTGGGGCGTGATGCCGCCACTCGCCCATGACGCCGCCGAAGTGCAGCGCTTCATCTCAGAACTCCGCCGCAAGATCTGGCTCGGTTGACCATCATGACAAGCACCATGTTTCCGCTCGGCCATCCGGCCTTCGTCTCCAACACGCTCGATCGCGCCGCCCATCTGCGCTTGAACGACGAAAAGCTGTTCGCGCTGGAAGGCAAAAGCTCCTCTCGCGCTTACGTCATTTACCGCGACTCGCTGGTGATGAAGAAAGAAGGCGACAGCCAGCGCGCGCTCCTGACCATCGGCGAAGCGCTGACATTCGGCGCCAATCCCGGCACTGTCTTTCTCGGCCTGCGTGACGGCGATGCCGTATTCGGCATGGGCATCGGCGCAGCCGCCGTCGAAAAGCTGCTGACCCGCGATGATGTCGTGGTCAGCGAACTCCGCGGCATGGCCATGCAGGGCATGGTGCCGCCGGAACAGCTTTCGGCGGTTGCACAGGCCAAGTCGCTGGTGTCCTGGCATCAGCGCCACGGGTTTTGCGCCAATTGCGGCGCCAAGTCGTCGATGGCCGAAGGCGGCTGGAAGCGCGTTTGCCCGAGCTGCAAGACCGAGCATTTTCCGCGCACAGATCCCGTCGTCATCATGTTGGTGGAGAAGGGCGACAAGTGCCTGCTCGGCCGCCAGAAGCAGTTCGCACCCGGCATGTATTCGTGCCTCGCCGGCTTCGTCGAGGCTGCCGAAACCATCGAGGACGCGGTAAAGCGCGAGATCTTCGAGGAATCCGGCATCCGTTGCACCGACGTCACCTATTACATGACGCAGCCTTGGCCCTATCCGTCATCCCTGATGATCGGCTGCTCGGCCCGAGCCATCAGCGACGAGATTACCGTCGACAAGATGGAACTTGAGGACGCCCGGTGGTTTGACCGTGACGAGGCGATGCTGATGTGGAAACGCGAACACCCCGACGGGCTCGCGGGACCGCATCCATTCGCCATCGCGCATCATCTGCTCGGTCGCTGGCTGCATCCCGACCAGGCCTGACCACACGAGGACGTCCTCATGAGTGCCAAGCCCACCCGCATCCTGTGCATCGGTCTGCCTGTTCGCGACCTGACCTTTGCCGTCGAATCCGTACCCGGGCGTGGCCAGAAATTCCCATCCCAACGTTTCGCCCAGATCATCGGCGGAAACGCACTCAACGCCGCCATCGGCGTCAGCCGGCTGGGTGGCCGCGCGTCGATGACCGGGCCAATGGGCGACAAGAGCGAGACCGCCGACCAGTTCCTGTTCGACGATCTTGCCAAGGAAGGCATCGACTCCGCGCATCTGGTGCATATGCCGGGCCTGGTGACACCGATCTCGGCCGTCATGATCGACCCGTCGGGCGAGCGCACCATCGTCACCTTCCGCGATCCGGACCTCTGGAAAGTGAAGCTGCCCGACCACGACCTGTTGCTGAAGGACTGCGACGCGATCCTGATCGAAAGCCGCTGTGCCGGCTTTGCCACCGAGCTTTGTATCGAGGCGCGTCATCGCGGCATTCCGGTCGTCGTCGATATCGACAGTACGCTGTCGCAGCGCGAGGGCCTGCTGACCGCCTCCTCGCATCTGATCTTTTCGGACGATGCGCTGCAATCGACTGCCGGCATCACCGACAATCTCAAGGCGCTGCAGAAAATGGCGACGTTGACCTCCTCGTTCCTTGCCGTCACGCGCGGCCCCAAGGGCACCCTGTGGCTCGACGAGCATGGACATCCGAAGGAAACCCCGGCCTTCCCGGTTCACACCGTGGACACCCTTGGCGCCGGCGACATTTTCCACGGCGCCTTCGCGCTGGAATTCGCGGGCGGCAAGTCGGTACCGGAGGCGCTGCGCTTCGCGTCCGCCGCCGCAGCGCTGAAATGCACCCGCTATGGCGGCGCCTTTGCCTGCCCGCAACGTGCTGAAGTCGAACAGCTTTTAAGGGAATCCAGAGTCGGTGCCCTCTCCTGAGGACACGCAAGGCTTGCTTTAGAAGAATGTTCTATATATGAGGTTACACACCCCCATAATTAGAACAAAGTTCTTCCCATGACCGATATCGCCGACCAGCCCCTTGAATCCACCCGCCGCCTCGATGCGATCGATCGCAAGATCCTGACAGTCCTGCAGGAAGACGCTTCGCTGTCAGTGGCCGAGATCGGTGACCGCGTGGGGCTTTCGTCCACACCGTGCTGGAAGCGCATCCAGCGCCTCGAGGCTGATGGCGTGATCCTCCGTCGGGTCGCCCTGGTCGATCAGAACAAGATCGGCCTCGGTATCTCGGTATTCGTTTCGGTGGAGAGCGGCGATCACTCCGACGTCTGGCTGAAGAAATTCGCCGACGCCGTCAGCGCAATGCCCGAAGTCATGGAATTCTACCGGATGGCCGGCGACGTCGACTACATGCTGCGCGTCGTGGTTGCGGACATGCAGAGCTATGACGTGTTCTACAAGAAACTGATCAGCGCGGTCGCGCTCAAGAACGTCACCTCCCGCTTCGCCATGGAGAAGATCAAGTCGGTCACGGCGCTGCCGGTGCCATCCATGCCGGCCGGCTGAGTAATTTCGCGCGCATCGCCCGGTCAGACCGGGCGATGAGGGCGCCAAATCAATCGTTCTTCTCGATTGAAACAACAATAACGATCAATTAGATTTATTGATCGAACGGCATGATGGTGATGGCCAAACTGGAGTTTGGCCCATGACCGTTCTTTCCGACAATGCGAACCCCACATTCCCATTCGCTGCGCGCAGCCTGCCGCTTCTCCCCGGACTGGCGCTCACAGCCGCCATCGCCGGCACCGCATTCGCCTTGCGCGAAATCCCCTATGTCGGCTTCGCCAGTCCGATGATACTGGCAATCGGCATCGGCATCGCGATCCAGAACACATCCGGCGTGCCGACCGCAGCCGAAGCCGGCATCACCTTCTCCATGCGCAGCATTCTGCGCTTCGCCATCATCCTGCTCGGCCTGCAGCTCACCGCAGCGCAATTGCTGGAGGTTGGCGCCGTCGGTCTTGCGGTGATCGCGGCGACACTCGTTGCAACCTTCCTCTTCACCACCTGGCTCGGTCGCGCGATGGGCATCGACCGCAAGCTTGTCGAACTGATTGCCGCCGGCACGTCGATCTGCGGCGCCTCCGCCGTGATCGCCACCAACACGGTGACCCGCGCATCTGACGAGGACGTCGCCTATGCCGTCGCCTGCGTCACCATCTTCGGTTCGATCGCCATGTTCGCCTATCCATTGCTCTCCGGCGCGCTGCAGCTCGACCCGCATCATTTTGGACTATGGGCTGGCGCTTCGATCCACGAGATCGCCCAGGTCGTCGCGGCCACGTTCCAGCAGAGCCGTGAAGCCGGCGATTTCGGCACCATCGCCAAGCTCTCACGCGTGATGATGCTGGCCCCTGTGGTGATTGCGCTCGGCCTGCTGGCGACGCGTCGCGCGCACGCTATCGGAGCGGAAGCCGGCAATGCCAAAGTGCCGATGCCGTGGTTTGCCTTCGGCTTCGCGGCGATGGTGATCGTCAACAGCCTCATCAACGTCCCACACGCCGCGATGAATGTGATCGTGCCGGTCACGACCTTCCTGCTGACCATGGCGCTTGCCGCAATGGGGCTGGAAACCAATATCCAGAAGCTCCGCGCCAAGGGCCTGCGCCCGCTGCTGCTCGGCGCTGCGGCCTTCCTGTTCATTGCCGGCTTCAGCCTCATGCTAGTGAAGCTGACTACTTAATTTTTTGACGCGTTTTCCTGAGCGAACCGGCCTCCACTTCGCTCGAAAACGCTATGACGGAGATCACATGACGCTCGAACAGCTCCGGATCTTCGTCGCCGTCGCCGAACACGAGCACATGACGCGGGCTGCCGAGAGCCTGCATCTCACCCAATCTGCCACCAGCGCCGCCATTGCGGCGCTGGAAACGCGTTATGCGACGCAGCTGTTTCACCGCGTCGGCCGCCGCATCGAACTCACCGAGATTGGCCGCGCCTTTCTGATCGAAGCCCGGGCCGTGCTGGCACGCGCTACCGCCGCGACGACCCTCCTCACCGATATGGCCGGCATGACGCGCGGCTCCCTTGCGCTGGCCGCGAGCCAGACCGTCGGTAACTACTTTCTGCCGCCTGTCATGGCACGCTATCGGCAGCACTTCCCCGGCATCGACCTCAGCCTCCGCATCGGGAATACCGAACAGGTGGCCGGCTGGGTGCGCGATGGCGAAGTCGATCTCGGCATCGTTGAAGGCGCGGTTGACGATCCGGCCCTCGCGACCCGGCCAGTCGGCGACGACGAACTGGTGCTGGTGGTCGGTCAATCGCATCCATGGGCGCAACAACGCACCATCGCGCCAGCTCTGTTCGCCGAGACGCATTGGGTGCTGCGTGAGGCCGGCTCCGGCACGCGCGCCATCGCGCAATCGGTGCTGGACCGATCAGGAAGCGCGGCCGACCATATTCGCATCGCCATGGAGCTGCCGTCGAACGAAGCCGTTTGCGCGGCCGTCGTGGCCGGCGCAGGCGCGAGCATCATCTCGCGCCTGGCCGCCGCCGCCCTGATCAGCAGCGGCGCTCTCATTGCCATTGATGCCGAGCTGCCGACGCGGCGCTTCGTGCAGCTGCTGCACAAGGAGCGTTACGTCACGCAGGCCGCAAGGGAGATCATGGAGATGATGGAGGAACGATAACGTCGATCGTCTCGCCGGCATGTCGGAATCTGAGAGACGCTCGGTTATTCCCTCGCCCCGCCCTTGCGGGGAGAGGGTTAGGGTGAGGGGCCCTTCGATCCGCAGACACCATCGATGAGGTGAGCATCGTGCCATGCCCCCTCACCCGCCGCTAAGGCGCGGCGACCTCTCCCCGCCTAGCGAAGCTTCGCTTCGCCGGAAGCGGGCGAGGTTAAAGAAATTAAATCGTCTGGTTATATGCGCCGACTTCCGGATGCGTACGCAGTACCACATTCATGGCTTCGAACATGTCATGCATGCGCGCTTCGGAGACCGGGCTTTCGACCACGACCACCAGCTCCGGCTTGTTGGATGACGCCCGCACCAGGCCCCAGCTGCCGTCCTCGCAGGTGACGCGCACGCCGTTGACCGTGACGAGATCGCGGATCGATTGTCCGGCGACCTTGTCGCCCTTCTTCTGCGCATCCTCGAAATGCTTCACAACCGCAGCGACGACACCATATTTGGTCTCGTCGGCACAATGCGGCGACATGGTCGGCGACGACCAGGTCTTCGGCAGCGCCTCCTTGAGATCGGCCATGGTCTTGCCCGGCGCGCGGTCCATCATTTCGCAGATCGCAATCGCCGAGACGAGGCCATCGTCATAGCCGCGGCCGACCGGCGCATTGAAGAAGAAGTGGCCGGACTTCTCGAAGCCCGCGAGCGCCTTCAGCTCATTGGTGCGGCGCTTCATGTAGGAGTGGCCGGTTTTCCAATAGGTCGTCTTGGCATTCTGCTTCTGCAGTACCGGATCCGTCACGAACAATCCGGTCGATTTCACGTCGACCACGAAGGTCGCGTCCTTGTGAACCGCCGACATGTCGCGCGCGAGCATAACGCCAACCTTGTCTGCGAAGATTTCCTCACCGGTGTTGTCGACAACGCCGCAGCGATCACCGTCACCGTCAAAACCGAGGCCGACATCGGCCTTGTGTTCGAGCACCGCATCGCGGATCGCGTGCAGCATTTCCATATCTTCCGGATTCGGATTGTATTTCGGGAAAGTATGATCAAGCTCGGTATCCAGCGGGATCACCTCGCAACCGATCGCTTCCATCACCTGCGGCGCGAATGCGCCCGCGGTGCCGTTGCCGCAGGCAACAACAACCTTGAGCTTGCGCTTCAGCTTCGGGCGATTGGTGAGATCGGCGATATAGCGCGCGGGATAATTCTCGTGGAACTGATAGGAGCCACCGGCCTTGTTCTTGAACTCGGCATTGAGCACGATTTCCTTCAGCCGGGTCATCTCGTCCGGACCGAAGGTCAGCGGCTTGCTGGCGCCCATCTTCACACCGGTCCAGCCATTGTCGTTATGCGAGGCCGTCACCATGGCGACACAGGGCACATCAAGATCGAACTGTGCGAAATAGGCCATCGGCGTCACGGCGAGGCCGATGTCGTGGACCTTGCAGCCGGCGGCCATCAGGCCGGTCATCAGCGCGTATTTGATCGACGCGGAGTAACCGCGGAAATCGTGTCCGGTGACGATTTCCTGCTTCTGGCCGAGTTCAGCAATCAGCGCACCGAGCCCCATGCCCAGCGCCTGAATGCCCATCAGGTTGATTTCCTTGCCGAACAGCCAGCGCGCGTCATATTCGCGAAAACCCGTGGCCTTTACCATCGGCTCGGATTCGTAAGCATAGGTATTCGGCACGAGCAAGGGCTTCGGCTTCGGAAACATCGGAGAACCTCGCATCAATTGGGATCAATCTTGAATGCGCAGGCTTAGCCTTTGCGCACGCCCGTGGGAAGACGTGCGGGTATTCAAGGGTGCGAGTTTGTTTGAAATTGGGCTACAGCGCCAATGGATGACGACATAGGTACTACTGTTCGAGCACCATACGGCCATCTGCATATTCGAAGCGTTTCAACTTCGACAGAAACGACAGGCCGAGCAGGTTCTCGGACAGCGCCTCATCGGGCAGCACCATCGCATCGACATCACGAACAGTGAGTTCGCCGACCTGCACGACAGCAATTCGCGCGCGTGCCGCCTTCAGCGTTCCGTTCGCGGTTGTCACCGTGGCGTTATAATCGGCACGCGACGGACGCAATCCAAATCGCGCCGCCGACTTTTCATTCAATGCGATGACAGATGCGCCAGTATCGACCATGAAGCCGATACGCTGGCCATCGATATTGGCCTCGGTCTGGAAGTGACCTCGCGCATCGCGCGCAATCGACAGGCTGCGGATACCGGCCTTTGCATTGCCTTGTGTCGTGGTCGCGGGTGATGCCGCCTTCGCCATGGCCGGCGTCGTCGCCGTCATCTTGTCGGCCATCTGCGCCATCACGGTGCCCAGACCGACCAGGATCGCCGCGAAGAACATGATACTACGCATACGCAACCTCACTGAACGCAACCAGGGGAACCGCGAGTTCATCACACGGGCTCACCACCGTCCGTTCAGGACGGTCTTTCAGACTGCTATTTTCGCGAAAAGGATGAGCGAAGCGTTAATGAGCGGCACTTTGCCTGATGATCAGGTCCCGCGCGGCTTCACGCGGCGCGTCGGCAGCGCGTTGGCGGGATCTTCCGGCCAGGGATGGCGCGGATAGCGACCACGCAGATCGGAGCGCACATCGAGGTAGCTGCCGCGCCAGAAGCCCGGCAAATCGCGCGTCACCTGCACCGGGCGCTGCGCCGGCGACAGCAATTCGAGCACCAGCGGCACCTTCCCTTTCGCGACCGATGGATGCGTATTCAGCCCGAACAATTCCTGCAGCCGGACGGCAATGGTCGGACCCTGCTCGGCTTCATAGTCGATCGCCAGCACGGTCCCCGTCGGCGCCTCGAAATGCGTCGGCGCCTCCCGGTCGAGCCGCGCGCGCAGCTCCCATGGCAGCAGGCCCATCACGGCATCGGACAGATCGCCGGCCGAAAAATCCTTCAGCGAGGTCTTGTCGAACAATGCCGGCATCAGCCAGCTCTCGCGCGCTGCAGCGAGCGCAGTGTCGGACAGATCGGGCCAGACGTCGCCTTCCGAGGCACGCAGGAACATCACGCGCCCCCGCCACTGCTGCAGCGCCTTCGACCATGGCAGGCGGTCGATGCCCGCGGCCACCAGACCATCGGCGAACACGCGCGCGGTTTCCTCCGACGGTTTCAGCGTGAACGGCGCTTCCGACAATGTGATCGCATGCAGCACACGCTTGCGACGGCCGCGCAGCGACATCGACGCCCGATCGAAACTGACATCGTCGGTATTCTCGATCTGATCGGCGAAACGCGTTTCGATATCGGCCTGCGCGATGGGCGCCGCCAGCAGGATACGGCCATTGGCGGCGGTGCCGGTGAGCTCGGCCACCGCGATATAGGGCGCCCGCGCGAGCGCGGCGCTTTGTTCGATCGACGCGCCCCGGCCGTTGGCCAGCACGAAACTGCCATTGCCGCGGTTCCTGGCCACACGATCGGGGAAAGCGAAAGCGAGCATGGTGCCGGTGGTGAGCTCCTCGTTCTCTTGGGCTAAAGAAGGTTTTTCAACCTGCGACGCCCAGCGCTCCGCCAGTTGCCGCGCGCTGCCGGCCCGTTGCGAACGATCACGGCGGAACAGATCGAGACGGTGATCGAGATCCACACTGTCGCCGCCAAGCCCACGCTCGGTGAGGATGGCAGCGATCTCGGCAGCCTCCTCGCCACGACCGAAGCGCGCCGAATCCACGATCATGCGCGCCAGCCGCGGCGGCAGGGCGAGCGCGCGCAGCGCGTGGCCTTCCTCGGTAATGCGGCCATCACCATCCAGCGCGCCGAGTTCGCCGAGCAGGCCGCGCGCTTCCTTCAGCGCAGGCGCGGGCGGCGGATCAAGGAAAGTCAGTTGCGAGGGATCGCTGACGCCCCATTGCGCGAGATCGAGCACCAGTGTCGACAGATCGGCGCTGAGAATTTCCGGCTGTGTATAGGCCGGCAGCGATGCGGTCTGCGGCTCGTCCCACAGCCGATAGCAGATGCCGGGCTCGGTACGTCCGGCGCGGCCACGGCGCTGATCGACGGCAGCGCGCGAGGCACGCACGGTCTCCAGCCGCGTCAGCCCGATATCCGGCTCATAGCGCGGCACGCGGGCGACGCCGGAATCGACCACGATGCGCACGCCTTCGATGGTCAGCGAGGTCTCGGCAATCGAGGTTGCCAGCACCACCTTGCGCTGCCCCTGCGGCGCAGGCTGGATCGCGCGGTCCTGCACGCCGGCATCGAGAGCACCGAATAAAGGGACGATCTCGATGGACGCATCCTGCACGCGCTCGGCGAGAAAGTTCTGCGTGCGACGGATTTCTGCAGCGCCCGGCAGGAAGGCCAGCACCGAACCGGGATCAGCGCGCAAGGCGGTCGCGATAGCGTCGGCCATCTGCCGCTCGAGCTGGATATCGGGCTTGCGGCCGAGATAGCGCGTCTGCACCGGGTAGGCGCGCCCCTCGCTGGCGATGACCGGCGCGTCGCCGAGCAGTTTTGCGATGCGTGCACCGTCGATGGTCGCCGACATCACCAGAATGCGCAGATCCTCGCGCAATCCGGTCTGCGCATCGCGCGCGAGCGCGAGGCCCATATCGGCATCGAGCGAACGCTCGTGAAATTCGTCGAACAGTACGGCGCCGATATTCTTCAACTCGGGATCGTCGAGAATCTGCCGCGAGAAAATGCCTTCGGTGACCACTTCGATCCGGGTATTGCGCGAGATCTTCGAGCCGAAGCGGACGCGGTAGCCGACCGTCTCGCCGACGCGCTCGCCCAGCGTCTTCGCCATCCGTTCGGCGCTGGCGCGGGCTGCGATCCGCCGCGGCTCCAGCATGATGATCTTTTTGCCCTTCAGCCATGGTGCATCAAGCAGCGCCAGCGGCACACGCGTCGTCTTGCCAGCGCCGGGCGGCGCCACCAGCACCGCGGCGTTGCCGGCCTCCAGCGCGCCTGACAGGTCGTCAAGCACAGCATCGATGGGCAGTGATGTATCGAAGGTTCGGGTCAAATCAGGCTCTGCAATGATCCCGGCTGTCATACGCGGCGGCGGGGCGGCGGACCATCCCACATTCCTTAACGGGCGTTAACCACCCCGCCAAACTCGCACTGCCGCGACCATTTGCGGGGCTTATTCTTCGGTCAGGGAAAGGCAATTGAAACCGATCTCGTCTCATGATCCCGCCAAAACAGGCGCCGAACAGGGGATACCGATGACCACCAGTGGCACCTTCGCCGTGGCCGACCGCGCGGCGCTGTCAGGCACGGAGCGAATCGACTGGGTCGATTACGCCAAGGGCATCTGCATCATCATGGTGGTGATGATGCATTCGGTGCTGGGCGTCGAACTAGCCGCCGGCCAGACCGGCTACATGCATGTGCTGGTGGCCTTCGCCAAACCGTTCCGGATGCCTGATTTCTTCCTGATCTCCGGGCTATTTCTGGCTGTCGTCATCGACCGCGACTGGCGGACCTATCTCGACCGCAAGGTCGTCCACTTCCTGTATTTCTATGTGCTGTGGGTGACGATCCAGTTCGGCTTCAAGGCGCCCGGCTTTGCCGCCGAACATGGCTGGGCCTATGTCGCCAACCTCTATCTGGTCTCCTATATCGAGCCATTCGGCACGCTGTGGTTCATCTATATGCTGCCGGTGTTCTTCATCGTCACCAAGCTGGCACGGCGCATGCCGCCGCTGGTGATCTGGGGCATCGCCGCCGCGCTGGAGATGGCGCATATCGCCACCGGCTGGACGATGATCGACGAATTCTGCTCGCGCTTCGTCTACTTCTATTCCGGCTATCTGTTTGCCACGCAGGTGTTCGCGTTATCCGATCGCGCCCGTGCCAAGCCGGTGATGGCGTTGGTCGGTCTCGCGATTTGGGCACTGATCAATGCCGCGCTGGTTTACGACGGCTGCAGCGAATGGCCAGTGATCTCGCTGATGCTCGGCTTTGCCGGCGCGGTGGCCATCATCGTGATGGGCACGCTGCTGGCGAAGATGCAGTGGCTCGGTTTCATCCGCTTCTTCGGCGAGCATTCCATCGTGATCTATCTCGCCTTCTTCCTGCCGATGGCGACATCGCGTGCGCTGCTGCTGAAAGTCAGCCCGTTCGACATCGGCACGATCTCGCTGCTGGTGACGCTCTGCGGCGTCATCGGCGCGCTGGTGATCTGGAGGCTCGCGCTGCTGGTCCACGCGAACTTCCTGTTCGAACGTCCGGCGGCGTTCTGGATCGCGCCGAAGAAGAAAAGCGCGACGCTGCAGGCGGCTGAATAGTCCCGCCAAAACTCACGGCACCAGATATAACGAACCGCTGGTCCGCCCGGCTTCGAGATCGCCCTGCGCGCGCGCCGCATCGGCGAGCGAATAGGCGGTTCCGCTGACCTGCAACACACCTTTCGACAATGCAGCCAACACAGCCGCCGCGCCGCGGTGATAGTCCTCCATGTGATTCATGTAGGCCATGACGCTCGGCCGTCCCAGCATGATGCTGCGCCGGGGGCCGAGATCGTTGACATCGATGGGCGGGATCGGCCCGGCGGCCTGGCCAAAACTCGCCACAATACCAAACGGCCGCACGCAGCCGAACGTCTTGGCCAATGTCGTTCCGCCGACGCCGTCATAGGCGACATCAACGCCGCGTCCATCGGTGAGCGCGGCCACCTCACCTGCGAAGTCGGCATCGCGGCCGACGATGACATGCTGGGCGCCGGCTTCACGTGCCATTGCGGCCTTGAGGTCTGAACCCACCGTCCCGATCACGCGAGCGCCGAGGTGCCGTGCCCAGCGTGTCAGCAACTGACCGAGGCCGCCGGCTGCGCTGTGCACTAACACGACCGTGCCGGTCCCGACCGGATAGACACGCGTCAGCAGCATATAAGCCGTAATGCCCTTGAGCAGCACCGAAGCGACAGTCGCGTCGGTGAGACCGTCCGGCAATTTGACCGCGCGCCATGCCGGCAGGTTGCGGTCGGAGGCGTAAGCGCCCACCGGTGCACCAGCATATCCGATCCTGTCGCCGACCTGCACCGAACTGACATTCTCGCCGATCGCCATCACGACACCCACCGCCTCGGCACCGAGAACACCGTCCGCGGTTGGTGGGTACATGCCCGTGCGGTAGTAGATATCGAGGAAGTTGATGCCGATCGCAGTCTGCCGGATTCGGATCTCGTCAGGCCCGGGCCGCGGCAACTCGACAGTCACATGTTCGAGCTGCTCGATGCCGCCGGGCGACTTGAGGCGAATGATGCTGGTCATCGGTGATCTCCTGGGAAGGTGAGCCACTTTGCAGCATCGGCCTGATATGCAAAATTCCGTATCTCTGCATATTTATTGTGAGATTTTGCACATGCCTGATTGGGAAGACCTGCGTCATTTCGTGACGCTTGCGCGTGAAGGCTCGCTATCCGCCGCGGCCCGCGTACTGGGTGTCGATCATGCCACCGTGGCGCGTCGCGTAGCCGCGCTGGAAGCCGACACCGGCATGAAACTGGTCGATCGCCGCGCGCGCAGCTACGTGCTGACCGATACCGGCAGGCGCGTGGCGGACACCGCGGCGCCGATGGAAGATGCGGCGTTCGCAGTCGAGCGCACCGCATTGGCGGCGAAAGCCAGCCTGCGCGGCGACATTACCATCAGTTCACCGCCGTCTCTGACCAACGCGCTCATCGCGCCACACCTGCTCCGGTTGCGGCAGCGTCATCCCGGCATTCGCCTCACGCTGATCGGCGAAAAGCGCGCAGCCTCGCTGAACCGACGCGAGGCTGATATCGCCGTACGCCTGTCCCGACCGACCGAACCCGGCCTGATCGCGCGCAAGGTCGGTTCATTCGGGTTCAGCCTGTACGGGTCGCCACAATATCTGAAGGAGACACCGCCATCGGCCTTCGCCTTCATCGCCTATGATCGCAGTATGGATGACTCTCCACAGCAGAAGTGGCTGAAGGCCATCGTCGCCAGCCGTGAGATCGTGCTTTACAGCAGCGACCTCGAGAACCAGACAGCCGCGGCGCGCGTCGGGATTGGACTCGCCCTGCTGCCACATTTCATCGGCGATCCCGAACCGGGACTGCGACGCTGCACGATCGCATCGAATGCCGTCCGGCGCGACGTCTGGCTGGTTGTACATCGCGACATGCGTGCCGCGCCGAACGTACGCGCCGTGATGGAATTTCTCGACGATTGCCTAAAGGATCTTCGACGCTAGTTCATCGCAAGATCAACCGCTGGCGCAAGGATCATCGTTGCGCCGTTCATTCGTCCAGCTTCACACCGTCCTTCATATCCTCGATCTTCTTGCGGAAGCCTTCCGCGTCGCCGAAATCCGCGAAGCCGACATAGTGCGGATGCGGGCCGAGAACGCGGCGCGCATGTTTGATCGGGCACCAATAGACCTCGGTACGCGCGGCGACTTCGCGCACGAAAGCGGCGGCGCCATTGCAATAGGAGCAATAGGCGCAGTTCACCTTCTCGATGATGTTGAGATAGGCGAGATGATGCCGGTCGAACACCAGATAGTCGCGCCGCCGCACCTTGGAGATGCCATAGATCGGAAAACAGATCGCCTGATAGGCCATCACCCAGAGATCGATCAGCACGAAGGGGATGATCAGCGAATAGATCACCGGTGCCGACAGCACGATCAGCGGATTGGCGCAGAAGAGGTATTTCGACGCGCCCACCTTGATGGCACGCTGCAGTTTCTCGATATCCTGCTCGAATACGATCTTGCGGCGCTCGAAGTGGAAGCGCAGCTCTTCCCGCCGGCGGGTCAGCTCGGCCTCGATCTCGGCCTCCACGCCCTTCATCTTGTCCATCAGTTCGGCGAGCTCGGGCATGAATGGTCCTTCGATTGGCAATGACCGGCGCAAGGACACATGGAACAGGGCGTGGCGCAAGCCGGCCGGCATCACAAAAACCCGCGGGATGGCCGGCTGACAGACTGTCATTTCCGGCGAAAATCCTTAAGTTGCGGCCATGCCGAAAACCTCAGAAACAGCTGCCACCAAGCCCGCCACCGTCAAGCCCCTGGCGAAGGGCGACCACGTCTTTCTGGTCGACGGCTCGTCCTATATTTTTCGCGCCTATCACGCACTGCCGCCGCTGAACCGCAAATCCGACGGGCTGCAGGTGAATGCAGTGCTGGGCTTCTGCAACATGCTGTGGAAGCTGATCCGGGACATGCCGCCGGACAACCGGCCGACGCATCTGGCGATCATCTTCGACAAGTCGGAAGTGACCTTCCGCAACAAGCTTTACCCCGAATACAAAGCGCACCGGCCGGCGGCGCCGGACGACCTGATCCCGCAATTCGCGCTGATCCGCGACGCCGTCCGCGCCTTCGACCTGCCGAGCATCGAACAGGGCGGTTTCGAGGCCGACGACCTGATTGCGACCTATGTCCGCGAAGCCGGTGAGCGCGGCGCGACCGCCACCATCGTATCCTCCGACAAGGATCTGATGCAGCTGGTGACCGAACAGGTCACCATGTACGACACCATGAAGGACCGCCGCCTGGGGATCGCCGAGGTGATCGAGAAATTCGGCGTCCCGCCAAACAAGGTTGTCGAAGTGCAGGCACTGGCCGGCGACAGCGTCGACAACGTGCCCGGCGTACCCGGCATCGGCATCAAGACTGCGGCACAGCTGATCACCGAATATGGCGATCTCGACACGCTGCTCGCCCGCGCCGGTGAAATCAAGCAGCCGAAACGCCGCGAGTCGCTGATCGAGCACGCCGAAAAGGCGCGGATCTCGCGACAGCTCGTGCTGCTCGACGACAGGGTGACGCTCGACGTGCCGCTCGATGAGCTCGCGGTGCATGAGCCAGACGCGCGCAAGCTGATCGCGTTCCTGAAGTTTATGGAGTTCTCCACGCTGACGCGGCGCGTCGCCGAATATGCCGAGATCGATCCGGCCGATGTGGAAGCGGAAGGCGGTTCTGCGGCGATACCGCCCGCGCGAAAGACCAGCGAAGCCGGTGGCCAGGGCGGCGACCTGTTCGGCGACGCCGAACCTGCGCCTGCTGCCAAGGGCAAGACGGGCGCGACCAGCCCGGTAAGCGGTAGCGCCCACGCGACCGGTCCAGGCAGCAAGGACGTGCTCACACCGATCTCGCTGGCCAAGGCCCGCGCCGAAGCGGCGCGAAAGCTGCCGGTCAAGCGCGACAACTATCAGACCGTGCGCACGCTCGCCGACCTCAATGCATGGATCGCGCGCATCCTCGATACCGGTCACGTGGCGTTCGAATGCAAGGCGTCGTCGATCGATCCGATGCAGGCCGATATGGTCGGCATCGCCCTGTCGCTCGGGCCGAATGACGCCTGCTACGTGCCGTTCGCGCACCGACAATCCGGCGACGGCTCCGGTCTGTTCGCTGCGGATCTCGAGCCCGATCAGATCAAACCCGCCGATGCGCTCGCCGCGCTGAAGCCGCTGCTGGAATCCGCGGGCCTGCTGAAGATCGGCTTCAACATCAAGTTCACCGCAGTACTTCTGGCCCAGCATGGCATCACCCTGCGCAACGCCGATGACGTGCAGTTGATGTCCTACGCCCTGGATGCCGGGCGCAATGCCCATGGTCTCGATGCGCTCGCCGAGATCTGGCTCGGCCATGCCATGCTGACCTTTGGCGAACTCATCGGCTCCGGCAAAGGCAAGCTGACCTTCGAGCAGGTCAAGATCGACCGCGCCACCGCCTACGCCGCGGAAGACGCCGACGTACTGCTACGACTATGGAATGTGCTGAAACCTCGGCTGCCGGCCGAGCACATGACCACCGTCTATGAAACGCTGGAGCGGCCGCTGATTTCCGTGCTGGCGCGCATGGAGCGCCGCGGCATCTCCATCGACCGGCAAGTGCTGTCGAAGCTCTCGGCGGACTTCGCGCAGACCGCTGCCCGCATCGAGGCAGAGATTCGCGAGATCGCCGGCGAAGAGGTCAATATCGGCAGTCCCAAACAATTGGGCGATATCCTGTTCGGCAAGATGGGTCTGCCGGGCGGCAGCAAGACCAAGACCGGTGCGTGGTCGACGTCCGCGCAGGTGCTCGATGACCTCGCCGAACAGGGTCACGAATTCCCGCGCAAGATTCTCGACTGGCGCCAGGTCTCCAAGCTGCGCTCGACCTATACAGATGCGTTGCCGAATTACGTGCATCCGCAGACCCACCGCGTCCACACGACTTACGCCTTGGCAGCGACGACGACGGGACGCCTCTCGTCCAACGAACCGAACCTGCAGAACATCCCTGTGCGAACCGAAGACGGCCGCAAGATCCGCCGTGCCTTCATCGCCGCCCCCGGCCACAAGCTGGTGTCCGCCGACTATTCGCAGATCGAGCTGCGGCTGCTGGCGGAGATCGCCGATATCCCGGTGCTGAAGCAAGCGTTCCAGGACGGGCTCGACATTCACGCCATGACGGCGTCGGAAATGTTCGGCGTGCCGGTGAAGGACATGCCGGCGGAAATCCGCCGCCGCGCCAAGGCGATCAATTTCGGCATCATCTACGGCATCTCGGCCTTCGGCCTCGCCAACCAGCTCAGCATCCCCCGCGAGGAAGCCGGCGCCTATATCAAGAAGTACTTCGAACGCTTCCCGGGTATCCGCGCCTATATGGACCAGACGCGCGATTTCTGCCGGGAGCACGGCTACGTGCAGACCCTGTTCGGGCGCAAGTGCCACTACCCGGACATCAAGGCCTCGAATGCCTCGATCCGCGCCTTCAACGAACGCGCCGCGATCAATGCCCGCCTGCAGGGAACGGCCGCCGACATCATCCGCCGCGCCATGACGCGGATGGAAGACGCTCTGGCGGAGAAGAAGCTGTCAGCGAAAATGCTGCTGCAGGTGCATGACGAACTAATTTTTGAGGTGCCTGACGACGAAGTGGCGGCGACGCTGCCAGTCGTGCAGCACACCATGCAGGACGCGCCATTCCCGGCGGTGCTGCTGTCCGTGCCGCTGCAGGTCGACGCACGCGCGGCGAATAACTGGGAAGAGGCGCACTAGTTTTACCGTCCAAACCAGCATCGCAGATGGATTTCGACTATCTGCGATGCTCTATCTGAAATGGTTCAGCGCCGCTTCATGAGCTACACAACGGCTATCCTCAGCCGCGAGTAGCCCATGCCCCATCTCACATCCCTGCTCGGTTTCGCCCTCGTCTCGCTCGGCATGGTGCTGACGCCGGGGCCGAACATGATCTACCTGATCTCGCGCTCGATCACGCAGGGGCCCGCGGCCGGCATGGTGTCGCTTGGCGGCGTGGCGCTGGGCTTCATCTTCTACATGCTGTGCGCGGCCTTCGGCATCACCGCGCTGCTGTTCGCTGTGCCCTATGCCTATGACGCATTGCGCCTTGCCGGCGCGGCCTATCTGCTGTGGCTGGCATGGCAGGCCCTGAAGCCGAACGGCCGCTCACCGTTTCAGGTCAAGAAACTGGCCATCGACAGCCCGCGCAAACTGTTCGTCATGGGCTTTGTGACCAATCTGCTCAATCCGAAGATCGCCATGCTGTATCTGGCGCTGCTGCCGCAATTCATCGATCCCACGGCCGGCAGTGTGCTGACGCAATCGCTGGTGCTGGGATCGACGCAGACGATCATCAGCGTCGGCGTCAACGGGCTGATCGCACTCGGCGCCGGGTCGATCGCGCTGTTTCTTGGCGAGCGACCGACCTGGCTCAGGCTGCAGCGCTGGCTGATGGGCACGGTGCTCGCCGGGCTTGCCGTGCGGATGGCGCTGGAGACGAAGCGGGCCTAGAGCCTCGGTTCTGCTAGAAGCGGAACCGAGGTCTAGTTTTTTGTTTTGACGCGTTTTCTTGATGCGAACCGGTACCCACTTCGCTGGAAAACGCTTTAATCCAGCTTCGCCTCCATACCCCGCTTCACGCCGGGCCGCGCCATCAACGCATCGTACCAGCGACCGACATGTGGGAAATCGGCGAATGACACCTTGTGGCGCTCATGGCGCCAGGCCCAGCCGAGAATGGCGAAATCGGCCACCGAGAGCGCGCCGGCGACGAATTCGTGATCGGCCAGCTGGCGATCCAGCACGCCATAGAGCCGACGAGTCTCGTCCGAATAGCGCTTCAGCCCATAGGCGCGCTGGGTCTCGTCCTCCAGCGCGATGAAATGATGTACCTGGCCCGGCATCGGGCCGAAGCCCCCCATCTGCCACATCAGCCATTCCAGCACCGGGATGCGGTCACCGAGAGATTTCGGCAGGAATTTGCCGGTCTTCTCGCCCAAATAAAGGAGGATGGCACCGGATTCGAACACGCTGACCGGCTTGCCGTCCGGTCCGTCGGGATCGACGATGGCGGGAATCTTGTTGTTCGGGCTGATTTTCAGGAATTGGGGCTTCATCTGCTCGCCCTTGCCGATATGCACCGGGAACACCTTGTAGGGCAGGCCCATTTCCTCCAGCGCGACGGAGATCTTGCGGCCATTCGGCGTATTCCAGGTGTGCAGTTCGATGGTCATGCGTTTCCTCTTCCGGTCTTGCCCGATCTTGTTGTCAGGTCTCTAGCATCGTCCCGATGGACGGTAAAAGGGACCGGAGAGTGTTGACGACGCCCGTTCCAGTCTGGAATGTGCCGGAAAGCGCCGATAGATTGCGCCCGGTTCAGCACAGAGACATTCATTTTGACCAAATCAGCCGCCCGCGCCCGCCTGTTCGAGATCATCCGCGACCGTTCGTTCGGTTACGGCGAGATCACATTGGCCTCGGGCCGCAAGAGCAATTTCTACTTCAACCTGAAGCCCACCATGTGCGACCCGGAAGGCGCGGCGCTGCTGGCCGAGCTGACCTATGACGCGTTGCGCGAGGACAATCTCGATTATGTCGGCGGCCTGGAAATGGGCGCCGTGCCGCTGGCCGGTGCGCTGGCGCAGCTCTCCTGGCTGAAGAACCATCCGATTGCCGCCTTCTTTGTCCGCAAGAAGCCGAAGGAACACGGCGCGCGTCTCGCCGTGGAAGGCCTCGCCAAGGGCGAGACGCTGGAAGGCAAGCGCATCGTCATCGTCGAGGACGTCACCACCACCGGCGGCTCGGCCGTGAAGGCGCTCGATGCCGTGCGCGAGGCCGGCGGTGAAGTCGTGCTGGTCTTCACCATGGTCGACCGTGACGAAGGTGCTGCAGAGACCTTCGCCAAGGCCGGCGTGGCGTTTCGCTCGCTTTACAAGGCCGGGGAATTTCTGAAGGGTTGATTCTTTATCGGCTCCGTTCGCGCGCAAAGCACGCGAGGATGCAGTGAAAGGTCACGTTTTGCTTCGCTTCCTCGTTCTCGCCGCTTTCACCCTCTTCGTCACGCTAGCACCCGATATGGCGCAGGCAGCCGAAGGCGGCCTCGATGGCGCCAAGCTGTCGATGTTGTGGGCATTGCCATTCGCCGGCATCCTGCTCTGCATCGCCACCGGCCCGGTGCTCTATCCGCATCTGTGGGAACATCATTACGGCAAGTTCGCAGCGTTCTGGGCCGCGCTGGTGATCATACCGCTGTTCATCTTCACCGGTGCCACGACGGTGGTGCACACGCTGTCCCACACCGTGCTGCTCGAATATCTGCCTTTCATCCTGCTGCTGCTGGCGCTGTTCACGGTGGCTGGCGGCATCTATGTCGAAGGCAACCTGCATGACAGCGTGTTGACCAACACGGCGCTGCTTGGCTTCGGCACGCTGATGGCCAGCGTGGTCGGAACCACCGGCGCGTCGATGATCCTGATCCGCCCGCTGATCCGTGCCAATGACGATCGCCGATACAACGTCCATGTCGTGGTGTTCTTCATCTTTCTCGTCTCGAACATCGGCGGCTCGCTGTCGCCGCTCGGCGATCCCCCGCTGTTTCTCGGTTTCCTGCGCGGCGTCGATTTCTTCTGGACCACCGTGCATATTTTTCCGGACACGCTGTTCACGGCCGGCATCGTGCTGGCCATCTTCATGGCGCTGGATGTCTATTTGCATCATCGCGAAGGCAACTTTCCCAAGAAGAAAGACCCGACGCCGGATTTGCCACTGCATCTGCACGGCAAGATCAACCTGCTGCTGCTGGTCGTGATCATCGGCGCGATTCTGATGAGTGCCAATTGGAAGCCGGGCATCACCTTCACCATACTCGGCACGCCGCTCGCGTTGCAGGATCTGCTGCGCGATGTGATTTTCGTGCTGGCGACGTTTGCGTCGCTGTGGCTGACCAAGGCCGAGCACCGCAAGGCGAACGATTTCAAATGGGGCCCGATCGAGGAAGTCGCACTGCTGTTCGCCGGCATCTTCATCTGCATCGTGCCTGTCATGGCGATGCTGCAGGCTGGCAGCCAGGGGCCGTTTGCCCCACTAGTCGCCCTTGTCAGCCATGCCGACGGCACGCCGAACAATACCGCCTATTTCTGGCTCACCGGCACCCTGTCGTCGTTCCTCGACAATGCGCCAACCTACCTCGTATTCTTCGAACTCGCGGGCGGCGACGCCAAGGCACTGATGACAACGGGGGCCGCGACACTGGCGGCGATTTCGGCAGGTGCAGTGTTCATGGGTGCCAACACCTATATCGGCAACGCGCCGAACTTCATGGTCTATGCCATCGCCCGCGACGCGGGGATAAAGATGCCGAGCTTCTTCGGTTACATCCTGTGGTCGGGTGCAGTGCTGATCCCGGTCTTCCTGCTGATGACATGGGTGTTTTTCATCTAGCCCGCCGCGCGGTTACCATTCATTTACCATGACGCCCTAACCTGACACCGCATCGGAGCGTTTGCGCTCCGGCACTGACATGCGGTCGCGGAGCTGGCGTTGCGTCACAATCGAACATCGTCGCGAGTCGTGCGTCCCTTGGTGCTGCTGACGGCCATGAGCCTCGGCGCGCTGACCCCGCAGATGGCGTCTGCGCAGAATTTCTTCGATTTCCTGTTCGGTGGCAGCCAGCCGCAGAAACAGCAGCAGCGCCGCGGCGCGCCCGAGAGCAATTTTTTCTCGGATCCGTTCGGCCTCAACACGCCAGTCGAAGCGCCGCCGCCCCAGCGGAGCCCATCCGCCGGCGGCTCCGGTCCCGCCTTCTGCGTGCGCACCTGCGACGGCAAATATTTTCCGCTCGGCCGCGGCATGAGCCAGGCACAGATGTGCCAGGCATTCTGCCCGGCGGCGACCACCAAGATCCTGTTCGGCAGCAGCATCGAAAGCGCATCGTCGAGCACCGGCGAGCGTTATAACGATCTCGAAAATGCCTTCGCATATCGCAAGGCCCTCAAGGCCGACTGCACCTGCAACGGCCGCGATTCCTGGGGACTCGCGCCGGTCGATTTGACGCTCGATACTTCCCTGCGTCCCGGCGACGTGGTTGCCACCACTAACGGGCTTGTCGCTTTCTCGGGCGTCCGCACCGGCAACACCCAGACCGCTGAATTTACGCCAG
Source organism: Tardiphaga sp. GW822-FHT04G09 (assembly GCF_058800725.1). Classification (NCBI taxonomy): domain Bacteria; kingdom Pseudomonadati; phylum Pseudomonadota; class Alphaproteobacteria; order Hyphomicrobiales; family Nitrobacteraceae; genus Tardiphaga; species Tardiphaga sp. GW822-FHT04G09. Next base: position 122,190 of record NZ_JBXAMO010000002.1, on the reverse strand, counting down.
TGGCGAACTATCCCGGCCTGACCTCCGACGTCCGTGCCCGGCTCGGCGAGATGAAGGTCGCGCCGGTCTCCGCCGAAATGGTCACCGACGAAGCGCCGATGCCGGAAGCCGCGCGCGATGCCGCGCCAGTTCCTGCCCCTGCCACAACCGTCATTCCGAAGACTGCCCCGGCCACCCGCGCCAAGCGCGCCGAGCTTCAGTAGATCATCGTCCGACGATGACGCCGATGACGTTCGGCGCCGAGAGATACTTCTCCTCGATCTCCGCACGTGCGGCCGCGCGATTCTCCGGGGTCAGCAATCCGCGCTTCTCGGCAAGGATCATCCAGCAATACCCCCACCAGTCTGTGAGCATGCCGTGGTCATCGACGAGGTCGTAGCCCTGTTCGGCCGCAAAGATCCGCGCATGCGCCTCGTCGAGCTGGTCGAGCCAGGCGTGATCTTCCAGTGAGAACAGGTCATCGCTGATGTCGTCCGTCGTATAGCCCCAGACCGAGAGGCAAACGGTGTTGAACTCGCGATCGATCTGATCGTCATCGATGGGATGCCGACGCGCCATCAGATGCAGCCGCGACAGCGACCGCGCGTAATCGGCGATTCGGGTGAGAGCAAACTGATCGAAGGCAATGGTGGACATCTAGTCCTCGCGAGCTTGAACAGACCATAGATATTGTGGGCGACTGCAACGAATCACATCGGAATATCAATAGCTTACTAATTTGTTCTTAATTTGTTCCATCTTATTTACCCATTCCTGCCCCGTGAGGTCATCGGACTGGCAGAGCTCAAGCTGATAACTCCAGCGTCCCTTTCGCCGCCGCTCGTAACGGCATAGCTCCGGCTCCGCCGACTGCTCAAATCCAGGGCAGTTCCATTGCAAAAGCTCGCCACCGCCACGGGTTCCGGCAGCAGTCAAATACGCGTATGATTTTCGTCAGTGACACAGCTCAGGATGGCCGGTTTGTCAGATCTATCAGTCCCAGCAAAATTCCAGCCGGCGAATGCCCCCGTGGACGAGCTGGCGCTCGCCGACATCAAGAGCGCCATTCTCGTCAAGCTGAGGCTGGCGATCGGCAAGGAAGCGGCCTTCGCCACCAAGCACGACTGGTACAAGGCTGCCGCTCTGACGCTGCGCGACCGCATGGTGCATCGCTGGCTTACCTCGGACAAAGAGAGCTACGACGCCGGCCGCAAGCGGGTCTATTACCTCTCACTGGAATTCCTGATCGGCCGCCTGTTCACCGACGCGCTGAACAATATGGGCCTGCTGCCGCTGTTCGAAGCAGCCCTCGGCGATCTCGGCGTCGGCCTCGACGAACTCCGCAAATGCGAGCCCGACGCAGCGCTGGGCAATGGCGGTCTCGGCCGCCTCGCTGCCTGTTTCATGGAAAGCATGGCAACGCTCGGCATTCCGGCTTTCGGCTACGGCATCCGCTACGATTTCGGCCTGTTCCGCCAGATCATCTCCCATGGCGTGCAGCAGGAATATCCTGATGAATGGCTGGGCTTCGGCAACCCCTGGGAGATGCCGCGGCGCGAGGTGCGGTATGACATCCACTTCGGCGGCAGTATCGAGACCATCGAGGACGGCAAGGGCCGCAAGCAGGTCATCTGGCATCCCGGCGAGACTGTCGAGGCCGTTGCCTATGATACGCCGATCGTCGGCTGGCGCGGCCAGCATGTGAACGCACTGCGGCTGTGGTCGGCGCGCGCGCCGGATCCGTTGCGGCTCGACGTGTTCAACACCGGTGACTATGTCAGCGCCAGCGCCGAACAGGCGCGCGCCGAAGCCATCTGCAAATTCCTCTATCCGAACGATGAGAGTGCTGCCGGCCGCGAATTGCGGTTGCGGCAGGAATACTTCTTCGTCTCTGCGTCGCTGCAGGATCTCGTCAAGCGTCATCTCCACTCCGACGGCAATTTGCGTGGCCTCGCCAACAAGGCCGCGGTGCAGATGAACGACACGCATCCGAGCCTGGCGATCGCCGAGCTGATGCGCATTCTGGTCGACCAGCACAATATGCGCTGGGACGCCGCCTGGCAGATCACCAACGCAACGCTGTCCTACACCAACCATACGCTGTTGCCCGAAGCGCTGGAGACCTGGCCGGTCGAACTGTTCCAGCGGCTGCTGCCGCGGCATCTCGAGATCATCTATCGCATCAATGAAGCGCATCTCGATCGTGCCGATGCGACGCGTCCAGGCGACACCGCCTATCGCGCCTCGGTCTCAATCATCGACGAGACCTCCGGCCGCCGCGTCCGCATGGGCAATCTCGCTTTCATCGGCTCGCACCGCATCAACGGCGTATCGGCGATGCATTCGGAGCTGATGAAGGAGACCGTTTTCCACGATCTCAACCAGCTCTATCCCGGCCGTATCACCAACAAGACCAACGGCATTACTTTCCGCCGCTGGCTGATGCTGGCCAATCCGAAACTCACCGACCTGTTGCGCGCCACCTGCGGCGAGGCCGTGCTCGACGATCCCACGCGGCTCATCAAGCTGGAGGCCTTTGCCGGCGACGCTGCGTTCCAGCAGGAATTCCGCAAGGTCAAACATCACAACAAGCTCGCACTTGCGCGCGTGATCGGCGAGAAGCTCGGCGTTCAGGCCGATCCCTCGGCGCTGTTCGACGTGCAGATCAAACGCATCCACGAATATAAGCGGCAGCTTCTCAATCTCGTCGAGACCGTTGCGCTCTATCAGGCGATCAAGGACGAGCCGGGCAAGGACTGGGTGCCACGCGTCAAGATTTTCGCCGGCAAGGCGGCGGCGAGCTATCGCTATGCCAAGCTGATCATTCGCCTGATCAACGATGTCGCTGATATCGTGAACAACGATACCACGATCGGCGGCAAGCTGAAGGTGGCGTTCCTGCCGGATTACAATGTCAGCCTCGCGGAAGTCATCATTCCCGCCGCCGACCTCTCCGAGCAGATCTCCACCGCCGGCATGGAGGCCTCCGGCACCGGCAATATGAAACTGTCGCTGAACGGCGCGCTGACCATCGGCACACTGGACGGCGCCAATATCGAGATCCGCGACAATGTCGGCCCGGAGAATATCGCGATCTTCGGCATGACTGCTGCGGAAGTTGTCGAGCGCCGCGCCAAGGGCCTCGACGCCTCGGACGTCATCAACAAATCGCCAAATCTCGGGCGTGCCATCCAGGCCATCGAGACCGGCGCATTCTCGCCGGACGATCCCGGCCGTTACGCGTCGGTTGGCCACGCGCTGCGCCATCTCGACCATTACGTCGTGAGTGCTGACTTCGATTCCTATTACGAAGCCCAGCGCGGCATCGACACGCGATGGAGGGCCGGCTCAGCCTGGAGCCGCGCCGCGATTCTCAACACCGCACGGATGGGCTGGTTCTCGTCGGACCGCACGATCCGTGAATATGCCGATGATATCTGGGGCGTGCCGATTGCTGGCGATCTACCGGGCACAACGGGTCTGCAGGCACGCAAGGCGACGTGAGCGCGGCGGTGCTCACGCGCGATAGGCAACGAGCACCGCGCCGCAAGCGATCAGGATGACGCCGAGCCAGTTCGGCAGCGACAGTTTCTCGCCGAGAAACAATACGGCGAACACTGCGACGAACACGACGCTGAGCTTGTCGATCGGCGTGACTTGCGCGGCATTGCCGAGTTTCAGCGCACGGAAATAGCAGATCCATGAGGCACCGGTCGCCAATCCTGACAGCACGAGGAAAAACCACGTCTTCGGCGAGACGGCTGACGGCGATTGCCAGTTGCCCGTGACATAAACCATCATGCCAGCGGCAAAGAGAATGACGATGGTGCGGATGAAGGTCGCGAAGTCCGAATTGACGTTCTCGATGCCGACCTTGGCGAAGATCGCCGTGAGCGCCGCAAAGGCCGCGGACAGCAGCGCCCAGAACGGCCAGGTGAGCATGACGTTTTTCATTTGAAGTGTCCTTACCTGTCAGCCGTCATTGCGAGGAGCCCTTGCGACGAAGCAATCCAGCCTTCGCGTTCTAGCTGGTCGTGCATCGCATTCCGACTAACGGTTTCGTCATGGCCGGGCGTGACGGTTGATAGATTTCGCGTGACATGAAAAAGGCGGCCTTGCGGCCGCCCTTTCGCGTTCCTAATCGCTACAGCGACTTACTCCGCCGCCAGCTTCACATCCGGCGCGGCGGCGCGGACTTCCGCATCGACCTGCGCTTCGAACTTGGCGAAGTTCTTCTGGAACATGCCGACCAGCTTGCGCGCGGTGGCATCGAATTCGGCCTTGTCCTTCCAGGTGTTGACGGGATCGAGGATCTCCGACGGCACGCCATCCAGCGCGGTCGGGACTGCGAAACCGAAATACTTGTCGGTGCGGAATTCCACACTGCGCAGCGAACCGTTGAGCGCTGCAGTGAGCAGCGCGCGCGTCACCTTGATCGGCATGCGCGAACCGACGCCGTATTTGCCGCCGGTCCAGCCGGTATTGACCAGCCAGCAGTCGACATTGTGCTTGGCGATCAGGTCACGCAGCATGTTGCCATAGACCGAGGGATCAAGCGGCAGGAACGGCGAGCCGAAGCAGGTCGAGAATTCGGGCTCCGGATCGTTACCGAGACCACGCTCGGTGCCAGCAACCTTCGCGGTGTAGCCGGACAGGAAGTGATACATCGCCTGCGCTGGCGTCAGCTTGGCAATCGGCGGCAGCACGCCGAACGCGTCGGCGGCGAGCATCACCACGTTCTTCGGCTGCGGCGCACGGCCGGTGCGCGACGCATTCGGGATGAAGTCGAGCGGATAGGCCGAGCGGGTGTTCTCGGTCTTCGAACCATCGTCGAAATCCGGCAGGCGAGTGTTGGCGTCAAGCACGACGTTTTCCAGCACCGCGCCGAAGCGCTTGCTCGCCGCGTAGATCGCCGGCTCGGCTTCTGCCGACAGCTTGATGGTCTTGGCGTAGCAGCCGCCTTCGAAATTGAAGATGCCGTCCTTGCCCCAGCCATGCTCGTCGTCGCCGATCAACGTGCGCTTCGGATCGGCCGAGAGCGTGGTCTTGCCGGTGCCGGACAGGCCGAAGAAGATCGCGCTGTCGCCATCGGGGCCGACATTGGCCGAGCAATGCATCGGCAACACGCCCTTGGCGGGCAGATAGTAGTTCAGCGTGGTGAAGACCGACTTCTTCATCTCGCCGGCATAATAAGACCCGCCGATCAGGACGATCTTGCGGGCGAAATCGATGGCCACGACGTTTTCCGAACGGCAGCCGTGACGTTTCGGATCGGCCTTGAAGCTCGGCAGGTCGATGATGGTCAGTTCAGGCACGAAGTCCTTCAACGCAGCGGCTTCCGGGCGGATCAGCAGCGTGCGGATGAACAGCGAATGCCAGGCGAGTTCGGTGAACACGCGGGTCTTGATCTGGAAACTCGGATCGGCGCCGCCATAAAGGTCCTGCGCGAACAGGGTCATGCCTTCGGCGTGCTTCTTGAAATCGATATAGAGCGCTTCGAACTGCTCCGGCGTGATCGCCTGATTGCCAGCCCACCACATCTGTTCGGTGGAGGCATCCTTGACGGTGAACTTGTCCTTCGGGCTGCGGCCGGTGAATTCACCCGTGTCAGCGCAGAGGGCGCCATCGGACGACAATTCGGCTTCGCCATTGCGCAGCGAATATTCGTAAAGCTGCGGTGCGCCGAGATTCCAGTTCACCGCCTTGAGATTTTTCAGTCCGAATTTATCGGCGCCATAGGCACCGTTACGTACGCCCGTCTCTTGCACGGAATATTCCTCCTTGAGTCCGCATATCCGACCTGTGCGACTGTCTTCAATTGCACGTCAGCAGCAGTAGCCTTCACTATAAACGCTCGGCCAGTAATCCGGCGATCTAATAGTGACGAAGATGTGAAATGCCAAGCTGTCGTCCGTATATTTGGTTTATTCCAGCACGGCACTTGATACCGCTCAATTATTCAAAGCGCGGGCCTGCTCTGCGAGTTCCTTCAGGACTTGCCGCAACGCACCCGGAGTGACAATCCGCCGCGGAAAGTCCAGCCGCATCACCATCCCGCTGTTCTGCAGATCGATACCGTCCGGGTCGCATCCGGTGCAGCGCCAGTCACCCGCCTCCGCGCGCAGAAGCTTTGTTGCATAGAGATTGAGCGCATCGAGATGATCGGCGTTCATATGAGCAACAGCGCCCTCCTCTGCCTCCAGCATCGCTTCGGCACCGGTGAGGTCGGTCAGAAATTGCTCCGGCGTCAGATCGTTGATGCGGCCAAAGCCAGCCACCAGATGGACGCTCTTCGGCACGATCCTGAAAAACGAGAAATCCTTAAAATCCACAAAGACTTGTGCGGATGGATGGACACTCAAATAGCGTCGGCGCAGCAGCGATTTTTCGCTCTCGCTGGCCTCCTGCGCGATACCTCCGAGCATGATGCGCGAGCCCTCCAAGGGGTCACCCGGAGCCCGCTCATCCAGCATCAGCGAGACGCGGGCATCCGCCAGGATATTCCGGGTATGGAGCGCCATCCGGGAAATCAGGAGAATCGGCGACCCATCCGGGTGGCTGGCGACATTGGCCAACGCACAATAAGGATCGCCGGAGCCGACGGTCAGGGTGGCCAGGGCACCCTGCCGACTGCGCCGCAATAGCGACCGGGTGACGCGCGAGGGGTCGAAATCGGGGGTCGGTTGCATCGTTAAATCCCGTATTTCATTGCAAAAAGTAGCTTCTTCTTCTTCGCCGGGAGGTCTATACATCTATGGAACCCACGCGTCATTCAAGCGTTTAGGGAACTCGGCCACACTTCAGCCCAGCTTGCATTGCTCGTTGCAGGACTTGTTTGTTGACTGTGTTCTTAAGGCCACCTCATACGGCGGATTGTCGAATTCTGCCGGATAGCCCATCCCGCTCGGAAAGCAGGCTCATGCCAACTATCGCTCTGGTCGACGACGACCGTAACATTCTCACATCCGTATCGATCGCGCTGGAAGCCGAAGGCTACCGCATCATGACCTATACGGACGGTGCTTCTGCGCTCGATGGTTTCCGCACCAGCCAGCCAGACCTCGCGATCCTCGATATCAAGATGCCACGCATGGACGGTATGGAGACGCTGCGTCGTCTGCGCCAGAAGTCCGATCTGCCGGTGATCTTCCTGACGTCGAAGGACGAAGAGATCGACGAGCTGTTCGGCCTGAAGATGGGCGCCGACGATTTCATCCGCAAGCCGTTCTCGCAGCGTCTGCTGGTCGAGCGCGTGAAGGCCGTGCTGCGTCGCGCCGCGCCGAAGGATCCGACTGCCGCTCCGAAGGAGACCGATGCCAAGGCGCTCGATCGCGGCTTGCTGCGGATGGATCCGGAACGTCACACCTGCACCTGGAAGAATGAGCCGGTCACGCTGACCGTCACCGAATTCCTGATCCTGCAGGCGCTGGCCACACGCCCAGGCGTAGTGAAGAGCCGCAACGCGCTGATGGATGCCGCCTATGACGATCAGGTCTATGTGGACGATCGCACCATCGACAGCCACATCAAGCGGCTGCGCAAGAAGTTCAAGGTCGTCGACGACGACTTCGAGATGATCGAGACGCTCTACGGCGTCGGCTATCGCTTCAAGGAAACCTGATCTGTAGAGGGTTCCCGCGGCACGGTTGGGGCCTGACGGCTCAGCCGTGCTGCGCTAGAATGCGCATCCGCCCCCGCAACAATGAGCATTGCGTGGCGCATCGCAGATATCGACAACAACCGGGCAGTTTTGGCATTGCTGGATCGTACGCAGCCTGATGAAAGCCTGGACGCCGACGGCACTTCGCCGCATGCGGCAGGCGGCGATGCCGATCGCGCCCATCGCGGCTGGCAGCGCCCGCTCGACTGGCTGCGCCGCGCCCGGCAATTCTTCGTTGCGCTTACCTTTTCAAGCCTGACGCGCCGCATCGTTTCGCTCAACCTCGCCGGCCTTTGCGCCCTCGTCGCCAGCATTCTCTATCTCTCGCAATTTCGCGCCGGCCTGATCGACGCACGCGCGCAGAGCCTTCTGGTGCAGGCCGAAATCATCGCGAGCGCCATTGCCGCTTCGGCCACCGTCGAAACCAATACGATTACGATCGACCCCGACCGCCTGCTCGATCTCAAGCCAGGCGAAACCTACGGCGTGCCGGACGAACTCTCCGGCCTCGACTTCCCGATCAACCCCGAGCGCGTCGCGCCGGTGCTGCGGCGGCTGATCTCCCCAACCAAGACGCGTGCGCGCATCTACGACCGCGACGGCGTGCTGATCCTCGACAGCCGCAGCCTTTATGGCCGCGGCGATGTGCTGCGTTTCGAACTGCCGCCCCCGACCACCGAAAAGCCCGGCTTTGCCGAACGCACGATGATCGCGGTCCGGACCTGGCTCAATCGCGGCGACCTGCCGCTCTATCGCGAACTTGGCCCGGAAAACGGCAACGGCTATCAGGAAGTACAGCAGTCGCTCGACGGCCTGAAGAGCAGCATGGTGCGCATCAACGAACGCGGCGAAGTCATCGTCTCGGTCGCCGTACCTGTGCAGCGCTTCCGTGCCGTGCATGGTTCACTGATGCTGTCGACCCAGGGCGACGACATCGACCAGATGGTGACGGCCGAGCGTCTGGCGATTCTGAAAGTCTTTGCGGTCGCCGCCGTGGTCATGATCGTGCTGTCGTTGTTGCTGGCATCGACCATCGCCGGTCCGGTGCGACGTCTTGCCGACAGCGCCGAGCGCGTTCGCCGCCGTATCCGCACGCGCGTCGAGATTCCCGACTTCACACGCCGGCGCGACGAGATCGGCCATTTATCCGGCGCGCTGCGCGACATGACCGACGCGCTTTATAACCGCATCGAAGCGATCGAGATGTTCGCCGCCGACGTCTCGCACGAACTCAAGAACCCGCTGACATCGCTGCGTTCCGCCGTAGAAACGCTCCCGCTGGCGAAGAACGACAACAGCCGCAGCCGCCTGCTCGCGGTCATCGAACATGATGTGCGACGGCTTGACCGGTTGATCTCGGATATTTCCGACGCCAGCCGTCTCGACGCCGAACTACAGCGCAACGACACCGCGCCCGTCGATGTCCGGCGGTTGCTGACCACGCTGACCTCGGTCGCCAACGAAACCAAGCTCGGTCATGACGTCGGCGTTGAAGTCCGCTTCGAAGGCGCAGCCACCGACGCGTTTTCGGTGCCCGGCCACGACTCTCGCCTCGGTCAGGTCATTACCAATCTGGTCACCAATGCACAGTCGTTCTCGACGCCGGGCGGCAAGGTGCGGATCGTCTGTCGCCGCCTGAAAGGCAAGATCGAGATCGTCGTCGATGACGATGGCCCGGGCATCGGACTGGACGCACTCGAACGCATCTTCGAGCGCTTTTATACCGACCGGCCGCATCAGGGTTTTGGTCAGAATTCCGGCCTCGGTCTGTCGATCTCCAAGCAGATCGTCGAGGCCCATGGCGGCACGGTCTGGGCGGAGAACCGTATCGGCCCGGCCAATGTCGGCGGCGAGATCCCTGTGCTGGGTGCACGCTTCGTTGTGCGGTTGCCGGCCACATGAGCGCGGATGGCAAAAGCATCCACGCGTCGGCCGTACTGGTGAATGATCGCGCCGTGCTGATCCGGGGGCCGGCCGGCTCCGGAAAGTCGCGGCTGGCGTTCGATCTGATCCTTGCCGGTCAGTGCGGACAGCTTCCGGAGGCCATGCTGGTCGGTGACGACCGGGTGCATCTGGATGTCAGGGATGGAAAACTGTGGGTACGGCCGGCGCCCCAACTGGTCGGATTGCTGGAGATCAGAGGGCTCGGGATTCGACGGCTGGACTGCGCTACCGGCGCCATTGTCGGGCTGGTGGTTGATCTCGACGCAACCGACGCCGCGCGCCTGCCGGAGCCGAAAGCGCTCAAAATCGCACTTGAGGGCGTCGAATTGCCTCGAATCCCGGTCGGGGCAGGCTTTCACCCCCTACCATTGGTTGTGGCTGCGTTGACAACAATCGACGGCTTGAGTGCGGTGCGACCTTTGGACAATTGCTCAAAGGGAATTGGTAACCATATTAGTCCCACTATCGCCACCGAATAGACCCGCGCTACTTCCCGCCGCATCCGTGCAATTTAAGGGAGATTCGCGAAGAGCCCTCTTGCATAGGGGCTCTGGATGGTCAAAGTGGCCCTTTCGTGCGGTGCACCAAAAGCACCCACGAGGAGTTTCCGATGATTGGTCTAGTACTTGTGACCCACGGGCGCCTTGCCGACGAGTTTAAGGCGGCGCTTGAGCACGTAATGGGTCCGCAAAAACAAATTGAAGCCGTAACAATCGGCGCCGAAGACGATTCCGATTTGTGTCGAAGCGACATTATCGAAGCGGTCAATCGCGTCGACAGTGGCGATGGCGTTGCCATCCTCACTGACATGTTCGGCGGCACGCCATCGAATCTGGCAATCTCCTGCATGAGCCGGCCGAAGGTCGAGGTTCTCGCCGGTATCAATCTGCCCATGCTGGTAAAGCTCGCAAAGGTGCGCGAAGAGCGCACACTGCCCGATGCGATCGCCATGGCGCAGGAAGCGGGCCGCAAATACGTCACCATTGCCAGCCGCGTTCTCGCCGGCAAATGAGCGACCGCCCAGACGATACGACGGTGTCCGGTAGCGTCTCGCGCGAGATCCCGATCACCAACAAACGTGGCCTTCACGCGCGCGCCTCCGCCAAATTCGTGCAGATGGTCGAGCGCTTCAATGCCGACGTCACGGTAACGCGCAACGGCGAGACCGTTGGCGGTACGTCGATCATGGGCCTGATGATGCTGTCGGCCGGCCCCGGCACCAGCATCCTGGTTGCCGCCAAAGGCGCCGAGGCTGAAGCCGCCCTCGACGCGATCACCGAACTGGTGACCAACAAGTTCGGCGAAGAGTAGCGGCCGGCCGAAGCTGTTTCGTCAGCGAACGGCTATTTCATCGCGCCAGGCGCCACCACATAGACATTCCACCGTGCGGTCGTACCGACGTTGCCCTTGAAGAAACGCCGCGTCGACATCACGATGCGTTCGGCATTCGGCAGATTGTCCTTCATCCACGCTTCGCAGCGCTCGAATTTCCAGTCCCCTACAAGGCAGATGCCGATGAAGCCGTTGCGCTTCGCTTCGGCCATCGACGTCACGCCTGACGGCCATGGCTCATAGGGCGTCAACGGCAGCGGATGATCCGGACTGTAGAACGTCATCTGCTCTGCGACATCGACGAAACCCACCACCTCGCTCCAGCGCGTGTGGAAGCGCGTGTGCCAGACTTCGGTGAGTTCACGCGCAAGCTGCGAGTAGGAGATGTGAGCGAAATTGCCATTGGCGTCGCGCGGCAGCGACGCGATGGCGATCTGCGGGGCAGCCGCAAGCATCACCAGCGACAGCACCAGCCAGATCGCGGCGAGCCGGACCAGCGCGATCCGCGGCATCTTCAGCGACGGGATTGCAACGATCGCCAGCGGCACCAGGAAGAACAGCGAGATCCCCCAATCGGTCTTGATATAGACGTCGAACAACAACGCCCCGATCGGCGGGCCGACGGCGACGATAGCCTGGATCAGCCAGATATTCAGGGCCTGATCCCTGCGGACACCGGGATTGGTCGTCAGTGACCACGGCCGCCTTACGAATGCGCGGGGATCGCGCGCCACCGACGCCCACCAGCGTGGGCCCCAGGCCAGCACCGCAGCGGCCAGAGCCAGCGGCAACAGCAGCAGCGCGATATTGTGGCCGACATAGCCCCACGCCAGTTGCAAGCTCTCCCAGCGCGATGAGATCGCATAGGTATTACCGGCGTAACGAAATGGCGCGTATTCCACCTGCCGCACCCAGTCGAGATGCGGAATCATCGCCGCCACCATCGTCACGATGGCGATCCATGGTGCAGGCGAGCGCAGGAACAGCATCCGCTGCGGATGGATCAGCGCGGCTAGGCCGATGGCGCCGATCATCGTCACCACCCAGTATTTGGTCATCAGCGCTAGCGCAGCGGCGACGCCGAGCAGGAAGCCCGAGCGGATCGAGCGCTTCTCGAAAGCATGCAAATAGGCCAGCACCACCAGTGGCAAGGTCACCAGCTGCAGCAGGTCCGGATTGTATTTGAAGCCCTTGAAATTGAAGATCGGATAGATCGCGACCATCACCAGCACGAAAAAGGCACGGCGCCGATCGACCACGCGTAGCGCGATCGCCCAGCAAAGGATCATGCCTATGCCGACCGTGACCATGGCGAGCAGATAGGTCGCCCAGTCCACCGGCGGGAAGAATTTGAACCAGACGCCCGAGATCCAGCCCGACAGCGGCGGGTGCTTGCCATAGCCCCACAGGAACTTCTGCCCCCAGGCATAGCCTTCAGAGACGTCAAAATGGATGTCCTGCGCGGCTTTCACCTGCGTCAGGATCGCGGTCCACAGCACCACATGGGCGATCGTGAAACCGAGCACCAGCAGGGTGCTCAATTGCGGATTGCCGGCCCAGGCGACGAGCCGCGCAGCGCCGCGGCGGCCGATCGACAGCAAGCCCCGGCGCTTGGCGGGGGCGGAGGAAGCGATTGTACTCATGAGGCCCTGCCTAGCGTGTTTCGGGCCGGAGTAAAATCAGGATGCCGTGACGGAAACAGGGCCGGGAATCAGGCCGAAACCCGTATTAAGGTTGCCGCATCGGGGCCTGAATGCTATCCCGCGCGCATGACAACCTCCCCGATTTCGAACGTCCGCAACTTCTCCATCGTTGCCCATATCGACCATGGCAAATCGACGCTGGCCGACCGCCTGATCCAGATCACCGGCGGGTTGCAGGCGCGCGAGATGAAGGAGCAGGTGCTCGATTCCATGGATATCGAGCGCGAGCGCGGCATCACCATCAAGGCGCAGACCGTTCGCCTGCATTACAAGGCCAAGGACGGCAAGGATTACATCTTCAACCTGATGGACACGCCCGGCCACGTCGACTTCGCCTATGAGGTCTCGCGATCGCTGGCGGCCTGTGAAGGCGCGCTCCTGGTGGTCGACGCCTCGCAGGGCGTGGAAGCGCAGACGCTTGCCAATGTCTATCACGCACTCGATGCCAATCTCGAGATCGTGCCGATCCTCAACAAGGTCGACCTGCCTGCGGCAGAACCCGAACAGGTGAAGAAGCAGATCGAGGACGTGATCGGCATCGACGCCTCGGACGCGTTGATGATCTCGGCCAAAACCGGTCTGGGCGTGCCTGATGTGCTGGAAGCCATCGTGCACCGGCTGCCGCCGCCGAAGGGCGACCGCGACGCCACGCTGAAGGCGCTGCTGGTCGATAGCTGGTACGACGTCTATCTCGGCGTCGTCGTCCTCATCCGTGTCGTCGACGGCGTCATGAAGAAGGGCCAGCGCGTCCGCATGATGGGCACCAACGCGGCCTATGATGTCGAGCGCGTCGGCTACTTCACGCCGAAGATGGTCAATGTGGACGAACTCGGTCCCGGCGAGATCGGCTTCATTACGGCCGCCATCAAGGAAGTGGCGGATACCCGCGTCGGCGACACCATCACCGACGACCGCAAGCCGATCACCGAGATGCTGCCGGGCTTCAAGCCCGCAGTGCCTGTGGTGTTCTGCGGCCTGTTCCCGGTCGATGCCGACGATTTCGAAACGCTGCGCGCCGCCATGGGCAAGCTGCGGCTGAACGACGCAAGCTTCTCGTTCGAAATGGAAACCTCGGCTGCGCTGGGCTTCGGCTTCCGCTGCGGCTTCCTCGGCCTGCTGCATCTGGAAATCATCCAGGAGCGCCTGAGCCGCGAATTCGACCTCAACCTGATCGCGACCGCACCGAGCGTGATCTACAAGATGCATCTGACCGATGGCGAGGAGATCGAGATCCACAATCCGATCGACATGCCGGATGTGGTGAAGATCGCCGAGATCCAGGAGCCATGGATCGAAGCCACGATCCTGACGCCCGACGAATATCTCGGCAGCGTGCTGAAGCTCTGCCAGGAACGCCGCGGCAATCAGAAAGAGCTGACCTACGTCGGCGCCCGCGCAATGGTGAAATACGAGCTGCCGCTCAACGAAGTGGTGTTCGATTTCTACGATCGCCTGAAATCGATCTCGAAGGGCTACGCCTCGTTCGACTATCATCTGACCGACTACAAGGCCGCAGATCTCGTCAAGATGCAGATCCTGGTCAATGCCGAGCCGGTCGACGCACTGTCGATGCTCGTGCATCGCACCCGCGCCGAAGGCCGTGGCCGCGCCATGGTCGAGAAGATGAAAGAACTGATTCCGCCGCACATGTTCGTCATTCCGATCCAGGCAGCGATCGGCGGCAAGGTGATTGCCCGCGAAACCGTCCGCGCGCTGCGCAAGGACGTGACCGCGAAGTGCTATGGCGGCGATATCAGCCGCAAGCGCAAGCTTCTGGAGAAGCAGAAGGAAGGCAAGAAGAAGATGCGGCAGTTCGGCAAGGTCGACATTCCGCAGGAAGCATTCATTGCCGCGCTGAAGGTGGATAGCTGAGGATCAGCTATCCTGCCGCTCGGCTCATTTAGAGATCTTGGGATCAGCTGTCGATTCGCGTCGATCCTGCGTTTGCTTGAGATTTTCGTTGGCCCAGGCGGCCAGCTTGCCGACGTAAACAGACATGCTGTGATCGGCGATATTGGAGAATGTCCCGCGACTGATCAGGGCCCCCAGTCCCCAAAGCGTTCGCCAGGTTTTCTGTAGAATGTTCGGCGAACGCCGCACCGGCGACGTTCCGGATTTTCCGAAATACCTGGTATCCCCGACATGACGATAGCCGAGGATCGCAGGCGGAATGGCTGGCACCAGATCGACCCCGTTGGTGATCCGGTACAACGGCGCTTTCACATAGAGATCGAATGAACTGTCGCCCGCGCGGGGACACCCGAACGTATAGCAAGCTGCAATACAATCCCGCACTGTTGCGTCTTCGTCATTGGCGAGTTCGGCCGTTGCCATAAGCGCAAGGGCGCCGCCTAGCGAGTGCCCGGTGATATAGATCGGCCTCAGCTTTTCCTTCAGCGCCTGCCTGATGAAGTCAAACATGACGTCGCGGATCGGCCAGTAGGCCTGAAAGAATCCGGTGTGAACGCGCGTGCCACCTTGCAGGGCGACGAATCTCGCATTGACGTTCGTCATCCAGTCGAGCGTGTCCTCCGTTCCGCGAAACACGATGACAATGATGTCGCTTCCATCGACGACATAGCCTGCAGTGCCGACATCGCGGTCGATGAGTCCCTTGCAGGCCGTAAAACCCTGTTTGCATAACTCGTCATTGAAGCTGCGAAACGCGGCATCATCCACATCGAACGATGTGTAGGCGCGATAAGCCAGTTTCGCCATCAGGAGGGCCGTGCGATCCGAATAGGCGGCACGAAATGTCGGGATGTTTTTGAGATCGTCTGGCTCGAAAGATCCGATATCGACCATATGCGCCCCCAATCGACAGTCCTTCAAACCTACTCTAACCGCAGGAATTCGCTACTTCTGATTGCAATTCCGTCGCGCGGATATGTGGTGGCACACCGTGGCAAACTGCGGCGGCTATCCGCCCCACTACAAATCCTTGCCTCCCCGCCCTTCGCCCCCCATGGTGCCTCCACGACGCCGAAAACGGCGCGTATGAAAATTTGGGGAGGATTGAATGATCGCACACCGCACGGTTGCGGCTACGACGTTTGCTGTTTCGCTGCTTTTTGGCGCTTCCGCACTGGCTCAGCAGGCCAACACGCTTCCGCTCAAGATCGGCGTGCTCGCCGACTTCGCCTCGGTCTATGCCGATATCGGCGGCCAGGGCAATGTCGAAGCAGCCAGGATCGCCATCGAGGAATTCGGCGGCAAGATGTTCGACAAGCCGATCGAGATGGTCACCGCCGACGCGCTGAACAAGGCCGACGTCGCCGCAACTATTTCACGCAAATGGTATGAAGCCGAGAATGTCGACATGATCATCGACATGCCGACATCCGCCACCGCGCTGGCCGGCATGGAGATGTCGAAGCAGTTCGAGAAGATCATGATCGTCACCGACGCTGCCTCGTCGGACATCACCGGCAAGTCCTGCTCGCCCTATACCGCGCACTGGACCTATGACACCTATGGCAACGCCCACACGGTCGGCAGTGCCATCGTCAAACAGGGCGGCGACTCCTGGTATTTCATCACGGCGGACTATCTGTTCGGCCATTCCATCGAACGCGACACCGGCGACGTGGTACGCGCCGCGGGCGGCAAGGTGGTCGGCAGCGCCAAGCACCCGCTCAACACGGCGGACTTCTCGTCCTTCCTGCTGCAGGCACAATCGTCGAAGGCCAAGATCATTGGCATGGCCAATGGCGGCGGCGACACCATCAACACCATCAAACAGGCGTCCGAGTTCGGCATCGTCGCCGGCGGCCAGAAGCTGGCGGGCATCGTGATGTTCATCTCCGACATCCACTCGCTCGGCCTGAAAATGGCGCAAGGCCTGATCATTACCGAGGCCTATTACTGGGACCTCAACGATCGCACCCGGGCTTTTGGCAAGAAGTTCTTCGACAGGATGAAGCGGATGCCGACGATGAATCAGGCGGCGACCTACAGCGCCACGCTGCATTATCTCAAATCCGTGCAGGCGGCAGGCACCCGCGCCACCAAGCCGGTGCTCGCGAAGATGCGCGAAATGCCGGTGCGCGATGCCTTCACGGACAACGGCTATCTCCGCGAGGACGGCCGCATGGTGCATAGCATGTTCCTGCTCGAAGTGAAGAAGCCGGAAGAATCCAAGGCGCCGTGGGATTACTACAAGGTGCTCGCGGAAGTACCCGGCGATCAGGTGTTCCGGCCGATGAAGGATGGCGGCTGCCAGTATGTGAAGAAGGACTGAGCAGCTCTCTGCATACACAGACTGTCGTCGCCCGGCTTGACCGGGCGGCCCAATATACGGCGTAGCTAATGCGATCGTCAGCGACAGCTGTCTACTGGATCGCCCGCCTTCGCGGGCGATGACAGTCGGAGAATGTTCAGGCCGCCTGGGCTTGCGACAGCAACCATGCACGGAAAGCCTGCAGCAAGGGACTCTCGACTTTCTCCTCCGGGCAGGCGAAATAATACGAGCCGACGCTTTTCAGGGTCAGGCTCGACAGCACCCGCAGCTTGCCGGATCTCAACTGGTCGGAAATCAGGAATTCGGGAAGCAGGGCGACGCCAAGACCGGAGCTTGCCGCACTGATCAGCGTGGACTGGATATCGAAGCGCGGCCCGCGGATCACATTCGTGCCGCCAAGCTCCGCGGCATCGAACCAGCGACGCCATGCATCGGGTCGCGTGACCAGATGCAGAAGCCGCAATTCGGCAACCTCGCCCGGCGGCAATTCGCCGCGCCTGCCGATCAGCGCCGGCGATCCGACGGGTAGAAGAATTTCGTCGAACAGGTAGTCGGCCTGCGTGCCGGGCCAGTCCGGCTCGCCGAAATACAACGCACCATCGAGTGCGGTCTCGCTGAAGAAGAAGCGCGTGTTGCGCGCGCTCACATTGACGGCGACGCCGGGATGGCGCGCATAGAAATCCGGCAGGCGCGGAATGAGCCACTGGGCACCGACGGTGGGCAGCGCCGCGACATCGAGCACCATGCCGTCCGCCTCGTAGCCCATGATTTCAAGGGCATCGCGCTCGATCCGCTCGATCGTCTGCGCCACGCGGGTGCTGTAGGCCGCCCCTGCACGCGTCAACGTGATCCGCTTCTTGATGCGATGAAACAGTTTCACGCCAAGCTGCGTCTCCAGCTGTGCAATCTGGCGCGACACTGCGCTTTCGGTCAGCGCGAGTTCGCTGGCGGCACGGGTGACGCTGAGGTGCTTGGCGGCCGCGCTGAATGCCATCAGCGCGCCGAGGCTGGGTATTCTGCGGCGCATAGTTCATTCCAAAAACGCAAGATGTCCGCAGATTAAATTGTTTGCACGCCTAAGCACAAGGCAACAATCTGCCGGCCGATGATAAAAGTCATGACGGCAACGACGACTGGCCGTTTCCGAGCGGTCGTCGATGAGAGCCGAGGCGCTCGGGAAATCCCGCAAGAGGTCTTGATACAATGAGTAACGCGAAGCTTCCCGTGATCATCGCCGGTGCGGGGCCGGTCGGCATGGTGGCAGCCGCAGATCTGGTGCGTCAGAACATTCCGGTTCTGGTGTTGGAGAAGAGCGATACCTTGGGCACCGAGTCGCGTGCATCGACGTTCCATCCGCCGACGCTGGACATGCTCGACGATCTCGGTTTCGCCAGCGCGTTGATTGCGCAGGGACTGAAGGCGCCGACGGTCCAGTACAGTTCGTCCGAGGACGGACTGCTCGGCACCTTCGATTTCGCGGCGATTTCCGATCTGGTGCGGCATCCTTTCCGTCTGCAGGCCGAACAGTTCAAGCTCACCCGTATCATTCTGGATGCCCTGGCCGGCAATCCACTGTTCTCGATCGCATTCGGCAGCGAGGTCAAATCCGTCGAGCAGACCAGCGATACCGTCAAGGTGGTCGTCACGACCAACGGCCACGACGCGACGCACGAATGCGCCTGGCTGATCGGCGCCGATGGCGCGAACAGCATCGTTCGCCGCAGCCAGGACATGGAATTCGAGGGCTTCACCTGGCCCGAGCGCTTCCTCGTGATGACGACACCGGTCGATTTCACGGCGCTTCGTCCGGGCGTCTCGTCGGTCAGCTATGTCGCCGATCCCGAACGCTGGTACTTCCTCCTGCGTATCCTCGGCGCATGGCGCGTGATGATGCCGGTAGCCGCGGAAACATCCGATGAGGAAGCGCTGTCCGAAGCCTATGTAACGGCGTCGATCCGGCGGATCGTTCCCGCAGAGCTGGACGCCCCCATTCTCCACACGACGCTCTATCGTGTGCATCAGCGTGTCGCCGCGAATTTCCAGAAAGGCCGCACGTTCCTGGCCGGCGACGCGGCCCATATCAACAATCCGCTCGGCGGCATGGGCATGAATGGCGGCATTCACGATGCACTGAACCTGACGGCGAAGCTGGGTCCGGTCATCAACGGTACGGCCGATGAACGCGTTCTCGCCGATTATGATCTTCAGCGTCGCACGGTCACCATGCAGGCCATTCAGGGCGACACCATTCGCAACAAGAAAAATCTGGAAGCGAAAGACGAAGCCGATCGCGCGCGTTTCCGCGACGACATTCGCGCAGCAGCCGCCGATCCGGAAAAGGGACGAGCACTCTTGCGACGGATCGCGATGCTGGACTCGCTCGAGCGGGCTGCCTCGCTGCATGTCGCCGAGCTCAGCCCGGGGTGATCACCGTCTCTCTCTGAGACGATGTCGACGGCAACCGGTCACTCGGCTGGACAAGAACCGCACCAGTGGAAGCGCCAGCAAACTTGGAGGAGCCAACGCCATGGTTCCCAGGGACTCACACAGGATGTTCAGAATGCCAAGCAAGGATTTACGGATGAAGTGGACGACGTTTCTTTTGGCGGCGCTGGTAGCGCCTGTCGCCTTGGGCGTACACGGCGCGGCAGCGGCCGGCTTTCCGGAAAAAATGATCACGATCGTGGTCCCCTACCCGGCTGGAAGCACGGCGGACGCGATTCCACGACTGGTGGCTCCGCTGATGTCGAAGTCGCTCGGCGTCACCGTGATCATCGAGAACCGCGGTGGCGCCAACGGCTCGATCGGGGCGGCTCGCGTCGCCGCTTCGCCGGCGGATGGCTATACGATTCTGCTCGCGACGACAGGCATGATGGCGATCAATCCGTGGATCTATGAAAAGCCCGCCTATAATTCTGAAAAGGATTTCACACCGATCACCAATGGCGCTTCGACACCAAACATCCTCGTCGTCAATCCGTCGGTCAAGGCAAGCTCGCTGAAGGAATTGGTGGCGCTGGCCAAAGCCGAGCCGGGCAAGCTGACATTTGCTTCCGCCGGCAACGGCAGCACGAGCCACCTGTGCGGCGAGACGCTGAAGGTGCTCGAAGGCGTTGATGCGGTTCACATCCCGTATCAGGGCGCAGCTCCCGCACTTCAGGATGTGATCGGTGGTCAGGTATCCATGATGTGCGACAACCTGTCGAATACCGTCCAGCAGGTGCAAAGCGGGACGCTGAGGCCGATCGTGGTGACCGCATCGGAACCAAGCAAGCAGCTGCCAGATGTGCCGACGGCGCCGCAGGCAGGATCGCCTGACCTTCTGGCGGGCAACTGGTACGGCTTTGTCGCCCCATCGGCGACCCCGAAGGACGTCATCGAGAAGCTCAACAAGTCGATCGTGGAGGCGTTGCGCGATGCGTCAGTCTCCGCCCGTCTGGAAGGCCTTGGTTTGACGGTGATCGCAGATCAACCCGACGCGTTCGGAGCGACAATCGCAAAGGACTCCGCGCGGATGGAAAATATCGTGAAGCGCGCAAAGACGAAGATTTCCAACTAGGACATCTTCGTCGCGTCTGCGGAGCTTCGGCCTCTATCGGCTTGAGTCCTGAATCGAACCATCAGGACTCTCGCCTGCTCGATTGCCGCATGCTCATGACGCCGAGCATCAATCAGACTGCAGCGGCCGCCCGGTTATTCGGACGGCCGCTGGTGGAGCGCCGGAAGGCACAGCCGGCTTCGCCACCGGAGCCCTCAACCAAAAGAGCGCCAGGAACGAAAGCGACGTCAGCCCGCCTGTGAGCGCCAGCGCGACGCGCGGGCCACCGTGATCCAGTAGAAGGCCGAACAGCAACGGCGCTGCGCCCTGCAGGATGCGCGCCGGAGCGGCTAGCCAGCCGGTTCTCATGCCGTATCCGACAGCACCGAACATGGCCAGCGGAAGCGTTCCGCGCGCGATCGTGAACAGGCCATTGCCGGCGCCGTGCAGAAGGGCAAATGGCAGCGCGACTGGTGCTCCGAACAGGATCAGCAATCCGGCGCCGACGGGATGCAGACCCGCGGCAAGACGCGCAGATATCATCGCCGACGCATTTCTGAGCAGACCGAATTCCCCGATCCGGGCTGCGACTTGCGCAGGTCCCATCAGGGCCCCCGCCAGCACGGCCTGCGCCGGCGTGGCCCCCAGCGCTTCCAGCAGGCGCGGCATGTGAGCGGCAAAGGCGGTGGTGACAAACCACGTCGCGCCGAAGACGCCGGCCAGAACGATCATCGCCCATGGAATACCTGATGTGGGAACGGCAGGCTCATCCAGATTCCCATGCGGCGAGGCCTTCGGAACGAGAAAGCGGTTGAGCGGCAAACCGACGACGATATGCAACGCGGCCCATGCGAAGCAGGCGCCGCGCCAGCCGAAGGCATCGATCATCGCAGCGCTGAGCGGCCAGCCGATGGTGCTCGCAAAGCCCGCGAACAGGGTGATGCCGGTGATCGCACTGCGGGCCTGCCGCCCCCACAATCCCGCAACCGTCGCGAACGCAGCCTCGTAGAGGCCGAAACCCATGCCGGCGCCGATGACCAGCCAGGCCAGGGCCAGCGTGATCGGCCCCGTTGCGACCGCAAGCAAGGCCAGCCCCGCCGCAAACGTCAGATTGGTGGCCGCAAGTACATCCCGGCCGCCGCTGCGGTCAATTATGCGGCCGGCGAGCGGGCCGAGCAAACCCGACACCAGCAGCGCCACGGAGAACATGGCGAAGAACCACGTCCGGGACAGATGCAGATCGTCGCAAATGGGATCCGCGAACACGGCCGGAACGTAGTAGCTAGAAGCCCAAGCCAGTGTCTGCGTCGTACCGAGCGCGGATACGACTTGCCAACGAACGACGGTCACCTCAGTTCGCGGCTCCCCGCTCGTACCAGTCCCGAGTCGCTTTCACGATGTGAACCACGGAGAGCATCACCGGCACCTCGATCAGAACGCCGACGACCGTTGCCAGTGCCGCGCCCGACTGAAAACCGAACAGTGCGATCGCCGCGGCCACGGCCAGCTCGAAGAAGTTCGATGCGCCGATCAGGGCGGAAGGGCCGGCCACGCACCAGGCGACGCCGAGGCGGCGGTTGAGCCAGTAGGCGAGACCGGCATTGAAATAGACCTGGATCAGGATCGGCACGGCGAGCAGCGCAATGACCAGCGGCTGCCGGGTGATCTGCTCGCCCTGCAGACCGAACAACAGCACCAAAGTTAGGAGCAGCGCGACCAGCGATACCGGGCCGAGCAGCGACAGTGCCTGCGATAGCGCCGCCTCGCCTCCCCTTGCCAACAATGCGCGCCGCCAGAGTTGCGCGATCGCCACAGGCACGATGATGTAGAGCAGGACGGACAACAGCAACGTGCCCCAAGGCACGATGATGGATGATAGTCCGAGCAGAAGGCCGACGATCGGAGCGAAGGCAACCACCATGATGGTGTCGTTGAGCGCGACCTGTCCAAGCGTGAAGTTCGGCTCGCCATCGACCAGATTCGACCAGACAAACACCATCGCCGTACAAGGCGCGGCGGCAAGCAGGATGAGACCAGCCGTATAGCTGTCGATCTGGTCCGCGGGCAGATACGGCCTGAACAGATGGCCGATGAACAGCCAGGCGAGCAGCGCCATCGAGAACGGCTTCACCAGCCAGTTGATTCCGACGGTCGCGGCAATGCCGCGCCAGTGTGCGCCAACGTTACCGAGCGCTCCGAGGTCCACCTTGAGCAGCATGGGAATGATCATCAGCCAAACCAGGACAGCCACCGGCAGATTGACCTGTGCAATCTCCGCCGCGCCGAGCGCATGGAAAGCGGCCGGCATCCATCGCCCCAGCAGAATGCCGACGACGATGCAGAGACCGACCCAGATCGTGAGATAGCGCTCGAACAAGCCCATCGCCGGAGTGGAAACCGGCCTGCCGATGACTTCACTGGTCATGACGTTGTCCTGCGATCCGCTGGCCGCTCGCATCCACGACCCGGTCGCCGTCCTCTTTCGAGAATGCTCCAAGCTGCGGAGTGGGCATAATGTCCAGAACCGCTTCGGATGGCCGGCAGAGTCTCACGCCCAGCGCGGAGACCACGATGGGGCGGTTCATCAGGATCGGATGGGCTTCGATGGCGTCGAGGAGTTGCGCGTCGGTCAGACTGGTGTCGGAGAGGCCCAGTTCGGCATAGGGCGTTCCCTTCTCACGCAGGACGTCGCGCACCGACATGCCGGCGCGCGCGAGCAATTGAACGAGCATGACCCGCGACGGCGGCGTCTTCAGATACTCGATGATGTGCGGCTCAATGCCGGCATTGCGGATCATCGCCAGCGTGTTGCGCGAGGTGCCGCAATCCGGGTTGTGGTAGATGATGACGTCGACACTATCAGGCACGTGACAGCTCCTTGCCATCCGACGTGCATGCGGACGCCGTGGCTGGCATACAGATGTCCGGATGCCCCGCGCAGCAATCCCGCATCAGAAACTGGATAAGGCCCGACAGCGCGTCGTAATCGGCCGTGTAGACAATCGACCGGGCTTCGCGCTTGGCGCTGGCAAGGCCGGCCTGGGTTAGCTCCTTCAGATGGAAGGACACATTCGAGGCCGACACGCCCGCAGCCTCCGCGATTGCGCCGGCCGGCATCCCGGCGGGACCGGCCTGCACCAGCAGGCGCACGATGCGAAGTCGCGTCTCTTGGGACAGAGCTGCGAAAGCCGACAGGGCTTGACGTTCTTCCATATTTCAATAATCCTAAAATTATAGAATAATGGAGTAACATCGATGCTGGACCTTGCCAAGCCGGAAAATCCGCCTTCGCCACAGATCACCACCGACGACATCAGCATCGGGGCACTCCTCGCCGCCTGCGATGCGGCGCCGGAGCGACCTCTGGTTTTCTCCTATGGCGGGAACAGCATTCGGCCCGGCTATCACGTCACCGAGGTCAAGGCGGGAGCCTTTTCCGCCCTCGACTGCGGCGGCAATCCCGAAGCATGGTCGGAGATCTTCGTGCAGTTGTGGGACATTGTCGAAGGCGACCGGACACATATGACCGCGGGAAAGTTCGCGGCCATCATCCGGAAAGTCTCCGACCATGTCGCTCTCGATGCCAATGCGCGGTTGACCTTCGAAGTGAGCGATGGCGTCGCGCCGATGCAACTACACTGCGCGGATACACCACGCTTGGAGGGTGACAATCTCACGGTGGCGCTTGCTCCGCGTCCGGCGAGTTGCAAGCCGCGCGACCGCTGGCTGGAGGAGCAGAAGAAGGCCAGCGCGTGCTGCGCTCCGGTATCATCCAAAGACGCATGTTGTTCGTAGGCATCGTTAATTCGGACGCATCAACTGCATATCCGATCGTCCTTGCCGACTTCAGTCATGCTCCGCGCCGATATTGACTATATTCCTTTACTGGATTATGTCTTCATCTGTCGGTTCGGTTGGCAGCGCGATCATGACGCGCGGTGAACCTGACCGGCAGCGGCGGCCCGGCGTTCGGGCTCGCGGCTGGTGGAGCGCCGGGAGGCGCAGCGTTCGCTCGGCGGGCTTCGCACCCTCGCCGAGGTCGCAACGCGTGCGTCTCTCCCGCGGGACTCGCAATCCCGCAGGTGCTGACGTGCAGGCAGGCCCTCGCAAGGCCAGCCTCAAGGGGTCTCGCAAACCCCTGGCGCCTCCCGGCGCTCCATGATCTCGCAAGCGCGGGACGGGAAACAGGGACAGGGGCAGCCCGTGGCCCACTGCGCCGGGCGGCGGAGCCTTGACTCAATCACAACCCGGACGGACGATTTGCGGGCTCTCCAATTCAGGCGGGCGCGTCGCATCGGCAGGAGACATCCATGGCCTATAAATTCGAGATTTATAAGGACAAGGCGGGCGAATTCCGGTTTCGATTCAGGGCACCGAACGGCGAGGAAATGTTCGGCTCCCAAGGCTACAAACAGAAGGGCTCGGCCACCAGCGCGATTGACTCCATCAAGGCGCATTCGCCCGGCGCCACGATCGAGGACCAGACGAAATAGCTTGACTATCACGCGCGCGACTGGACCCGGCTGCGCGCCGGGTTTTCCAGCTGTGAGGAACGACCTCGCGCCGGAATTTCACACTGCATCGCGTTGGCGCTCATCGATCATCTGAACAAACGTAAATCCGCTCGGCCGGCGTGACTTGCCCCTGCAGATCACGCGACCTGCGCACGCACCGATAGTTCGGCATCAGGCGCGGCACAGGCCTGAGCCCTCAGCAGCTCGACAATCTCGTCATTGGGCCGGGCACGGCTGAACAGGAAGCCCTGTCCTTCATGGCAGCCTTCGCTGCGCAGGCAGGCGAGTTCGGATTCGGTCTCGACGCCTTCGGCCGTGATGGTGACACCGAGGCCCATGCCGAGGCTGATGATCGAGCGGACAATCGCCTGCGCATCACGGTTGGAGCCGAGATCGCGCACGAAAGACTGATCGATCTTGATCTTGTCGAACGGAAAGCTTCTGAGATAGCTGAGCGATGAATAGCCGGTGCCGAAATCGTCCATCGAGATGCGCACGCCGAGCGCGCGCAGTGCATGCAGGGTTGCCAGCACCTGGTTGCTCTTTTCCAGCAGCAGCGTCTCGGTGATCTCAAGCTCAAGCCGCCGCGGCGGCAGGCCCGAATGCTTCAGCGCATCCATCACCACCGACAGCAGATTACCGACGCGGAACTGCAGCGGCGACAGATTGACCGCGACGCGTACTTCATCGGGCCAGCGCGCAGCCTCGTTGCAGGCGCGGCGCAGGATCTGCGTGCCGAGCGCATTGATCAGGCCCGTGTCTTCCGCCACGGGGATGAAATCCGCCGGCGAGATCATGCCGCGTTCCGCATGCGGCCAGCGCACCAGCGCCTCGCAGCCCGTGATGCGTCCGGTCTTGAGATCAATCAGCGGTTGATAGAATGGCCGCAATTGATCCTCCTGAATCGCGGCACGCAGATCGATCTCGATCTTGCGGCGCGCCTGTGCGCGAGCATCCATGCCGGATTCGAAGAAGCTGAAGGTGCCGCGTGAATCGTTCTTGGCGCGCGACAGCGCCATGTCGGCGTTCTTGAGCAGCCGCTCGGATTCGTCGCCGTCGCTCGGCGCCATCGCAATGCCGATGCTGGCGCCGATGACCACCGAGTGACCATCGAGCAGGTAGGTCTCGCCGACGGCGTCGAGTAATCGGCGCGCCAGCAGCACCACATCCTCGGGACGATTGATGCCGGTCTGGATGATGGCGAATTCGTCGGAGTTCAGCCGTGCCAGCGCGTCTTCCTCGCGCAGCAACGAACGTAGCCGCCGCGCCACGCCGCGCAGCAGCTTGTCGCCTATGCCGTGGCCGAGCGTGTCGTTGACGCCCTTGAAATTGTCGAGACCGAGAAACAAAACGGCGACCTTCTCGCCGCTGCGCCGTGTATGCGCGAGAATCTCGTCAAGCCGCTGGCGCAGCAGGTTGCGGTTCGGCAGGCCGGTGAGACCATCGTGATGCGCCATGAAAGCGAGGCGCATCTCGGCGCGCTTGCGCTCCGTGATGTCCATCAGCGCCAGCATCACGGCCGGCTCCTCGTTATAGACGAGGTTGCGCGAATAGATTGCTAGATCGATCAGCGAGCCATCGGCCTTGACGTGTTTCCACGTTCGCGCAGCCTGCTCGTCATTGGCATGATCGCCAACCCAGGGCGGCTCGGCCTCGAAGGCCTGCAACTGGCGGATGGTCAGTTTCTCAAATTCCGGGCGTGTATAGCCGTAATGTTCGATCGCGGAATCGTTGACGCTGAGGATGCGCTCATCGTCGAGCGCGCAGACGATCATCGGCACCGGATTGCTCTCGAACAGCAGACGGAACGACGCCTCGCGCTGCTTCAATTCGGTGATATCGACGCGCAGACCGACGACGCCGCCATCTTCAGTGAGCCGCTCTTCGATCAGGATCACGCGACCATCGGCCAGAACCTGCTCGTGGCGCTCGCCCGGATGGAACAGCTTGGCGACACGCTCCGCGATCCATTCGTCCTCACGGCCGATGGCTTCCGGATAATCGCCGCGCTCGACGCCGACACGGATCGTGTCCTGCAACCGCGCGCCCGGCACGAACTGATCCGAGCTGCGGTTGTAGATTTCCGCGTATTTTTTATTCCAGAGGATGTAGCGCCCGTCTGGATCGAGAAACACAATGCCCTGCGGCAGGATATCGATCGCCTCGCGCAGGCGTTCATGGGACTTGCGGGCTTCCGCGATCGCGGCCTCGGCCTGGGCCCGCTGACGCACGATCTCGCGGATGGCACCGCTGACAAGACCCTTTTTCGGCGCCAATTTCGGCGCAGCCGCCATTGCCCGGCTCGACCGGGTGATCCGAGACGTCAGTCCGGCTTTCGCTTTCTTCTTCGCTTCGGGCCGGAACTTCGGCATCAATGATCCACTCGCAACGCGCGTGTGACAATCTGTGCAAGAAGTGTCTGAAAAAACGGTATCAATGCCCGCTCGGCAGCAACGATTACCGTTTACGCTGCGCGCCTGTACACATCCGGTGCCTTCACAACAGGCAAAGGCTGTAGGCCTAGGGTTAGCCACCTCTATCTGTCAGAGGGGCATGCGCGATCATCCCCGCCAAGTGAGCGACGCAACCGGCACGAAACGCTCATAAAATGACTAGACCGGCGGCAAGCACCCGGACGGCAAGCCCAAACGCAAAAAAAAGCGCCAGCGTCGGATATGGTTACCAACGAGTTAAGAACATGTGTGCCGCAGGCCACTCACCTGATCGACAGCTTCAGTTATAGTTACGGCATGAGCCTTCGCCTGATTCTCAGCCTCATATCGTTGCTAGCCGTCATCGTTTCAGCGCCGCTGGCGTTGGCACAGACCAAAGGCAGCGTCGATCCGAGACCGCTGCCGCCGCTGGTCAACCCGAACGACCCGAGCATCGGCGCCAAGGAATTGTTCGGCCGCAAGGTGCTGCCGACAAAATCGCCTGTGCGCGTAGTCGGCTTCTACGCCAAGGGCTGTATCGCGGGCGCCGAAGCGTTGCCGATCAACGGACCGACCTGGCAGGTGATGCGGCTGTCGCGCAATCGCAACTGGGCGCATCCGCAACTGGTGGAGCTGCTGGAGCGGCTATCGGTCAAGGCCAACAAGAATGCGGGCTGGCCCGGCATCCTGGTCGGTGACATGTCGCAGCCGCGCGGCGGGCCGATGATCACTGGCCATGCCAGTCATCAGGTCGGGCTCGATGCCGATATCTGGCTGACGCCAATGCCGAACCGCCAGCTCTCGCGCAACGAGCGCGAGGAGATGTCGGCGGTGATGATGGTGCGGCGCGACCGGCTCGACATCGATCCGACCGCCTGGACGCCGACCCATCTGCCGGTGATCCGCGCTGCAGCGCTGGAGCCCAGCGTGGAGCGCATCTTCGTCAACGCCGCCATCAAGAAGGCGCTGTGCCGCGAGGCCAAGGGCGACCGCCGCTGGTTGTCGAAGGTGCGGCCGATGTACGGCCATGACTATCATTTCCATGTCCGCATCAAATGCCCGGTCGGCAGCACCGAATGCGAATCCCAGCCACCACCGAACGAGAGCGAAGGCTGCAGCGCCGGTGATCTGGCTTACTGGTTCAGCGATGCCGTGCTGCACCCGAAGCCGCCGCCGGTTCCGCCCAAGCCGAAACCGCCGATGACCCTCGCAGAAATGCCGGCCGCCTGCAGGCAGGTCCTGACGGCACCGTGATCGGCCGATTGGCTATCGCGCCGTCGTAAATCCGGGTTAGAACACGCCATCGTTGTGCCGTAAGCGGACGATCGAAACGGGAGTATCTCCCGAACTCCTTCCATATCGGCTGCGGCTGTCAGCCGCCCGGCCCAATCCGCGAGATCCAACATGCGCATCAGTGCACGCAACCAGATCAAGGGTACTGTCCTCGAAGTCACCAAGGGCGCCACCACATCGCATGTCCGCGTCGATATCGGCGGCGGCCAGATCGTGACTTCCTCGATTACCAACGAAGCCGTTGACGACCTGGCGCTCAAGGCCGGCGGCAAGTGCATCGTGGTGGTGAAGGCCTCCGACGTCATGATCGCGGTGGATTGATGATGGTTTCGCGTCTGATTGTCGCGCTCACGCTGCTCGGTTCGGTGCCTGCATGGGCTGCCGAGCCAAGCGGCTGTGACAAGTTCAAGTGGCCGATCGACAAGGAGCGCGCCGCACTGACAGCGCAGGATCGTCCCAAGATTGTCTCAGGCGCCGACCTCGCGATTCCCTCTGCAGTGACCCTTGATCTAAAGACGCCTGCAGATGCCAAGTTGCCGACATCGCCGGAGCGAAAGCCGAAAGACGGCACATTTGCAGGCTTTACGCGCTTCCAGAAAGCGCCCAAGGCCGGCGCCTATACGATCAGCCTTTCGGTCGGCGCCTGGGTCGATGTGGTGCAGGATGGCGAGATACTGAAGCCGATGGAGTTCAGCAGCGCGACCGACTGTGCCGGCATTCGCAAGACCATGAAATACGATCTTGCGGCAGGCCCCTTCGTGATTCAGATCAGCGGCGTGACCGAAAACAGCATCAGCATGGCCGTGCTGCCATCCGAGTAGATCCTTGGGGGTCTTTACCCCCTTAATCAGCCTGTTATTGTTGCCCTGCGATATCCCGGACGATCGTAAGTCCCCGGGATTGCCGGAATGGCGCTTCCGCCTGTCGCATGTCCCAACCAACGCCTGAGTTGCGCGCACTTTGCGCTGCGCTCACGCATGGAGCGCCCCATGAATCGATTTGCCGGACTTTTCGCTGCGTTCTCGATCCTGCTCGGATCGACCCTCACGCCTGCCCAAGCGCAGGACAAAGCCCTGACGGTGTTCGCCGCGGCTTCGATGAAGAATGCCCTCGACGAACTCGATGCCGCTTACACCGCCAAGACCGGCGTCAAGATCACCGCCAGCTATGCCGCGAGCTCGGCGCTCGCCAAGCAGATCGAACAGGGCGCTCCGGCTGACGTCTTCGTGTCCGCCGACACCGACTGGATGGACTATGCCATCGGCAAGAAGAACATCAACGAGTCGACCCGTGTGAACCTGCTCGGCAACAGCATCGTGCTGATCGCCGCCAGGGACTCCAAGCTCGACAAGGTGACGATCGATCAGGGCTTCGATCTCGCCAAGCTCGCCGGCGACGGCAAGATCGCCACCGGCGATGTGAAATCCGTTCCGGTCGGCAAATATGCCAAGGCCGCACTTGAGAAGCTTGGTAGCTGGACCGCCGCCGAGTCGAAATTCGCGATGGCCGAGAGCGTGCGCGCCGCGCTGACGCTGGTGTCGCGCGGCGAAGCCCCGCTCGGCATCGTCTATGCGACCGACGCCAAGATCGATCCCGGCGTGAAGATCATCGGCACCTTCCCGGCGGACTCGCATCCGGCGATCATCTATCCGATCGCCGCGACAACGACCGCGAAGACTGAAGCCGCCGACTATCTGGCCTTTCTGAAGTCATCGGCCGCAAAGATGGTTCTTGAGAAGTACGGCTTCACATTCCTGATCAAGCCGACGTCCTGACACGTGTCCGACATTTCACCTCAGGAATGGACGGCGATCCTGCTTTCAATCAGGGTCGCCGTGATCGCGACATTGATCTCGACGCCGATCGGAATCGGGGTCGCGTGGCTGCTCGCGCGGCGTGACTTCTGGGGCAAGCCGATCATCGACGCCATAATCTATCTGCCACTGGTGCTGCCGCCCGTCGTCACCGGCTATCTGCTGCTGCTGCTGCTCGGCAAACGCGGCCTTCTCGGCGCCTGGCTCGCCGAACATCTCGGCATCGTCTTCGCCTTTCGCTGGACGGGTGCCGCGCTCGCATGCGGCGTGATGTCGTTCCCTCTGCTGGTGCGGCCGATCCGGCTCTCGATTGAAGCGGTTGACCGGCGGCTCGAACAGGCGTCGAGCACGCTCGGCGCATCGCCCTGGAAGGTATTTGCAACCGTGACGCTGCCGCTGGCGCTGCCCGGTGTTTTGGCCGGCATGGTGCTCGGCTTTGCCAAGGCCATCGGCGAATTCGGCGCCACGATCACTTTCGTCTCGAACATTCCCGGCGAGACCCAGACGATTTCCTCCGCGATCTATTCGCTGATCCAGACTCCCGATGGCGACGCAGCCGCCTCGCGTCTGGTGATGATCTCCATCGGCATCGCCGTACTGGCGCTGATCGCCTCGGAATGGTTCGCGCGCCGCGCGACGCAACGGCTGCATGGACACTGATCGTGCTGCGCGTTGATGTCTTCAAACAACTCGGCGAATTTTCGGTCGACGTCGCTTTTACCAGCGAAGGCCGCGTGACAGGCCTGTTCGGCTCCTCGGGCGCGGGCAAGACCTCGCTGGTCAGCATGATCGCAGGCCTTGTGCAGCCGGACCGCGGCATCATCACCGTGGACAACGCAGTGCTCTATGATGGCAGCGCGCGCATTCACGTCCCGCCGTATCGGCGTCGCATCGGCTATGTGTTTCAGGATGCGCGACTGTTTCCGCATCTGAGCGTCGCGCAGAACCTCGACTACGGACGCCGGATGAATCGGCTCACACGCGATCCCGCCGAGGAAACGCGCATCACCGAGATGCTGGACATCGGACACCTGCTCGATCGCCGTCCCGGCGGCCTGTCAGGCGGCGAAGGCCAGCGTGTGGCGCTGGGGCGCGCACTGCTATCGCGACCGCGGCTGCTGTTGCTCGACGAACCGATGGGAGCGCTCGACGAGGAGCGCAAGGCCGAGATCCTGCCCTATCTCAAGCGACTGCGCGATGAAGGCGATGTGCCGATGGTCTTCGTCAGCCACGATGCCGACGAGATGCGCCAGCTTGCAACACATGTGGTGATGCTGAGGCGTGGCCGCGTCGCAGCTTTCGGTGGCCCTGATATCCTGCCGCGCATCATCCCCGCGAGCTGAGCCAATCAGGCGCCAGACAGCGCGGTCCAGCTTCGCTTCAGCTTGCTCTTGATGAATTGCGCCCGCGTCAACTTCGGCGGCGCAGGCTCCTCGTCTTCGGGCAGTCGCAGACCGACCACATTGACGCGTCCGCCACCAAGACTGCGCGCGACGAGATCGATGCTGTCTATCGGCAAGGCAGCACCGACCGTCGGCGCATGATCGAGATGGATGTCGAAATAATCAGCCAGCGTCAGTCCCGCCTGCCGCGGATCGACGGCAATGCCGTAGACCGCAGCAAGATCGCCAAGAGTCGTTTCACCCGGCACCACGAAGTCGCCGAGCAAATGCGGATCCGGTGCCG
Organism: Tardiphaga sp. GW822-FHT04G09; assembly: GCF_058800725.1. Taxonomy (NCBI): domain Bacteria; kingdom Pseudomonadati; phylum Pseudomonadota; class Alphaproteobacteria; order Hyphomicrobiales; family Nitrobacteraceae; genus Tardiphaga; species Tardiphaga sp. GW822-FHT04G09. Next base: position 90,055 of record NZ_JBXAMO010000002.1, on the reverse strand, counting down.
TGCTAGGTGGCATATCGACAAAGAAGCGATCCAGCGCCTCGGCCTTTTCCGGTGGCGCCAGCAGATAGACGTAGTCGCCCGCCTCGACCGGCGCAGCTTCGGCCGGCGTCAGGATGCGCTCATCGCGAATGACCAGCGTCGGCTTCGACCACGACGGAATGAGGTTGCGCTTCAGGTAGAGGCTCTTCGGGCGCACGGCATAGCCGACCAGCTGCTGTTCGAGCTGACCTGGCAAATCGAGTTCGATACGGCGCGGCCCCCTGTCGGTGCGCGGCAGAGCGACATGGAGCTTCCGGGCAGCAAAAGCCAGCGTCCATCCCTGGAACAGCAGCGAGATGATCACGACCACGAAAGCGACGTCGAAATACAGCGGCGCCTTGGGCAAACCGACCAGCATCGGAATCGAGGCGAGGAAGATCGCCACTGCGCCGCGCAGGCCGACCCACGACACGAACACCTTTTCGCGCCAGTTGAAGCGGAATGGCTGCAAACACAGGAACACGGCAACCGGACGCGCCACAAGCATCAGAGCCAGGGCAACGCCGACCGCGGGAAGGATGCTGCCCACCAGCCGTTCCGGCGACACCAGCAGGCCGAGCATGACGAACATCACGATCTGCGCCAGCCACGTCGCCGCGTCGAGGAACGTCACCACGGAATTGTGCGCCCGCGTCGGCTGATTGCCGATGATGATGCCGGCGAGATAAACCGCCAGAAAGCCCGAGGCGTGAGCGATCTGAGCCAGCCCAAAGATCACCAAAGCCGCGGTACAGACGAAGGGCGCATGCAACCCCTGCGGCAGGGCCACGCGGTTCATGGCCAGGACCACTAGCCGCCCGCCGACAACGCCGATCAGCGTGCCCAGCACGGCCTCCTGAACAAATTCCAATGCCACATGGCCGGCCGAGGCGTCGCCCAACGACAGAAGCTTGACGAGCGTCAGGGTCAGGAAGACGGCGAACGGATCGTTCGTGCCGGACTCGACTTCGAGCGTCGCACCAACCCTCGGCCGCAGGCGCAGGCCTTGCGCATGGACCAACAGGAAGACGGCTGCTGCGTCGGTGGAAGCCACGACAGCGCCGGTCAGCAGCGCCTGGGTCCAGTTCAGGTCGAGGGCATATTTGGCGACAGGTGCCGTGATCAACGCAGTCAGCAACACGCCAATCGTGGCCAGCACCATCGACGGGGCCAGCACCGCGCGAATGGCCTGAAACCGTGTCTTCAACCCGCCGTCGAACAGGATCAGCGCCAGTGCAACCGAGCCGACCACATAGGTCGTACGGACATCGTCGAACCGCAGCCCACCAGGGCCCGCTTCGCCCGCCGCCATGCCGATAAACAGGAAGAACAGCAGCAAGGGCGCGCCAAAGCGAAGCGCAAGCAGGCTGGACAGAATGCCGGCCATGACCAGAACTGCGCCGAGAAGGATAGCAATGCTGACTGAGTCAAGTGACGCCATGAGGCTCCGAGGCCGGAAATACTTGCAAATCCATGCTTATCGTTGCCACTCCGAGACGCCAAACGTTTTCTGCATGATATCTGTTTGCAGGTATTTCTAGGGAATTACCACAAGGCAGGAGCCCCGCTCGATGGCGCCGACGTGGTGCTTGTGTGAATCTCTGCCCATCCGAATCAAATACGCCGTCCAGCGATGCTTCCGCACCACACGACACATTCACGAAGACGAGAGCTGCACGATGCTTGACCTGACCGACACCCACGAATTCGTGCTGGCAACCGCACGATCGTTCGGCGCCGAGGTAACCTCGCCGTGGTTCTATCTGCAGCTCGGACTGATGATGGCCGGCGGCGGCATTGCCTTCGCCATCGGGGCCGCAATCCGCTCGCGGGTCGATATGACATCGCTGGCAATGGGCTGGCCGGCGCCGCTGCGCATGTTCATGCGCATCCTCGTCGGCAGCGCGTCCACCGCGGTCTTTGCCATCCTGATGACTCTCGACCGTGTGATCATGCTGAGCGCGACCTGGCCGAGCCGAAGCTATCTGCTGTCGGTGGCGGCGAAGCTCGCGCTGGCCTGGCTGGTGATCCGGCTGGTCACCAGCGTGATCCGCAATGAATTCGTGGTCCGGCTGGTGTCGATCTCGGCCTGGCTCGTGGCGGCCCTCAGCATCATCGGCCAGTTGCAACCGACCATCGCCATGCTGGATGCCAACGGGATCGATCTCGGCGGGCTTCGGCTGACGCCACTGCTGCTGATCAAGCTCGGCGTGCTGCTCGCGGTGGCGCTGTGGCTGTCGAATATCGCCAGCAATTTCCTCGAAGGACGCATCAGGCAGTCCCACGACCTCACGCCCTCGATCCAGGTGTTGCTGATCAAGCTGGTACGGCTGCTCTTGATGGTGTTCGCGGTCGCGCTCGTCATGGGCGCGGTCGGCATCAACCTCTCGGCGCTCGCGGTGTTCTCCGGCGCGGTCGGTGTCGGTATCGGTTTCGGCCTGCAGAAGATCGTCGCTAATTTCATCAGCGGTGTGATCCTGCTCGCCGACAAATCGGTGAAGCCCGGCGACCTTGTCACCATCGGCGACAGTTCCGGCCGCATCAGCGCGATGAACACGCGCTATATCTCGGTCGCAGCCGGCGATGGCCGCGAATTCCTGATCCCGAACGAGGACCTCATTACCCAGAAGGTCGTGAACTGGACCTATACGGACAAGGACACGCTGGTGAAGGTCACTTTCGGCACCAATTACGATGCCGACCCGCGCGTGGTCTGCAAGCTGGCCATCGACGTCGCAAAGGCATCGCCACGTGCCAATACGACCAAGACACCGAACTGCATCCTTACTGAGTTTGCCGAAGCCGGCATGAAATTCTCGCTGACCTTCTGGATCGACTCGCCCGATGGCATGGATGCCGTGAAGAGCGAGGTGATGCTGGGGCTATGGGATGCCTTCAAGCGTGAAGGCATCCGCGTTCCCTATCCGGTTCGCGAGCTAAAGATCCGTGGCGGGGCATTGCCGGTCGAAACCATCGTCGAAGTCACATCCGGTCCGGAATAGTCCCGATGAGGCTACAGGCCGATCTCGTCCCGGCGACGCTGCTGCGGCGCTACAAGCGCTTCCTTGCCGATGTCGAACTGGCCGATGGCAGCGTGATCACCGCCCATGTCGCCAATCCCGGTGCGATGCTCGGACTTCAGGCGCCCGGATCGCCTGTCTGGCTGTCGAAGTCGCCCAGCAAGACCCGCAAGCTGCCCTATTCATGGGAGCTGATCGAAGCCGATTTCGGCAATGGCCCCGAACTGGTCGGCGTCAATACGATGCATCCCAATGCCATCGTCGCCGAGGCATTGGCGGCGAACGCGATCCCCGAACTCGCCGGCTACGACATCATCCGCCGCGAGGTGAAATATGGCGTGGCATCGCGGGTGGATTTCCTGCTGGAACACCCCTCACGGCCGCCCTGCTATGTCGAGGTCAAGAACGTCCACATGATGCGCCAGCCGGGATTGGCCGAATTCCCGGATTCCGTCACCGCGCGTGGCGCCCGGCATCTCGACGAACTGGCCGCCATGGTCGCCGCGGGCGCCCGGGCCGTGATGCTGTTCGTGGTCCAGATCGGCTCGTCGACAGGTTTTGCACTGGCGCGGGATATCGACCCGGCCTATGGCCGCGCCTTCGACAAAGCCCGCACCACAGGCGTCGAAGCCATCGCTTATACCTGCCGGATCGACCGTGACGACATCGTTCTGGCCGGGCGCGTGCCGATTCAGCCATGAACAAGGCCGGCACACGAACCGAGCCATGAGCCCCAAGGGGGGCTGGCTGAGCGGCTTTGGCTTGCGCTGACCGCCCCAGCCATTAAATTGGGGCTTCAAATCATACATTCCCGTCGCCCCCTGCCTGGCAATATCTCTTATGAGCTACGTCGAAGCCTCCGAAACCACCCAGCGCAAAACCGGCCAGATCAAGCTGCACGGTCCTGCTGCCTTTGCCGGCATGCGCAAGGCGGGCGCGCTGGTGTCGCTCTGCCTGGACGAGCTGACCGATCTGGTGAAGCCGGGCATGCTGACCTCAGCGATCGACGATTTCGTCCGCGAATTCGCCTTCAGCCATGGCGCCTATCCGGCGACGCTGATGTATCGCGGCTATCGCTATTCGACCTGCACCTCGATCAATCACGTGGTCTGCCACGGCATGCCCGGTGATCGCGCGCTGAAGGAAGGCGATATCGTCAATGTCGATGTCACCTTTATCGTCGAGGGGTGGTATGGCGATTCCAGCCGCATGTATGGCGTCGGCGAACTTGCCCGCAAGGCGGAGCGTCTGGTCGAGGTGACCTATGAATCGATGATGCGCGGCATTGCCGTGGTGAAGCCCGGCAACACCACCGGCGACATCGGCCACGCGATCCAGAGTTTCGTCGAACCGCAGCAGATGAGCGTGGTCCGCGATTTCTGCGGCCATGGTCTTGGCCGCATGTTCCATGACGAGCCGAATATCATCCATGTCGGCCGCCCCGGCGAAGGCGTCACATTGCGCCCCGGCATGTTCTTCACCATCGAGCCGATGATCAACCTCGGCAAGCCGCATGTGAAGGTGCTGTCCGACGGCTGGACCGCCGTGACCCGCGACCGTTCGCTGTCGGCACAGTTCGAGCACACCGTCGGCGTAACGGCGACCGGCGTCGAGATTTTCACGCTCTCCAAGCGGCATAACGAACAGGCGCCGACGCCCGCCGCCTAAACTTTAAATCGCCACGCGACAATGAACACTTTCTGGTTGCAAATGCAGCCGGGCGCGGCATGCTCGTGGATAATGTCCATGCGAGCATTGGCATCCCATGCCTGTCAGTTCCAGCGACCCGGCCTCACCGACAGGTCTTGCCGACGCCCCACATTATCATGGCCACCGGGAGCGACTGCGTGAGCGCTTTCGCAGCGTCGGCGCCGACGCACTGAGTGATTACGAATTACTGGAGATGGTGCTGTTCCGTGCGCTGCCGCGCCGGGACGTCAAGCCGCTGGCGAAATCGCTGATCACCAAGTTCGGCTCCTTCGCCGAGACGGTACATGCTCCGGATACGCGGCTGCGCGAAATCGGCGGCCTGGGCGAAGCCGCCATTACCGAGATCAAACCGATCGCCGCCGCCACCAGCCGCGTCGCCAAGGGGCAGTTGAAGCAGCGCACCGTGCTGTCGTCATGGGCGACGGTGATCGACTATTGCCGCACGGCCATGGCCTTTGCCGACAAGGAACAATTTCGCATCCTGTTCCTCGACAAGCGTAACCAGTTGATCTCCGACGAAGTGCAGCAGGTCGGCACCGTCGACCATACGCCGGTCTATCCGCGCGAAGTAGTCAAACGCGCACTCGAATTATCCGCGACGGCCATCATCATGGTGCACAACCATCCGTCCGGCGATCCCACACCGTCGCAGGCCGACATTCAGATGACCAAGGCGGTGATCGATGTCGCCGCGCCGCTCGGCATCGCGGTGCATGATCACATCATCGTCGGCAAACATGGGCATGCGAGTTTGAAGGGAATGAAACTGATCTGAGGACGTTGAGCAATCTGCGACAGAGGACACGGCGCGCGTTTAGAGTGGTCAAGGCATCTTCGGCGACCTGTTGCGAAGTACTCGCCTGTTTTTGAGGGCTAATTCTCCGACACCACCACCAGCTATGCCGGCAAGGGCGTCGTTCGCTATCAGTGGTCATCGCGAATGCCAGAACCGGCGTATTTCAAGAGCCGATTGCCTCGTGGCGCGAGGTAACACTGCTTCGTAGTCCGCGTCGCTCCATCCGGGCGACGGGCTACTGCCGCAGCAAGATCAAGGGGTCGGCGCTGTCAGGAACGCGGCGCCACTGCGCATTGTCGTCGGCCTCGAAATGCCAGGTCTCGCCTGATGCCGACATTATCAGCAATTCGCCACGCTCGAGACGCCACTGCTTGGGATTGAAATTCGCCACGAGAGGCTCGCAGCGCGGCTTCAGGAAGACGGCGAAATTGTCCTGTGTCGTTTCGGTATTGGTCAGCGTCAGGCCACAGATCACGCGGCCGCTGCCGCGCACTATCGACCAGTCGCCAATCATCTGGTCCATCGACTTGGTCAGCGCGCGGGCTGCCGCCAGGTTCTGCAGGATATAGACGCCTTCGCCGGTGCGAATGCCTTCGAAGATGCCGCTCTCGACTTCGGTGAAATCGATCACCGCTTCCCCTGTCGGATTCTGCAGCCGGACGATATCGAGCCCCTTGATAGTCCAGGCGGTGATGTCTTTGGTGAAAGGCAGCGCCTTTGCGCAATCCGGCTCGAGTTCGAGCTTCAGTCCCTGCGGTGACGCATCGTTCTTCAGCGTCACCACGCAGGTCTTGCTGCGCTCGGTGGTCGACAACTCCCACTGCCCGATCATGTTCTTCCGCAGGGAAGCAGCATCCTGAGCCCGCGCCGGCGCGCCGACGAGCATCGCGCCAGCAATGGCCAACGCAAGACATCGACAGCGCACCGACGCGGACTTCACGATCAGCGCCCTTTCACCGGGGTTTCCGCAATCGGCGTCGTCGGCGCCTTGCCGGCGAACCAGAGCTTGAGATTGTCGACCACAAGCTGATCCATCGCGTTACGCGTCACCACCGAGGCCGAGCCGACATGCGGCAGCAGCACGACATTCTGCATCGACTTGAGTTCGTCCGGCACCTTCGGCTCCTGCGCGAACACGTCGAGACCCGCCGCCAGAATGGTGCCCGACTTGAGCGCCGCAATCAGTGCAGGCTCATCGATCACCGAACCGCGCGCGATATTGATGATGATGCCGCGCGGACCGAGCGCCTGCATCACTTCCGCATTGACGAGATTGGCGGTCGAGGCTCCGCCCGGCGTGATGACGATAAGCGTATCGACAGCCTTCGCCATCTCGATCAGGTTCGGATAGTGCTTGTGCGAGACGCCTGCCGCCGGATTGCGCGAATGATAGACCACCGGCACCAGCGACGCGTCGAGACGACGTGCGATCGCCTGACCGATGCGACCCATGCCCACCATGCCGACCTTGCGGTCGCGTAGCGAGCCGACCGTGAGCGGATAAGGCTGCGTCAGCCACAGACCCGAACGGACATATTTGTCGGCCTTGATGAATTCACGGGCGGTGGCGATGAACAGGCCGAGCGCCGTATCGGCGACTTCCTCGGTCAGCACATCGGGCGTGTTGGTGACGAGGATGTTGTTCTCGGCCGCATATTTCGCGTCGATATGATCATAGCCGACGCCGAACGAGGAGATGATTTCGACCTTGGGATATTTCGACAGCACGGCGCTGTTGGTCGGTACCAGACCGGTCACGGCGATACCGCGAATTTTCTCGGCGACACCCGCCGGCAACCGTTCGAGATCGTGCTGGGTTTCATACTTATGCAATACGAACTGATCCGAGAAACCGTTATTGATCAGCGGCTTCGTTGGCCCATAGATCAGCAGGTCGATTTTGTCCGAAGAGATTCCCGTCCCCATTATTTTTCCTTTCGCAGTGCACTCTCATGCCAGCGCCGCAATAATCCGTGGGATACCAGCGCGAGCAGCATATAGATCACAATCCCCGCAACGGACAGCAACAATAACGCGGCGAACATTCGGGGAATATTGAGGCGATAACTGGATTCCGAAATACGATAGGCGAGGCCTGAACCTGCGCCGGCCGCACCCGCCGCGATTTCAGCCGCGACAGCGCCGATCAGCGACAGTCCGCCGGCGATGCGCAATCCGCCAAGTATGAATGGCAGTGCCGCCGGAAGCTTCAGATAGCGCAGCACCTGCCAGCGCGACGCCCGATAGAGCTGGAACAGACCTGCCAGATTGCGATCCACCGAATTGAGGCCCAGCGTGGTATTGGCCAGCACGGGGAAGAACGCCACGATCCAGGCGCAAACCACCACTGCCGTCTGTTGCGGCAGATAGATCAACATCAGCGGTGCAATGGCGATCACCGGCGTCACCTGCAGCACGATCGCATAAGGCAGCAGCGAATATTCCAGCCACTTGGACTGATTGAACAACAGCGCCAGCGCGATCCCGCCAATGGCCGCGGCAATAAAGCCCTCCAGCGCGGTCAGAAGCGTCACGCCCAGCGATTCAGACAGGATCGGCCAGTCCGCAATCAGCGTCTGAAAGACAAGCAAGGGACCAGGCAGCAGATAGGGCGGGATGTCACCGATCCGAACGACGAGGTCCCACAGCGCGATGCCCGCGATGAACACGACAACGGGCCAAACGACACGCTGCCACGGCGTGCTGCTGCCCGGCACGGCCGAACCGCGATCGACGGCCGGTATTGGCTCCAGCCCCCTCATATCTTCGCCTTTGCGTCATTGGCCTTCTCGTCGCCGGCCTGCATCAGCGCCCGCGAGACATCGCGGCAATAGCCGGCATAGGCCACCGACGTACGGAACGCATCGTCGCGCGGCTCGGCGGATTCGATGTGACATTCGGCGCTGGCGCGGCCGGGCCTCGACGTCATCACCACAACGCGCTGCGACAGATAAACCGACTCGAACACCGAATGGGTGACGAAAATGACCGTCTTGCCGAGCTTGCGCCATAGCGACAACAAGTCGTTGTTGAGCCGGAAGCGCGTGATCTCGTCGAGCGCGGCAAACGGCTCGTCCATCAGCAGGATGTCCGGCTCGGTCACCAGGGCGCGCGCCAGCGACGCACGCATCTTCATGCCGCCGGACAATTCGCGCGGATAGGCGTCAGCGAAATCAGCCAGGCCAACCTGCGCCAGCGCCTCGTCCACCCGCGCCGTCGACTGCGTATCCGGCATATGCGCCAGCTTGAGGGGCAGCCGCACATTCTCGCGGATCGTGCTCCACGGCATCAGCGTCGGCTCCTGGAACACAAAGCCAATGGCGCGACCGCTGCTGCGTGCGGCGACATCAACGGTTCCGGCGGACGGCGCGATCAGGCCGGCGATCAGACGCAATGCAGTGGATTTGCCGCAGCCGGACGATCCCAGCAGCGAGACGAACTCGCCCTTGCGAATGTCGAGATCAAGAGGCCCCAGCGCCACGGTGCCGTTGTCATAGACCTTTGTGACACCGCGCAAACGCACGGCGGTAGGGGCATCGCTTGACGAGAAGACAGGCTCGACCATCTGCCGGTTTACTTCTTCGGCCGGAGATCGAGACCGACACCCTTGTTGATGAACTGCAGCGTATAGGCCTTGCGATAGTCGATGTCGCGCTTGACCACGCCAGCGCGCGACATCTTGTCGAAGAAGCTGGCGACACGCGCTTCGCTCATCGCGCCGATACCGTCTTTCAGAGTATCACCCGAGTCGACGATGCCATATTCCTTCATCTTGGCGATGGAATAGGCGAGCAACTCATCGGTCATTTCCGGGTTGAGCTTCTTGATGACCTCATTGGCGGCTTTGTTGTCGCCATAGATATAGTTGTACCAACCGATTATCGAGGCATCGACGAAACGCTGGACGAGATCCGGCCTCTTGTCGACCCATTCGCGGCGCGTTTCGATCAATGTCGAATAGCCGTCGAAACCGTAATCCGCGAGCAGCATCACCGTTGGTTTGAATCCGGCCTGCTTCTCGACCACGAACGGCTCGGACGTGACATAGCCCTGCATCGCGCTGTTCTTGTCGACGATAAAGGGCTGTGCATTGTAGGTGTAAGGCTTGACCTTGGACGCGCTGAAGCCGAGTTCGGACCGCATCCATTGGAAATAACCGGCGACGCCCTCTTTCGAGATCAGCAGTGTCATCGGCTTGAGGTCTTCGAGCTTGGTCACCCTGGGGTCGGGATGCGCCAGAAAGACCTGCGGGTCCTTCTGGAAGATCGCGGCAACAGCGACCACCGGCACATTATTGGCGACGGCATCGAAGGATTGCAGCGTGTTCGCGCTCATGAAGAAGTCGAGCTTGCCTGAAATCAACAGGATGCGGTTGTTCACGTTCGGACCGCCCGGCACGATGGTGACGTCGAGCCCGTATTTCTTGTAGGTGCCGTCCGCGACCGCCTGGAAGAAGCCGCCATGCTCGGCCTCGGCCACCCAGTTGGTGCCGAAACTGACCTTGTCGAGCCTGGTTTCCGCTGCGGCGGGCGACCACACGACCATCATGGCCAGTGTGCCAATGGTTAACGCGCGCAGCAGGGATATCGGGCTCATATTGGACTCCGTCGACCGTTATGGCCCATGATAGGAAGCAATCTGCCGCCAGACTACCCTGCATAACTGACCAAAGAAACGCACCTCGATGACTGCCAACATGCCGCCCCGCGACTGGACTGCCATCCATTGGCCCGACATCGCCAGGAACGATCCGGCGTCCTGGATTGCAGTGCTGCCATTGGCCGCGACCGAGCAGCACGGGCCGCATCTGCCGCTCGGCACCGACGTCATGATTGCGCAGGCCTATCTCGCAGAGGTGCAGCGCCTGCTGCCTCCGGATGTTCCGGCGACGTTTCTGCCGCTTCAACCTGTGGGAATCTCGACCGAGCATCTCGCCTTTCCCGGCACGCTGACACTGCCTACCGAAATCGCGCTGCAGTCCTGGACCGCGATCGGCGAAAGCGTCGCGCGCGCCGGCATTCAGAAACTCGTGATCGTCACCAGCCACGGCGGCAACAGTGCTGCGATGACGCTCGCGGCGCAGGACCTGCGTGCCGAATACGGCATGCTGGTCGCGACCACCGGCTGGAACCGCTTCGGTGCGCCGGATGGCCTGTTCACCGACGAAGAATTGCGTCACGGGATTCATGGCGGCGCCGTGGAAACATCGATCATGCTGGCGCGCTACCCGCAGCATGTCCGCAACGACAAGATCGCAAATTTCACATCGTCGGCGATCGCGATGGAGAAGAACTATCGGTGGCTGTCCGCAAGCCGGCCCGCGCCATTCGCGTGGCAGGCCGAAGACCTTCATCCCGGCGGCGCGATTGGCGATGCCACGCAGGCGTCTGCCGACAAGGGCGAGAGACTGCTGGCGCACGGCGCAAAGGCGTTCTGCGAATTACTGACGGACATGCATCGCTTCGACGTGACGGCGTTTGATCGCGAACCGGACGCCGGTGCGTGAAATGTGGTTAACCGGGCGGATTGCCCGGTTCGCACGACGACATATTCCGTGCGGATGACGACACCGTTCTGAAACCAAAAGAATTTGCCTGAAACCAAATAGTTCGACCGGGTCTCGAACCCGATCCGTTTGGGCTCCGACTGATTGGCATGCAGGCCACGACGGCTGCACTTCAACAGGATGGAGTTATCCCATGTCGATCAAGTCCAAGATTGCTGCTTTCGCTCTCGTTGCTCTTACCGCTGCTGGCACTGTGGCATCGTCCACGCAGTCCGCTCAGGCCAAGGGCCCGGGCATCGGCTTCGGCATCGCCGCCGGTGTGGTCGGCGCCGCGGTCGTCGGCAGCGCCATTGCCGCCAACAACGGCTACTACGGTTACGGATATCGCTGCGGCTGGGTCCGCCAGTATGACGGCTACGGCAACTATGTCGGCCGCGTCCGGACCTGTAACTACTGATCCCTCGATCGACTGAAGTGGATTTGCGTCCGACACGGGCGCCTCATCCACCCCGTGTCGCACCGGACCCGCCCGATTGTCCCCTCGGGCGGGTCTCCTTTTGCGTTATTCGATCGTCATAATCCGGTGTCACATAGTCCTTTGACGCCACGGCCTTCACTTGCGATGAGACTGCAAGTGTTGCCCACTCGCCCCGGCGAATCGGCTGTTTCTGTGGAATATCGAACAGCCTCAAGTGTGGGGACGTGAGTGAGGGTTGACGGCTGTATGAATGCCCCCGGAACGATCGCGAGACCTGCCGTGAAGCGCGTCCAGAAACGCGCTCTGGCTGGCGTTGCGCTGGGTGTCCTTGGGTTGGGCGGCTCGGCCATCGCCGCCGATATGCCGGTCAAGGCGCTGCGCCAGCCACCCGGCTATGACTGGAGCGGCTTCTATCTCGGCGCCCATTTCGGTTATGGCGATGGCAGTTTCGGTCCGGGCGCCAACAGCCTTCCGGCCCAAGGTGTATTTTTACCGTCGACCCCAACCGGGCTGATCGGCGGCTATCAGGCCGGTTACAACAGGCAGTTCAGCAATCATCTGGTTCTTGGCGTCGAAGTCGATGCCAGCTTCACCAGTCCGACCGATACCGCGCGGCTGACGTCGGAGCCTTTCCATACCAGTTTGGACTATTTTGCCACTGCACGCGGCCGGGTCGGCTATGCGGTCGGTACGTGGCTGCCTTATGCGACTGCTGGTCTCGCCTGGGGACGCACCAAGCTCAACCTCAATGACGTCAACGGCGATCTGATCTCCTCGACACCGCGCGATCATGTCGGCTGGACCGCTGGCGCAGGCGTCGAGTTCGCGGTCGGCGGCAATTGGACCGCCAAGGCGGAATACGCCTATCTCGACCTTATGCGGCAGACCTACGATCTCGGCTCGGCGGGCCTGCCGAACGCCAATGTCGATCCGAAGATTCACACATTCAAGCTTGGCATGAACTACAGGCTCGGCGACGCTCCTGCGTGGTCGCCATCGACACCTGTCATGGCAAAAGGCGCGCTGCAGGAATCCACCGACTGGAATGTGCACGGCCAGACGACCTTCATCGCGACCGGTTATCCGAGCTTCCGCTCGCCCTATCAGGGCACCAACAGCCTCTTTGGCGGCGCGCAGGCACGCGAGACCTTCACGACGACCGCGTTCCTCGGCCTGCGTTTGTGGGAAGGCGGCGAGTTCTATTTCAATCCCGAACTGGCGCAGGGCTTCGGTTTCAACGGCACGCTCGGCCTCGCCGGCTTTCCCAATGGCGAGGCGCAGAAGGCCGGCGGCGCCTATCCGAGAATTCGCCCACAGCGCTATTACTTCCGCCAGACGCTCGGTCTCGGCGGCGAGCAGGAAGACGTGTCTGACGCAGCCAACCAATTGGCCGGCAAGCGCGACATCGACCGCATCACGCTGACGGTCGGCCGCTTCGCAATCGGGGATTTCTTCGACGGCAATTCCTACGCCAAGGACCCCCGCGCTGATTTCATGAACTGGGCGATGTGGTCATCAGCCGCCTATGATTTTCCGGCCGACCTGCCCGGCTACACGCGGGGCGCCATCGTCGAATTGAATCGCAAGGACTGGGCAGTTCGCGCCGGCCTGTTCCAGGTGCCGTCAGCACCCAACAGTGACATTCTCAACTTCAAGACCGGCGGCGCGGTCGTCGAGTTCGAGGAACGTCACCAGATATTCGACCAGCCGGGCAAGCTGCGTGTGGGCGCCTTCTTCAATCGCGGCAATACCGGCAACTATCGCGGCGCGCTGGCGATCGAAGCAACTGATCCGACGCTCGATATCAACGACGTGATGTCGTCGATCCGCCGCGCCAGCGACAAATACGGCTTCTACGTCAATGGCGAGCAGCAGATCTTCAACGACGTCGGCATCTTTGCGCGCGCGAGCTGGAACGACGGCCAGAACGAAATTCTGTCCTTCACGGATATCGATCGCAGCGTGTCCGCCGGCGTATCGGTCAAGGGCAGCCATTGGGGCCGCGCCAATGACACGATCGGTCTCGGCGGCGCGATCAATGGACTATCCAGCGCACATCGCGACTTTCTCGCCGCAGGCGGCCACGGATTGCTGATCGGCGACGGGCGGCTGAATTACGGGACCGAGCGTGTGCTCGAAACCTATTACGCCTATGCCATCGACAAGAACTTCACCTTTACGGCCGACTACCAGCTGATTGCGAACCCTGCCTACAACAAGGATCGCGGACCGGTCTCGATCTTCTCAGGCCGATTGCACGGCGAGTTCTAGAGCGTTCTCGCGCGAGCGGGCACTCGTTCGCGCGAAGAAACGCGTCAAGCAAAAGACTCTAGGCCGAATGTTCCAGCGCTGCTGGCAGGAACGTACTCGCCTGCGCCATCTCCCATGCATCGCGAAAGCGCTTGTCGCCGGTGCCATCGACCAGCTCGTTGTGGCGCAGGGCCGGATACATCCGCGTGAAAGACAGGACATCGGTACCGGAGGCGCGATGCGAGAAATGGATCGGGCGAATATCCTGCGGATGATCGAGCCCGGCGGCCGCAATCAGCTCGGCCAGCGCATGCAACGTCGCCTCGTGATAATTGTAAACGCGATCGGTCTTCTGCGGCACGGCGAGCGCACGATTCCGCGTGGGGTCCTGCGTCGTCACGCCTGTGGGGCAGCGATCGGTATGGCAGCTCAGTGACTGGATGCAGCCCAAGGCGAACATGAAGCCGCGCGCCGAATTGCACCAGTCAGCGCCCAGCGCCATGGCGCGGGCGATATCGAAGGCCGTCGCGATCTTGCCGGAGGCGCCAATCTTGATGCGGTCACGCGCGCCGATGCCGATCAGCGCATTGTGCACGAAGTTGACGCCCTCGCGCATCGGCATGCCCAGATGATCCATGAATTCCAGCGGCGCAGCGCCCGTGCCGCCTTCATTGCCGTCGACAACGATGAAATCCGGATAGATGCCGGTCTGCAGCATCGCCTTGCAGATCGCAAGGAATTCCCAGGGATGACCGATACACAGCTTGAAGCCGGCGGGCTTGCCGCCGGACAGCCGGCGCATCTTGTCGATGAATTCCATCATCTCGATCGGCGTCGAGAAAGCCTTGTGATAGGCCGGCGAAATACAATCCTCGCCCATCGCAACGCCGCGGATGCGTGAAATTTCTTCCGACACTTTCGCCGCAGGTAACACGCCGCCATGACCGGGCTTTGCGCCCTGGCTGATCTTGAGCTCGACCATCTTGATCTGATCGCTGACAGCGACGCGCGCGAAAGCCTCAGGATCGAAATTTCCGTCGCGCGTGCGGCACCCAAAATAGCCCGAGCCGACTTCCCAGATCAGGTCGCCACCGTTTTCCTGATGATATGGACTGACGCCGCCTTCGCCGGTGTCATGGGCGAAGTTGCCACGCTTGGCGCCGCCATTCAGTGCGCGGATCGCATTGGGACTGAGCGCGCCGAAGCTCATGGCCGAGATATTCAGCACCGAGGCCGAATAAGGCTTCAGACAATCCGGCCCGCCGATAGTGATACGGAATTGTTCGGGCGCATGCGGCCGCGGCGCCACCGAATGATGCATCCACTCATAGCCCTCTTGGTAGACATCCTTCTGGGTGCCGAAGGGGCGCTTGTCGAGCACCATCTTGGCGCGCTGATAGACCACCGCACGCGTGTCGCGGCTGAATGGCATGCCGTCCTTTTCGCTCTCGAAGAAATACTGTCGCATCTCCGGGCGGATTTCTTCGAGCAGGAAGCGGATATGCGCCGAGATCGGATAGTTGCGCAGAACCGCATGGTCTTTCTGCAGCACGTCGTGAATGCCGAGCATGGTCAGGCCGCCGAATACGATGACCGGGATGACAACGAGAGGGATGACCTTGGGGTCGACGATGCCGATGCCGATCAGCAGCAAGGTGGCGACGCCGCAGATCGTCAAAACGATGAAGCGCGGCGAGAGGGGAAGCATCAACGTTTCCATAGAATTCCTGCCAGACATGAGTGTCACTAGCGTTACACAGGCCCGATGACGCAATCATCACAAGCGCGTTCCCGCAGGGCGTCGCGCCGGAGGCCCAATCTAGCGCGCGCGCTCAATGAATCGTTGAAAAAAGCGCGAAGGCCCCAAACGACAAAACCCGCGTCGAAACGCGGGTTTTGCAGTGCAATGTATCGGGTAGTACCGGGCCGCCCTTAGCGCTCGACGAACGCCTTCTCGATCACGAAGTGGCCCGGTTTCGAGCCGCTGCCTTCAATGAAATCGCGCTCTTCGAACATGATCTTGAGATCTTCGAGCATGTGGGGGCTGCCGCACAGCATGATGCGGTCGGTCTCGATCGAAAGCGGGCCCTGGCCAATGTCGTTGAACAACTGCGACGACGCGATCAGGTCCGTGATCCGGCCGCGGTTGCGGAATGGCTCGCGCGTGACCGTCGGGTAATAGGTGAACTTGTCCTTCATCAGCTCGCCGAACAGCTCGTCCTCGGCCAGCTTGGCGACCAGGCGCTCACCATAAGCAAGTTCGGACACCTGACGGCAGCCATGCACGAGCACCACATGCTCGTAGCGCTCATAGACGTCCGGGTCCTTGATCAGGCTGGCGAACGGCGCGAGACCGGTGCCGGTGGAGAGCATCAGCAGGCGCTTGCCCGGCAGCAGGTTGTCGGTGATCAGCGTGCCGACAGCCTTGCGGCCGACCAGGATGGTGTCGCCTTCCTTGATCTTCTGCAGGCGCGAGGTCAGCGGACCGTCCGGCACCTTGATGCTGAAGAATTCCAGCTCTTCCTCGTGGTTCGCGCTGGCCATGGAATAGGCGCGCAGCAGCGGCTTGCCATCGACTTCCAAGCCGATCATGGCGAACTGGCCGTTCTGGAAGCGGAACGAGGTATCGCGGGTGGCTTTGAAGCTGAAAAGTGTATCGGTCCAATGCTGGACGGAAAGAACTTTCTCTCTGTGAAAGGCGCTCATGAGATCTGATTTTCCAGTGCGGGCTTTTTTAGAACAAGTCCATTGTCTGCCGCGTCACGACGCCGAGAAACCATTGCGGCTATTGGCTAATTTTGGTTCTCGCAGCTGCGAATGACAATTAGTCAAAGAAGCCATGAAGTGCAATTGCGGACTGAGGGAGGCGGTCGATTAATTTCCAAAGCAGGTTACCCATGCAGCAGCAGCCGATCTGGCCGCGACATTAAATTACCCGATATGGGAGGTTTCATTCAATTTCTTGCCGGGCATCGTTAATGGTATCCGGCTGGATCGCCCGATCCCGATCCGGTAGTTTCCGGCCACCTCGTTAAAGTCGTCGCAGGCGGCTTTTCGTTCAATCGTCGGCCCGGTCCTTGATGACATCCCTTCGCGACATCCGGGCTGGAAAGCCCCCGTTCTATCCCGACCAGTCGATCTATGCCGAATATGCCTGCCGTCAGCTAGGGCTAGATTTCGCTGAGGTCGATAGCGGAACGGGGCTGATCTTTACAGTCAGCCGCAACGGCAAGAGCGCATCCTTCGGCGCCGGGCGCGGCTCGTTCTTTCCGCAGAACAATGCCACCGCTGCGACGCTGGCGAATGACAAGTATTTTGCCAATGTGCTGATGGAGCGCGCCGGCGTCCCGACCTTGGGCGGGAAGTACTTCTTCCTGCATGAGCGCTATCGCGCCCATCGCCCGCCCGGCCACGAACATGCCGATGCGGTCTGGCATTTCGCCGAGCTGGGCGACCGGGCCTTCATCAAGCCGCTGATGGGATCGCGCGGTGATTTCGCCGAGATCGTCGCGGGCGGCGATGCGCTGATGGCCTATCTCGGGCAGGTCGCACAGTATTATGACGCGATCCTGATGCAGCGCGTCTATGCCGGCCAGGAATATCGCATCTTCATCCTCGACGACGAGGTCGTGTATTGCGCGCAGAAAACGTCGCCCTTTGTGACAGGCGACGGCAAGGCGACGCTCAGGCAATTGATCGCCGCGGAGACGTCCGCACTGGACCGCCACGGCATTTCGTCGGCCACCACTGGTCTCGACGACATCTCCCTCGATCGTGTGCTGCCATACGGCGAGCGGCGCGCGATTCCGGGCCGGATGAATCGCAGCGCAGGCGGCAGCATGAGCTTTGCGGCGCCGGGTAACGAGACTGTCGCCTTTGCAATGGCGCTACAGGCCGTCAAGGCGCTGGGCCTGCGCGCCGGCGCCGTCGACCTGTTTACGGATATCGACGGCGATGCGGCGGCCTTGCGCGTCATCGAGGTCAATGCCAATCCCTCGATCCGCTTTCTTGAAGACAGCGGCCGCGAGGACCTGATCCTGCGCATCTGGCGGCATACATTCACGGCGATCGGCCTGCTCGATGTTTAACCTGCCCAAATATGGCGACGGCCTCTGCCTCGCACGGCTGGCGATGCTGCTCGACGCGCTGTCGATCGATCGATCACGGCTGCGAAAGCATTCAGTCGTCGTCACCGGCTCCAACGGCAAGGGCTCGACGGCGGCATTCTGCGCCAGCATCGGCCGCGCCTTCGGCCTGCGCACGGGACTGTTCACCTCGCCGCATCTCTATCGCTTCAACGAGCGCTTTCAGATCGACGGCGTGCCTGTCGATGACGAATTGCTGGAAGCTCTGGTGCTGCGTGTTGCGACCGCCATCGCCGATCTCAAGCAGCACACCCTGCATGAGACATTCGGGGCCTTCGAGGCACAGTTCGCACTGGCTTGCCTGTATTTCCAGGAGACCGAATGCGAATTCGCGGTATTCGAAGCAGGCATCGGCGGACGCTACGATCCGGTTCGCCTCGTCGGCGCCGACATCACCTGCGTGACGTCGGTCGACCTCGAACATGTCAACCTGCTCGGCAACTCGCTGGCGCTGATCGCCTGTGACAAGAGCGATGCGTGCATCTCGGGCGGCACGGTCGTCTATGGCGAGAACTGCCTGCCCCTGCGCGGCAATCTCGCCGAGTACAATCTGAACCGCAACGTCACCGGCCTGCATATCGGCGACGAGATCACCATCAGCAACGTATTCGCGTCGGTCAAAGGCCAGACCTTCAACTGCCGGCTCGGCGCATTCGATCTGCGCGCGCTCGAACTCATGCTGGCCGGCGAGTTCCAGCTCAACAATGCCGCCATAGCGGCTGCGCTGTTCATTCTCTGGATGCAGCGCATGCATCCGGACGCGACCACCAGCGCCATCGATCTCGCGGTCCGCACCGGGCTGCGCGATACCCGATGGCCGGGACGGCTCGAGATCATCCAGCGCGATCCCCTGACCGTCATCGATGTCGGCCATACGCCTGATGGCGTGGCACAGGCCCTGAAGAGCCTTCGCGCCATCCATGGCGACGACAACTGGCTGCTGGTGCTCGGCGTCTCCGGCGACAAGAATGTCGACGATATCGCCAGGCATCTCGCGCCTCGCTTCGACACGATCGTCTGCACCCGCGCCTATCACAAGGGCGCCGATGCGCGCGTGGTCGGCGCTGCGGCACGCAAGGCGCATCCGGCGGCGCGCATTCATGTGGCCAATGAGATCGAGGATGCGGTGCGCCTGAGCCAGCAACTGGCGCGCGCCGTACCGCGCAAGATCTATGTTGCCGGCGGGCTGTTTGCGGCGATCGAATATGCCACGGTGCTGCGCGGCGGCAAGGCGCAAGATTTGGTGTTTTTCTGAGGCTGTTTTTGACAGTTTGTGCTCAGTTCGTCCCGCCTGCGGAATCGTCCAGCGCCTTGAAGCTCTCTTCGAGCTGCGGCGAGATCGAGACGCCCATGCGTTCGCCGGTCGGCAGGCGCGCGACGAACCATTTGTTGTAGAGCGGGATCAGATCGCGGTTGGAGCCGAGCCGGCGAAACGCGCGCTCGACCACGTCACTCAACTGCTTCTCGCCCTTGCGGAACATGATGCCGTAGGGATCGTAGGACAGGTAATCGCCGACCACGCGGAACTTGTCCTGCGACTTGTGCCGCGCGATCAGACCCGACAGCAGGATGTCGTCGGTCGCGAAGGCATCGGCCTTGCCGTCGACCAGCATCTGGTAGCTCTGCTCATGATCGGGTGAGACCACGATGTTAAGGCCGAGATTGAATTTCTTGTCGACCGCATGCATGGCCTGTTCGTTGGTCGTGCCCTTGGTGACGACGATGGTCTTGCCCTTGAAGTCGGTCGGCGCAGTCCCGGTCGTCGTTTTCGGCACCATCAGCTTGGTGCCGGCAACGAATATCAGCGGCGAGAATGCGACCAGCTTGCGCCGTTCGGCATTGGCCGTGGTCGATCCGCATTCGAGATCGATCTTGCCGTCGATCACCGCGGGGATGCGATCGTCCGACGTCACCTTGACGTATTCGATCTTCAACGCGGGATCGTCCACCTCGATGCCGATGTCCTCGACGATGGCCTCGCAGAGTTCGAGGCTGTAGCCGATCGGCCGGCCCGCCTGATCGAGAAACGAGAACGGCGGCGAGCTTTCTCGATAGCCGAGCTTGACCACATGCGCCTGCTTGATCGCGGCCAGCGTCGGGCTAAGGCCTTCTGCAGGCGCTTGCGCCTGCGCAGTCGTCGCCAGCAGCAGCGCGGCCAGCCATCCGCCCGGTAGCGACATCGTCCATGCGCGACGCATCGTCGACCTCAACCGTGTCCGAGTGCCGGGATCGTTCCGGATATCAGCTCCTCATCGGGACCGACCGCATCCGCCGGAGCCAGTTCCCCCTCCCATTTCGCGACCACCGCCGTGGCCAGCGAGTTGCCGATCACATTGGTGGCGCTGCGGCCCATGTCCAGGAACGTATCGATGCCCATGATCATCAACAGGCCCGCTTCGGGAATGTTGAACTGGCTGAGCGTCGACGCGATCACCACCAGCGAGGCGCGCGGCACACCGGCCACGCCCTTCGAGGTGATCATCAACGTCGCCAGCATCGCGAGCTGCGTGCCGAGCGACATCTCGATATGATAGGTCTGCGCGATGAAGATACTGGCGAAGGTGCAATACATCATCGTGCCGTCGAGATTGAACGAATAGCCCAGCGGCAATACGAAGCTGGAGATTCGCGAGGACGCGCCGAAGCGGTTGAGGCCCTCCAGCGTCTTCGGATAGGCGGCTTCCGAACTTGCGGTGGAGAACGCGATCATCAGCGGTTCGCGGATCAGCCGCAGCAGATGACCGTAGCGCGGGCCGATGACGACGAAGCCGACCACCACGAGGATGCCCCACAGGATCGCCAGCGACAGATAGAAACCGCCCATGAAGACGATCAGCTTCCACAATACGCCGAGCCCGTTCTTCGACACCGTCGCCATGATCGCCGCCCACACCGCGAGAGGTGCGAACAGCATCACATAGCCCGTCACCTTCAGCATGATGTGACCGAGGTCATCGATCAGCGCCAGCATCGGCTTGGAGCGTTCCGGCATGGCGCCCATCGCAACGGCGAAGAACACCGCGAAGATCACGATCTGCAGGATCTCGTTCTGCGCCATCGCATCCGCGATGGAGGTCGGGATCAAATGGGTGAGGAATTTTTCAATGGAGAAAGCCGACACCGGCAAGCCCGTCGACTGGCCTGCGGCCGGCAGCGTTCCCGGGAAATTTGCGCCGGGTTGCAACAGGTTGACCATCACCAGGCCGAGCAGCAGCGAAATGAAGGAAGCGCTGACGAACCAGCCCATGGTCTTGGCGAAGATGCGGCCGAGCTTGGAGCCGGAGCCCATATGGGCGATGCCGCCGACCAGCGTGGCGAAGACCAGGGGCGCGATGATCATCTTGATCAGCCGCAGAAACAGCATCGCGATCAGATTGACATCGGCCGCGATCTCGCCGCGGCTATCGGGCAAATAGTTGAAAACCAGCGAGCCCATCACGATGCCCAGCGCCATCGCGATCAGAATGAATTGCGTAAACCTGTTCGACATACCGACCCCCGTTACACATTCCCAACTGCGACAGTCTGTCATATTGATCGGGGCACGCAACAAGCTTCGTCAGCCGCGTACCGTTTCGGTATTATCGGGCGGCAAATAGCCGTTGTGGAATGCCGCGCTGCCGCATAGCGTCATTCGCCAACTACAAAAACTGTGCAGCCTGATCGTTTTGTGCGCGGCGGCTGCAACAGGTTTCGACAGAAGAAGAAGAAACAGGGAGACAACGGCCATGACCGACATAACGCCCGACACCGTCAATCATCAGGTGCTGCTCGTCGAAAAGCCCACAGGAAAACTGGGCCCCGAGCATTTCAAACTATCAAAGGGCAAGGTTCCCGAACCGAAGGACGGCGAGGCGCTGCTCCGCGTACGTTACATCTCGCTCGATGCTGCCAATCGCGCATGGATGCATGGCGCAACCTATCGCGCGGCCGTCGAGGCCAATACGGTCATGGCGGGTGGCGGCATCGCCGAGGTCGTGTCGTCGAAGTCGCCTGCGCTGAAGCCGGGCGATATCGTGTTCGGCGACACCGGCTGGCAGAATTACGCGGCGGTGCCGGCCAAGCATCTCAACAAGATGCCACGTATGGAACCGATGACGCATCTGCTCAGCGTCTATGGCATCGCCGGACTGACGGCCTATTTCGGCCTGCTCGACGTCGGCAAGCCCAAGGCCGGCGAGACCGTCGTGGTCTCGGCGGCGGCCGGTTCGGTCGGCTCCATCGTCGGCCAGATTGCCAAGATCAAGGGCTGCCGTGTGATCGGCATCGCCGGCGGCAAGGATAAATGCGACTGGCTCACCAGGGAACTCGGCTTCGATGCCGCGGTGGACTACAAGGACGGCGCGGTGTTCAAGGCGCTGAAGGCGGCGGCGCCGGGTGGCATCGACGTCTATTTCGACAATGTCGGCGGCGACATTCTCGAGGCCTGTCTCGCACAAATGAATCTCAACGGCCGCATCGCCTGCTGCGGCGCCATCTCGCAATATGACGGCGCGCCCTCTGCGACCGGCCCGCGCGGCGTCCCCGGCCTCATCGTGGTGAAACGCCTGATCATGCAGGGCTTCATCGTGATGGACTATATGAACCAGCGCGAAAAGGCGCTGGCCGATCTGCAGTCCTGGGTCGCCTCGGGCAAGCTCAAGGTCCAGGAAGATGTCATCGACGGGCTCGAGAACACGCCGCAGGCGCTGATCGGTTTGCTGGCCGGTGAGAACCGCGGCAAGCGAATGGTGAAGGTGTAAGAGTACATCGGGCAGAGCCTCTTCCTTTTCCCTCCCTCAAGCGCGGCGAAGCCTCGCGAAGCTTCGCTTCGCGCTGCCCGCGCATGACGGCGTGTAAGGATCGTAGGATGGGGTGAGCGCAGCGAAACCCATCGCTTTCGTGCGCGTGAATGATGGGTTTCGCTCCGGCGCGCTGCGCCTGCGCTCTACCCATCCTACGGCCTCATCAGATTCAACTGTCAAACAGCCACTGTTCTCCAGACATGCGTCATCGCCCCTGTTGTTGGCGGCGCGGGGGCGCCGTCGTCGCTTGCATTCCCGCCCCCTGGCGAGAGGGCGTGCGGAACGCCGGGTGCCCGATGCACCCCTGGGCCTGATGCCGATGCGGTCTTCCGCAAGGGTATGCATCAGGACTTTCGGAAAGCACGGGCGATTGCCCGGCGTTCCGCCTGCGGTGTTTTTTCGGCTTGCTGAATGCTTGCCCAAGCAACCGATCAAGGTCACCCTTGTTTGGCCCTGCGCGACAGGGCCGGGGGAGCGCAGCTCTTGGGCCGGACGCGTTTCGAATCTGGTCGTCCGTCACTTGATCCGCAGGCCCGTTCCATCCGAAGGCCAGCCATACCGCCTGTCCCAGTGGTATCCTGACCACAGGCGATGCGGCCTGCCCGCAGACAGCCGTTACCCACACATCCCGTGACGCCGCATCTCCGGCGTCCACCGCATCCCGCCCCGCAATCGTGACGATCGCGATCGCCCCTCTCGGTGGGGCAGGACGAAGGGGAAAATAATCAAGATGGGGATGCTGTCAATAGATATAGGAAAAAATGTTTGATGGCTCCCTGCTGCCCCGGAATGACGGGCCAGGCAGACACCCTCAGGCAAACCAATCGGTGTGGCGGGGAATCCCGAATGAGGAGCCATGCAGATCCCGCGGCAGGGCCGGCTTGCGACGTCCTATCCACCCGTCCCGTGCTTTTGTATGACCTAGCCCTCACTCCCTCCAGCCCACCGATATCGCGGAAAAAGGAAAATCCATGACTGATGCGGCGACTGACGCGGCCAATGCTGAACTCGAAGCCGCCGGCTGGAGCATCATGGACGATGACGGGTTCATCCATTTCGTCGGCCCGATGTGGCACCGGATCGTCGATGGCATCCATGAATTCGCCATTCTCGGCCAGGACAAGCATCGCAACCGCCGCGGCGTGGTTCAGGGCGGGGCGGTGATGACGCTGGCCGATCGCAGCTGCGGCATGGCGGCGCGCGAGGCTGCGGGGGTCGAGGCGCTCGCCACGGTCCAGATGGACACTTATTTCGTCGATGCCGCGCGGATCGGCGACCTGATGATCTCGCGGCCCAAGGTCCTGCGCGCCACCAAGAGTCTGATCTTCATGAGCACCGAGGTCAGCGTGAACGATCACGTTGTCGCGACTGCGCATGGCGTCTTCAAAACAGTCCGCGACCGGACCGATGCCGGCCGCAAAAACGACTGATCTGACCGCCGCCGCGGCTTTTCCGTCATCTCCACGGGATTTTTTTGTGCGGGGCGGAACGAAAGCTCGCGCAGTTCGCTTAGCACACATACGAACCTAATCAGTTTTTACGCGACCTATACTTATATCCCATTGATCACGCTCTGACGGGCCGATGCTTTCGACCCGAACTATCCCGGCCCCATAACCGATGGAACCAGGGATCAAGGTTCAATCCCATGGCCCACCCTGTCGTAAACGACACCACCCTCCCCGCGACCATTCTCGTCGTCGAGGATGACGTGCTGCTCCGCATGTATGCGGTCGAAATGATCGAGGAAGCCGGTTTCCGGGTGATCGAGGCGCAGGATGCGGACGCTGCGATCCGCGTGCTCGAAGCTCGCAACGATATCCGCATCATCTTTACCGATATCGACATGCCCGGCTCGATGAACGGGCTCAAGCTCGCCCATGCGGTCGCCAATCGCTGGCCGCCAATTCGCATCATCGCGACATCAGGCCACTTCGGGGTGCGCGAAGGCGACCTGCCGCATGGCGGCCGCTTCATCCCCAAACCCTATCGGCAGCATCAGGTCATCGGCGCCCTGACCGAACTGGCCTATCCCGGCAGCGCATTCGGCAGCTGATAAGCCCGTTCGCGATTCCCTCGCGCTTGACGCCTCCACACCGCCGACAAGCGGTAGCGGGCTAAGGCGCTCGCCTGACAGGCACGACACCGCGCGTCCGCTCAGGATGCGCCTGGCGCAGCACGTCGCTCAGGACAATGGCGGCACGCGACGCTTCGTGATTCGCCAGCCAGCGTTCGAAATCCGGCACCGGCAGCGCGGGTGAATAGACGAAGCCCTGGATAACGTCGCAGCCGAGTTCGACGAGAATCCGGCGCTGCCCCTCGGTCTCGACGCCCTCGGCCACCACGATCATGTCGAGGCTCTGGCCGACGCGCACGATGGCGCGCGTGATCGCCAGCGCGCTGGCTTCGCTCTCGATATCGCGCATGAAGCTGCGGTCGATCTTCAGCTCACGGATCGGCAGATGCGCGAGACGGCTGAGGCTGGAATAGCCGGTGCCGAAATCATCCATTGACAGCCGCACGCCGGACTTGCGGATTTTCTCCATGGTCTCGACCGCCGTCGAATGCTCGGTCATCACCACGCCTTCGGTGATCTCCAGCATCAGCATGTCCGGCGACAGGCCGTTCTCGGCGATGATATCGCCGACCAGCGTGGCGAGATCGCCATTCTGGAAGTTGATCGGCGACAGATTGACCGACACGCAGGGTACATCGATGCCGCTGCGACGCCAGCCGGCGATCTGCCGGCAGGCCTCGCGCAGCGACCAGGTGCCGATCAGCTCGATCAGCCCGTATTCTTCCGCGAGCGGGATGAATTTCGACGGCGGCACTTCGCCGAGCACCGGATCGTACCAGCGGGCCAGCGCCTCGACACCGTAAAGGCGACCGTCAGCACGTACCTGCGGCTGATAATGAAGCCGCAGCGCATCCTGGGCGATCGCCTTGCGCAGCGCCGTGCTGAAGGCGAGTCGTTCCTCGCTGACGCGGTTCATCTCGGCGCTGAAGAAGCGATAGGTCGAGCGGCCGGCCTGCTTGGCCTGATACATCGCCGCATCGGCTTGTTTGAGCAGACCGTCGATGTCGCCGGCGTTGTCGGGATAGATGCTGACGCCGATGCTGGCCGATACCGGCACCAGCTTGGCGCCAAGCTGCATGGGCGGCAGCAATGTCTCGAGCAGGTGGCCGGCGATCAGGGCGGCGCCTTCAACATCACAATTCGGCAGCACAATGACGAACTCGTCGCCGCCCTGCCGGCTCAGCGTATCGGCCGGCCGGATCTGCTTGCACAGGCGCTGCGTGACCTTGACCAGCAACTCGTCGCCGATGGAATGACCAAGCGTATCGTTGACGTCCTTGAAGTGATCGATATCGAGGAACATCACGGCAATGCGGTCCCGCGACCTGTTCCTGTCGATCAGCGCCGTCAGGATCTGGCGCAGTTGCGCGCGGTTCGGCAGGCCGGTCAGGGCATCGAAATAGGCCAGACGCGCGATCTCGCTGCGGGCCTCGTGCCGTTCAATGGCCAGCGCGCACAGATGCACACAGGCATCGACGATGGTCTGGTGCCAGCGCGTCGGGCCCCGCAACTCGTGGAAGTAGAAGGCAAAGGCACCGATCACGCGACCATCCCGCGCCTTGATCGGCGTCGACCAGCAGGCGTGCAAGCCGGCTTGCAACGGCAGGCTGCGATAGAGCTGCCACCGCGGATCGGTGGCAATATCGGTAGCCAGCACCGCGTGACCGAGAAAGGCCGCCGCGCCGCAGGCCCCCTCATCGGGACCGATGGCAATACCGTCAATGGTCGGCGCGAAGGCCGGCGGGAGGCTGGGGCCGCCGAGCGGATGGAGCCGACCTTCCGCGTCCACATGCAGCACCGACGAGACGATATCGGGCGCGATGGCTTCGACGCGGTGGCAGAGGTCGCCGATCACATCCACGACCGGCATATCGTTGGCCAGATTCTCGAGCACGTGATGCTGCAGCGAATTGATCTGCTTGCTCTCGGTGATGTCGTCGAGCACCGCGACCAGATGCTCGACCTCGCCGGCTTCATTGCGGCCTGCATTGACGGTGCCTGAGATCCAGATCTCGTGACCGCCCTTGTCGTAGACAAGGAGATCTTCCTGACCGTGGCCGTCGGCATCGATCTGTGCCTGAAACCGCTGCAGCGCTTCGTTGTCGGTATACTCTCCGGTCAACAAATCCCGGGGGTGTTTGCCGATCGCTTCCGCAAGCGTGTATCCGAACAGCTCCGTGAAAGCGTTGTTGACATAGACGATGGTCATGTCGCGCTTGGACACCATCACGACACGGTCGGTCTTTTCGGCAACCAGCGCCATCAGCGCATTTTGCTCGCGGAGGCGGACATCGTCGGTCACGTCGCGGATAAAGCTGATATAGAGCGTCTTGCCGGCATAATCGACGCGCGTGATCGAGAACGCGCCCCAGGTCTCGCTGCCGTCCTTGCGGCTGATCCTGAACTCGCGGCGCCCCTTGACCGCCGCCTGCGGATCCGTGGCAGACTTTGCCGCAATCACACCATCGAGATGTTCGCGCACATCGAGCGGAACAAGAACGCCGACCTGCTGCCCGACGACTTCGTCGCGGTGATATCCCCACATCCGCTCGGCCGCGGCATTGAAGTGCCGGATCTTGTTGTCGATACCCGTAACGACGACAGCATCGACCGCCTGTTCGAATGCGGAGAACAGCGCCTTCGCGGCTTCACTGGGCTGGCCGACAGGACTTGTAGGCATGAAACGACCTTCGATCACGGGAGCCGTGAACACGACGGCGGCTGCCTTCGTTACAACGGCAATGTCATTCGCAGGTACGAGTGTATTCGACGTCTAGTAGCTAAGAAGTTCGTTCCATCCCATATCGAGGGGCCGGAATGCCGGATGTCGTTAACAGCACGTTAACGACGGTCGCCGACTTCCCGGGATTACATGGCCGCAAGCGCAATCGACCGTGTTTCCTCTTGCAAAGCTTCGGCCCGGCGCCCGCTCACCAGCGTCGCCCAGCGTCCGGCATGGCGGGCCACCAGCCAGGCTTCGAAATCGAATGCGGCCAATGCGGGCGAATACAGGAAACCCTGAATGACGTCACAGCCCAGCTCGGCCAGAATCCTGCGCTGACCTTCGGTCTCGACGCCTTCGGCCACGACCGTCATATTGAGGCTCTGTCCGACGCGTACGACGGCGGTTGCGATCGCCAGAGCACAGACCTCGGTCTCGATATCGCGCATGAAGCTGCGATCGATCTTCAACTCGCGCACCGGCAAATGCGCCAGCCGGCTCAAGCTCGAATAGCCCGTGCCGAAATCATCCATCGACAATCCGATGCCGGCCGCGCGGATCTGCTTCATGATCTCGATCGCGGTTGTATGTTCGCTCATCACCACGCCCTCGGTGATTTCGAGCATCAGCCTGTTCGGCGCCAGCCCGTTTTCCACGATGATGTCGGAGACCAGCGCCGGCAATTCGGGATTGAGAAAGTTGATCGGTGACAGATTCACCGAGACGCAAGGCACATCGAGGCCTGTCTTTTGCCACGCCGCAATCTGCCTGCACGCCTCGCGCAGCGACCAGATGCCAATCTGCTCGATGAGGCCGCATTCCTCAGCGAGGGGAATGAACTTCGCCGGTGACACGTCGCCCAATACGGGATCATGCCAGCGCGCCAATGCCTCGACGCCGTAGAGATCGCCGCTGCCCGCGCAGATCTGCGGCTGGTAATGCAGCCGCAGGCCGCCTTGTGCAACCGCATGGCGCAAGGCGGTGCTGAGGCGAAGGCGCTCCTCATTCACACAGTCCATGTCGTTGCTGAAAAACCGGTGCGTGGAGCGGCCGGCTTGCTTGGCCTTGTACATTGCCGCATCGGCATATTTCAGCAGGCTATCGAGATCGCGGGCATTGTCCGGAAACATGCTGATGCCGGCGCTAGCGGAAATCGACACCTGATTGCTGCTGAGCTGCAGCGGAACCGACAGTGCCTCGGTGAGGCGGCTCGCGATTCGGGAAGCATCTGCCACGATACAGTTCGGCATCAGGATGATGAATTCATCACCGCCCTGACGACCCAGGATATCGCCGGGCCGGATATGCTGATGAAGCCGCTGTGTGACGGCGACCAGCAATTCGTCGCCGACGGCATGCCCCAGCGTATCGTTGACGTCCTTGAAGTGATCCAGATCGAGAAATATCAGCGCCATCTGCGCATCCGCGGAGCATTCCGCGACGGCCCGCTCCATCAACTGGCGCATGTGAGTCCGGTTCGGCAGACCGGTGAGCGCATCGATATAGGCAAGCCGCGAGATCTCGTTGCGCGCTTCCTCGCGCTCGATGGCGACCGCGGCGAGATGAACACAGGCATCGACGATGCAGCGATGCCAGCGGCTCGGTCTGCGAGATTCCCTGAAATAGAATGCGAACGTGCCGATGACGCGCCCATCCTTGGCCTTGATCGGCACCGACCAGCACGCCTTCAGACCGGCAGCCAGCGGCGCACTGTTATATGGCAGCCATAGAGGATCGTTTTCGATATCGATGGCCAGAACAGGCTGGCCGCGAAAGGCCGAGGTGCCGCAGGACCCGACATCCGGTCCCACGGCAAGGCCGTCCAGCGCCTGGGCATAGCCTGCCGGAAGACCTGGTCCTCCCAAGGGATGCAGCAGTCCCGTGGAATCGACATGCAGCACCGAACAGACGGCATCGGGCGCTATCTGCTCCACCTTCCGACAAAGAGTGTCCATCATATCGAGCAGCGGCTGCTCATCGGCCAGCGCTTCGAGAATGAGATGTTGCAGCGACTGAAGCTGCTTGCCCTCGGTGATATCGGTCATCAACGCGACGAGGTGCTGGAGTTTTCCATCCTCGTCATGAATCCCATTCAGGGCAACCGAGACCCAGACCTCATTGCCGGCCTTGTCGTAAAGGAGAATTTCGTCTTCGGCAGAACCTGCGGTCCTGATCTGCTGATACAGATATGCGAGCGTCGCCTGGCTGGTATATGCGCCGACGAGGAAGTCCTCGGGGATGAGTCCCGTCGCCTCCTCCAGCGAGTAACCGAACATCTCGGCGAAGGCGCCGTTGACATAGCAGATCCGTGCATCGCGACCCGCTATGTAGATAGCGCGGTTTGTCTTGTCGACCACGAGAGACAGTCGGGTTATCTCTTCCCTGCGCTTCACGTCCTCTGTCACGTCGCGGACGAAGCCCATATAGGTGATCTCGCCATTCACCTCGACGCGCGACATCGACACCGATCCCCAGATCTCGCTGCCGTCCTTGCGCTCGATCTTCACCTCGTGGCTGTGACCGACGATGCGGTTGATGCCGGTCGCGCGGTTCGCGGCGATGTA
Organism: Tardiphaga sp. GW822-FHT04G09; assembly: GCF_058800725.1. Classification (NCBI taxonomy): domain Bacteria; kingdom Pseudomonadati; phylum Pseudomonadota; class Alphaproteobacteria; order Hyphomicrobiales; family Nitrobacteraceae; genus Tardiphaga; species Tardiphaga sp. GW822-FHT04G09. The sequence goes on along the minus strand of NZ_JBXAMO010000002.1, from coordinate 59,985 downwards.
TCCGTCATGCTGCGACCTGACGGCCGTCGACACCAGAAAGCCGACATTTCGCCCGAGCACCTCAGCGCGCTCATAGCCCCACAACCGTTCGGCCGCGGCGTTGAAATGGATCACGGTGTTCTTGCTGTCGATCATCACGACAGCATCGATGGCCTGCTCCAGTCCGGCCAGAAGCGTTCTAGCGGCATCACTCTGGTCGACATGCACCAACGTCATAAACACAACTCGCAATTACTTTGCTCGGATCGTCGGACCATCGTTGAAACGATCCGAGCACCGGCTTTCAGCCGATGTGGTGCAATCGTATGTGCGAGACGTCGCCAAACTGTTTGCGACGCGCCGGAAGTTCCAATGCGCAAGAACGTAATTAAGGTTTCAATAAAACGGCACAGCCTGAGAAGGTCGCGCAAACCGCGGCGCAACCTTCGATAGATCGCGCATTGACGCGGCGGTATCCTGACCCCGAAAGACTGCGCGGCAGGACTTAGTGAGCTTCAGCCGCCAGCACCGCCTCGACACGAATTTCTTCCGTGAGCCGTGCCTTGAGGTCGGAAAAAGCCGGGCTGGTCTTGATCGTGTAGTGCCGCGGATGCGGCAGATCGACTGCAATATCGGCCTTGATGCGACCGGGACGCGCCGACATCACCACGACGCGCGAGGCGAGAAAGATCGCCTCCTCGATATCGTGGGTGACGAAGATCACCGTCTTGCGCTCGCGCTCCCAGATGCCGAGCAGCAATTCCTGCATCAAGGCGCGGGTCTGGTTGTCGAGCGCGCCGAACGGCTCGTCCAGCAACAGAATCTTGGGGTCATTGGCGAGGGCCCGGGCGATGGCTGTGCGCTGCTGCATGCCGCCGGAGAGCTGCTTGGGGAAATGATTGGCGAAACTGGTGAGGCCGACTTTCTCCAGCCATTGCCGCGCAATGTCGTTGCGCTCACGTTGCGAGATGCCGCGCTCACGCAGGCCGAAAGAGATATTTTCGGAGACCGTCAGCCAGGGAAACAGCGTGTAGGACTGGAACACCATGCCGCGATCGGCGCCGGGGCCGGTAATCGCCTTGCCGTCGAGCATGATGCGGCCGGTGGTCGGCGTATCCAGGCCGGCGACCATGCGCAGCAGCGTGGACTTGCCACAGCCGGATGGGCCGAGGATGGTGACGAAGTCGTTGTCCGCAACCGAGAGATTGGTCGGCTCCAGCGCGCGCGTCGGCGTGCCGCCGCGTACGGCCGGGAAAATCCGCGAGACGTTGTCGATGACGAGCTTGCTCAAATGATGCTCCACGGAAACAAGCGCCGGTTCGCAGCCTTGAACGCGTAGTCCGAAATCAAACCGATGATGCCGATGACGATGATGCCGAAGATGATCTGGCCGGTGGCCAGAAGCGCCTGGCTGTCGATGATCATGTGGCCGATGCCCGAGGACGAGCCGATCAGTTCGGCGACGATCACATAGGTCCAGGCCCAGCCGAGCACGAGGCGCAGGATTTCCGCAATCTCCGGCGCCGAGGACGGGATCAGCACGCGCTTCAGCACGCCGGCGTCGCGCGCACCGAGCGTGAGCGACGCCTCGACGAGATCGCGGCGGACGCTGCCGACGGACACGGCCACCATGAGGATGAGCTGGAACACCGAGCCGATGAAGATCACCAGCAGCTTCTGCAGCTCACCGATGCCGGCCCACAGGATCAGCAGCGGAATGAAGGCCGAGGCCGGCAGATAGCGGGCAAAGGACACGAAGGGTTCGAGGAACGCTTCGACCGGCTTGTAGGCGCCCATCAAAATGCCGATCGGCACGGCGAACAGGGCGGCGAGCACGAAGCCGCCGAGCACGCGCCAGATCGTCATGCCGATGTCGTGCAGGAAGCCCTGCTTCGCCAGCAGAAACCAGCCGTCCTGCAGCATGGTCCACGGATTGGCGAGGAAGGTCTTGGAGACGAAGCCGCCAAAGGTCGCGTAGGACCATGCCGCCACGAACAGCACGAAAAAGGATATGCCGAGCACGACGCGCGCGGTGGATGAAATCGGAGCGAGCGGTTTCATGTCGGATTGATGCCTGCACGGAAAAGCGGGGCAACGACAACGGTCGCTGCCCCGCGGAAGAGATTACTGAATGAAACGCGGATCGGCGAGCTTCGACAGATCCGGGATTTCCTTGATCACGCCGATTTCGAGCAGCAGCTCTGCAGCTTCCTTCGAAAACGCCTGATGCTCGCCCGCGAAGAACTTCTTGTTCTGCTCTTGATCCTGCCAGCGCAGATACTGCGCGGAGGCACCGAACTTCTCGCCGGACTGCTTCACGTCGGCGCCCATGATCTCATAGGACTTGGCCTGGTCGGCCTTGATCATCGCCACGGCTTCGAAATAGCTCTTGGCCAGCGCCTTTACGGCACCTTCGTTCTCGGCAATGAATTTCGGCGTGCAGCCGAAGGTGTCCATGATCATCGGATAGTCGAGCGTGGTAGCGATGATCTTGCCGGCTTCCGGCTTCTCGCGCACCGCCGACAGATACGGCTCATAGGTCATGGCCGCATCGTTCTGGCCGGCGATGAAGGCCTGCGCTGCCGGACCCGGCTCCATGTTGACCACCGAGACGTCCTTCACGGAGAGCCCGTTCTTCTTCAGGAACCAGGCCAGCGTGAAATAGGGCGCGGTGCCCGGCGCCGATGCGGCAACGGTCTTGCCCTTCAGATCCTTGATCGATGCGATGCCGGCGCGCACGGCCATGCCATCGGCGCCATAGGACTTGTCGAGCTGGAAAAGCTGCGTGGTGGCGACGCCATTGGCATTCCACACCACCCAGGTCTCGACCGTGGTCGCGGCGCACTGCACGTCACCCGACGCAATAGCGAGATGGCGGCTGGCCTGAGGGACCTTCTTGATCGTGACGTCGAGACCGTTCTTGGCGAAGATGCCGGCTTCCTTCGCCAGAGTCAGCGGCGCGAAACCGGTCCAGCCGGAGATGGCGATGGTGACCTTGGTTTGTGCCGCAGCCGGTGTCGCAACGAGAGCCGCGAACATGGCGGCGACGGAAACTCCAATCAACTTCATAACGCACTCTCCTCAGCCAGTTTCAAATGATCCTGCATGGCAACATGGCGGATTGCCAGAGTCAAATTCGCAGCGAACCCGCGACAGTTAGTACGAGACATCATCGTCCCACCCGCCCCGTCGGGGTGAAGCGTGCGGTGAGCTGATACAGATCGTTCGGATAGGTGACACGCACCGATGTGATGATCTTGCTTCTGCGCCAGGTGCGACGCTCGACCACGAGGCAGGCAGCCGGCTTCTTCAGCACCAATGCCTTCAACGCGACATCGTCGGCGAGACAGGCCGTGATCCGATGCTCGGCCTCATTCCACGGCACGTGACCGAGCAGCCAGCTGCCCGGCGGCACGCGGGTAAAGTCGATCTCGGATGCGGGCGGCACCACGTCGAGATTGATCAGGCGCTCCTCCAGCGCAAACGGGCGCCCCTTGGCAACATGACGGCAACTCAGCACCAGCACGTCGCAGCTCTTCTCGATGCCGAGACGATCGAGATCGTCCCTGGTCGCCTTGCGGCGCTTGCGCGACAGCAGCTCATAACCATAGGCCTCGCCGCGCTTGGCGATCTCGGCCTGGATATCCGGAATATGCAGCACCGCGGACTGCACCAGCGGCTTGGCGACAAAACTGCCGACGCGGCGCTTGCGTTCGATGACGCCGGCCGCTGCGAGGCCTGACAGCACCTTGTTCACCGTCATCCGCGAGCAATTATAGCTCTCGACCAGTTCATGTTCGAACGGGATGCGATAGCCGGGCGGCCACCGGCCGGACATGATCTTGTCTTCGAGATCGGCGCGGATGCGCTGATACAGCGCCTGCGGCGCCACCTGCGCTTTGCCATTCCCCGCCTTCGACGCCCGCACAGCTGCCATCAGAGAGTCGCCAGTCGCTGCACGACGCGCCGATAACGCTCGGTAATGGATGCACGCTTGAGATGACGGCCGTTTTCGACGACATGCCGGCCACCGACAAAGACATCTGCTATCGCCGATTTGCCGGCCACGAAGGTCATGGCATCGAGCCAGCGATCACCCGTAACCGCGCAAAGATCGGGATGCGCGCTGTCCAGCACGACGATGTCCGCACGCTTGCCCACCGCAAGCGCACCGATGGCACGGCCCGATGCCTGCGCGCCACCGACCAGCGCATGTTCATAAAGCGCACGACCGGTGGACTCGCCTTCATGGCGCGCCACGGCGTTGCGAACGCGATAGGCCAGACGCTGGCTGTATTCGAGCTGTTTCAACTCGCCCGGCGCCGTGATCTCGATATTGGAATCGCTGCCGACGCCGAACACGCCACCCGCATCGATGAAGCGCGGGCCCTCGAAAATGCCGTCGCCGAGGCTGGCTTCGGTGAGCGGACACAGGCCGATGACGGCACCTGCCTCGGCCACGCCCGCGGTCTCGTCATCCGTCATATGGGTCGCATGGATCAGCACCCAGCGCCTGTCGACCGGCATGTGATCCAGCAACCACGCCACCGGGCGCTGACCGGACCAGGTGATGCAGTCATCGACTTCCCTGGTCTGCTCGGCCACGTGGATATGGACGGGACCATCAGGCACCGCCTTGAGGACATCCTTCAGTGTTTCGGGGGTGATCGCGCGCAGCGAGTGCGGCGCAATGCCGATGGCGGCGCCATCCAGTCCTCGAATGGCGGCGCGCGACTTTTCCAGCAGCGCCAGGAAGCGCGCGGGATCGTTGATGAAACGGCGCTGGCCGTGGATCGACGCTGCGCCACCGAAGCCGCTGAAATTGTAGAACGATGGCAGCAGCGTCAGGCCGATACCGGTCTCGCCGGCCGCTGCCGCGATGCGCGTACCCATCTCCGCGAGATCGGCATAGGGGGTGCCGGTCTCGTCGTGGTGCAGATAGTGAAACTCGGCGACGGAGGTGAAGCCGGCTTCCAGCATCTCCGCATAGGCGAAAGCCGCGATGGCCTCGACATCGTCAGGCGTCAGCGTATCGATGAAGCGATACATCAACTGCCGCCAGGTCCAGAAACTGTCCTGGGTCGCACCGCGAATTTCGGTGAGGCCGGCCATGCCGCGCTGGAAGGCGTGGCTGTGCAGATTGGGCAATCCCGGCAGCGCCACGCCGCTGATGATTTCCGCGTCAAGGCTGCTTGAATTGGCGGCAACGGCCGTGATCACACCATTCTCAACAGAGAGAATGACGTCGCGCGCCCAGCCTGACGGCAAGAGCGCGTGTGCGAAGAACAGCCTTTTTGCAGCACTTTCCGTGCCCATAGCGATTGCCTGTTGCATTCAAAAGACGCTCGACAATAAGCGAGGCCGCTGATTATGTATAGACATAGGACGTCCCGAATTTGCGGCAGCGCGCCAAGTTCCTGGAAGTGACCTTCGCCATGAGTTTCGATACCATCTGGATCAATGCACGCCTCGCGACCATGGCGCCCGGCAAGCCCGGTATCGGGATCGTGGAGAATGGCTGCATCGCAGCAAAGGACGGCCGGATCGCTTTCGTCGGACCCGCTTCGGAATTACCGACAGATATTGAAGCCAGGACGCGCATCGATTGCGAGGGCCGCTGGATCACGCCCGGCCTCGTCGATTGCCACACCCATCTGATCTATGGCGGCAACCGCGCCGCGGAATTCGCGATGCGGCTCGAGGGCGCGAGCTATGAGGATATCTCGCGCGCCGGCGGCGGCATCGCCTCCAGCATGAAGGCCACGCGCGCGGCCAGCGAGCAGCAGCTCGTCGCCAGCGGATTGAAGCGGCTCGACCACCTGCTCGCCGAAGGCGTCACCACCATCGAGATCAAGTCGGGCTACGGTCTCGACAAGGAAACCGAAATCCGCTGCCTCACGGCGGCACGCCAGCTCGGCAGGGAGCGTGACGTCTCCGTCGTAACGTCGTTTCTCGGCGCGCATGCGATGCCGCCGGAAGCGAATGGCGACAAGGACGCCTATATCGACAGTGTCATCGCCGGGATGCTGCCGGCGATCGCCGAGCTCAAACTCGCCGACGCCGTCGACGCGTTCTGCGAAGGCATCGCCTTCTCGCCGGAGCAGACGGCACGGGTGTTCGCCGCCGCCAAGGGCTATGGCCTGCCGGTGAAGCTGCATGCGGACCAGCTCTCCAACCTGCATGGCGCGAAGCTCGCAGCCGAGCATGGCGCGCTCTCCGCCGATCACCTCGAACATACCGACGAAGACGGCGTGATCGCGCTGACCAAGGCCGGCACTGTCGCCGTCGTCCTGCCCGGCGCCTATTACACGCTGCGTGAAACCCAGGCGCCGCCGATCGCCTTGTTCCGCAAGCACGGCACCCATGTGGCGCTCGCCACCGACAGCAATCCCGGCACGTCGCCGCTGACCTCGCTGCTGCTGACCATGAATATGGGCGCAACGCTGTTTCGCATGACGGTCGACGAATGCCTGCTCGGCGTGACGCGCGAAGGCGCACGCGCCCTGGGCAGACTCAAGGATGTCGGCACGCTGGAGCCAGGCAAGGCCTGCGACCTCGCCATCTGGGACATCGAACACCCCGCCGAGCTGGTTTACCGCGTCGGCTTCAATCCGCTTCACGCCCGCGTCTGGCATGGCCGGACCTCCGCGACATCCAAATAAGGATCGAGATCATGGATCGCAGCAAGAACAGCCGCATCGTACGTAGCCCGCGCGGCACCGAGCTTTCGGCCAAGGACTGGCTCACCGAAGCGCCGCTGCGCATGTTGATGAACAACCTTGATCCGGAAGTGGCCGAAAACCCGAACGAGCTGGTGGTCTATGGCGGCATCGGCCGTGCGGCGCGCAACTGGGAGGCGTTCGACCAGATCGCCAGGTCGCTGCGTGAACTCAACAGTGACGAGACGCTGCTGGTGCAATCCGGCAAGCCGGTCGGCGTATTCAAGACGCACGCCGATGCGCCGCGCGTGCTGATCGCCAATTCCAATCTGGTGCCGCGCTGGGCCACCTGGGAGCATTTCAACGAGCTCGATCGCAAGGGCCTGATGATGTACGGCCAGATGACGGCCGGCTCATGGATCTATATCGGCTCGCAGGGCATCGTGCAGGGCACCTATGAGACCTTCGTGGAGGCCGGACGGCAGCACTACAATGGCGACCTTTCCGGCCGCTGGATTCTCACCGCCGGCTTAGGGGGCATGGGCGGCGCGCAGACGCTGGCGGCGACCATGGCCGGCGCATCGTGCCTCGCCGTGGAATGCCAGCCGAGCCGTATCGAGATGCGTTTGAAGAGCCGTTACCTCGATGTGCAGGCGAAAGATCTCGACGACGCATTGGCGATCATCGAGAAGGCCAACAAGGAGAAGAAGCCGATCTCCGTCGGCGTGCTCGGCAATGCCGCCGATATCTTCCCTGAACTGGTGCGGCGCGGCGTCAGGCCGGACATCGTCACCGACCAGACCTCGGCGCATGATCCGGTCAACGGCTATCTGCCGAAGGGCTGGACGCTGTCCGAGTGGGAAGCCAAGCGCGCCAGCGATCCGCAGGCCGTCGAGAAGGCCTCGCGCAAATCCATGAGCGAACATGTCCGCGCGATGCTCGACTTTCACAAGATGGGCGTGCCGACGGTCGACTACGGCAACAACATCCGCCAGATGGCGAAGGAAGAAGGCGTCGACAACGCCTTCGACTTCCCTGGCTTCGTCCCCGCTTACATCCGCCCGCTGTTCTGCCGCGGCATCGGTCCATTCCGCTGGGCGGCCCTGTCCGGCGATCCAGAAGACATCTACAAGACCGACGCCAAGGTGAAAGAGATCCTCGGACACAACAAGGCGCTGGTGAACTGGCTCGACATGGCGCGCGAGCGCATCCAGTTTCAGGGCCTGCCGGCACGCATCTGCTGGGTCGGCCTCGGCGATCGCCATCGCCTCGGCCTGGCCTTCAACGAGATGGTGGCATCGGGTGAACTCAAGGCGCCGATCGTGATCGGCCGCGATCATCTCGACTCCGGCTCGGTGGCAAGCCCGAACCGCGAGACCGAAGCAATGAAGGACGGTTCCGACGCCGTGTCCGACTGGCCGTTGCTCAATGCGCTGCTCAACTGCGCATCTGGTGCAACCTGGGTGTCGCTGCATCATGGCGGCGGCGTCGGCATGGGCTTCTCGCAACATTCCGGCATGGTCATCGTCGCCGACGGCACACCGGAAGCGGCGAAGCGTCTTGAACGTGTCTTGTGGAATGACCCGGCCACCGGCGTGATGCGTCATGCGGATGCGGGCTATGAGGAAGCCATCGCCTGCGCCGAGCAACACGGCCTCAATCTGCCGTCGCTGCACGCCAAGAGCTGAGCGCGGCGCATGCAGATCCTGCGCGCCGCGAACTACAAGGTGATGCCGTGGAAGAACGGGGGCGGATCGACGACGGAGATCGCGATCTTCCCGGCACAGGCCGCATTCGACGATTTCGACTGGCGCGTCAGTATGGCCCTCGTAACGAGCGACGGACCGTTCTCGTCATTTCCCGGGATTGACCGCACACTTCTGGTCATCGATGGCGCCGGCATCGACCTCAGTGTCGACGGTGCGCATCCGTGCGCATTGATCGCAGCACGATCCATTCCTTTCCGGGCGATCAGCAAACGTCAGCGACACTGATCGACGGCTCCATTACAGACTTGAATGTGATGAGCAGGCGCGGGATCGTCTCACAGAGTGTGCGACGTATCAACGTCATGAAGCGTCAGGATTTTATAGTTTCTGCACAAACGATTCTGTTCGTTGAGCACGGCCCTGCGACCGTCCAGTCGGCATCCACCGTCGACAGCCTGTCGGCCCATGATGCACTGCTTGTGGAGCCGGGATCAGCACCTGTCACGATCGATTCTCGTGCGACGGCGCGTATCGTCATCATCGAGTTCGGTAGACAGCCGCTGCCACACCAGCGATTTTGATGGCTCCATAAATTCCCGAAACGCCATCCAAATCAAATATATAACCAAGAGTGATTACGCCTATATGATTGGTGCCGAATCGCTACACCACTCCGTCTGGGTCACGGCTTAACTGCGAGACTGGACATTCAATGCAGAAGCGGCATCTCAATATTCCAATTGAAATTGTTCGTACCGTCGTTGCTATTTCAGAAACAGGTAGTTTGACCAAGGCTGCGGAGCAACTGGGGTTGAGTCAGCCCGCAGTGAGTTCGCAGATCAAGCGCCTCGAACAACTTGTTGGCGGTTCACTGTTCAGCAAGACGCCGAACGGAAGTTGTCCGACCGATCTCGGCAAGCTGGTGCTTGCGCAGGCGCGCAAGATCATCGAGGCCAACGATCAGGTGCTCGCACTCGGCGGAACCGATGGTCATGTCGATCGGCTTCGTTTGGGCCTCACCGTCGCCATGGCACAGCGCTTCATGGCCCAGCAGAGCCTGAGCAATCTCGATGACATACATATCCATGCGGCAATGTCCGCCGAGATTGTGACAGCGTTGATCGAGGGCCATATCGACATCGCGTGTTTTTTCCAGCGGGGAGAAATCAGTACCGATCTGGCTCCGCTTGTTGTTGATGAAGCCGCGGATCAACTGGCATGGGTTCGCGCGAAATCATTCGTGCTCAGCCCCGGTGCGCCTATCCCGGTCATCACATGGACCAATGACGACTGGATGCTTCATGCGCTCACGCGACATGGCCTTTCCTATCGGATTGCCTTTAGCAGCCAGGACTACAGCGCAAAGAAAGCCGCCGTCGAAGCCGGCATCGGACTGACGGCTGTTCCCAGCCGGCTCATTCCGCCGGGACTGATTTGGGCCAAGGACGATTACTTGCCGGAGCTTTCAACCATCAAAGCCCTGCTCTGTATTCGCCCGGGCCTGACGTCGCTGCGTGTCATGGAAATCAAGGATCAGCTCTCGGCGATGTTCCTGCACCCCACGCTGCCCAAGGAAAACGACAAAGTTGCCTGACGAAGCGGCATATTTCAGAGAGCAGGCCGAGCGCTGCGAAAAGCTGGCGCGGGAGATGGACGACCCCGCGACTCGCGAGCGGCTGCTGAACCTGGCCAAGGAATATGCCCGCCGCGCGGAAAGGAAGCCTGCGCAGCCCAGAGCCCGGCAATCGCCGCGGCCGGACCGGCGTTGAGCGAATACGCGCGACGTTGCAGGCACAACTACGTCTCTGACTTGATGCTTGAATCCGGCGCGACGGGCGACGAGGCCCGTGCCAACGCCGATCGGCGATGATGAATGAGATTGTCGAGGCGCTGCGCCGCCGAGACCAGCGTCGCCATTTCCAGGGCGTCTTCCTCGTCGCGCATGGTCTTCACCAGTTGCGCACCGAAGATGTCGTCGACTTCCTGTTCGATGGCACACAGTTCCGCATCATCGGGCGCCGCCCGAATCCGGCGCGGTAATACATGCAGAGCATTGAGCGTCGCCTCCCGGTGATCGGGCGGACGAATGCCCAGGAATTTCCAGGCGGCGGCGAGTATCGAGGCCAGACCGCCAAGGAGCATGGGCGCGAGAAAGATGTCGTTGCCGTATTTATCCATGAAGCTCTGCTCGGTGCCGTTGTAGTAGGCGGCGGCACCGGGATGGATGGGGATATAGGCATCGGGATCGGTGTCAGCGGCAGCGATGCCCGCCAGTTGCGGCTGCCCGGCGATCAGATCGCGGCGCGCGGCGATCACCATCTCGGTCAGACGCGCGATCAGGTTCGAATGGAGCTTCTTGTTCGCCACCAGATAATAGCCGACCCGCAACGTTGTCACGTCATCATCCGGAACCGGCGGTGCGCCGCGGAGTGAGCCCTTCGGGATATCGAAGCTTTCATAGGCACCGTTGGCATCAGCGATGGCGCCCGCGGCGTCGATCGGGATCAGCACCGGCGCACCGGTCTTGAACAGCCCGCGCACGAAACTCAGATACTTCTCCGTCAGCGGGATCACCACCAGCAACGCGCCGACTTCCCTGGCCTCCACTGCATGGCGGGTGTCGCTGACTTCGAGATTCCTGAATGAGACCCTGGCGCTCGTCAGGTCATATTGCTTGGTCAGCGCATCGACGAGCCTGCGATTGGCCTCGCCGCCGACGACACCGACCGTGCGGCCGCGCAGACCCTCGACGCTGGTGATCTTCGAGCCGGGCGGCGCGATCAGCATAACCACCGCCTTGGCCATCACGGCGACAGCGCGCGCCTCCGAGAGATCGCCGACATCGGCCCGGACCACAGCGAGATCGACCTTGCCCGAGGAGAACGCCTTGGCGGTATCGACTGCGCTGCCGAAGGTCTCGAAATTCAGCCGGATCGGCGATTGTTTGTTGGCGAAATGGCTGGCGATGATCGACGCCGTCATGCCGGCCTCGCCGTCGATCGAACCGACCGCCAGCTTGAGCACGGTCGGACGCTGGATGTAGCGCCAGGTGAGAAGGCCACCGCCGAGCACCAGACCGAAAATGCCGGCCAGCAGAAGCACCCTGCCCCAGAACGGGAAAGCAATGGATCGCACGTGCATGTTCGGTCCTGCGCGGCCACAAGAATGGACTGACGACATTACCCGCAATCACCTTGCTCACACGTTCATCGGATGTCCATCTGTACGGACGACAGGCAAACTCCACCGACCGGACCGGCCCCCTGAGCAGCGGTGTGGGAGAGCAAGCGGTAGGAGGCAGCCGCTGTGCCTCGGCGGCCAAGTGCCATCCCCGCAAAGCCGGAACGACCAAAACGGTGCCGGGGCGCCTTTTTATAATGATTCTAATAACATACGCGCGTATGTCTTGACCTTGTCAGGACGCTGCTCGACAAGGTCGGGCATGACCGTCCACCAGACTGCATCTGAAACATCCGCACACGAATTGCGCCTCGGCAATGCGCCGCGTGGATTCATCGGAACCATTGTGGCGTTGCAGCCCGATATTGCAGGCGCCGCCGAGAGCGGCCACGAGCTCGAACGGCATCTGCTGGAAATGGGCTTCACTGAAGGCGCGCGCGTCGAGATCCTGCATCAGGGCGCCATCCAGCGCGATCCGATCGCCGTTCGCGTCAACAATATCACGATCGCCGTCCGCCGGCGCGAAGCCATGGCAGTTATTGTGAAATGACCCATACAGACGTGACCACCGAGCGCTTTCATCTCGCGCTGGTGGGAGCCCCCAATAGCGGCAAGACCTCGCTGTTCAATGCGCTGACCGGCAGCCGCCAGAAGGTGGCCAACTATGCGGGCGTCACCGTCGAGCGCAAGGCCGGCGCCTTCGTGACGCCGGCCGGCCGTCAGGTGACGCTGCTCGACCTGCCCGGCACCTATTCGCTGCGCGGCCGCAGCCCGGACGAAGAGATCACCCGCGATGTCGTGCTCGGCAAGCGCCCCGGCGAAGCCGCGCCCGATCTGGTGCTGTGCATCGCCGACGCGACCAATCTGCGCCTCACGCTGCGGCTGATCCTCGAGCTCAAGCGCACCGGTCGCCCACTGCTGGTGGTGCTCAACATGTTCGACATCGCGCAGCGCCGCGGCGTCAGCATCGATGTCGACGCGATGTCCGCAGCGCTCGGCGTGCCTGTGATCACCTCCATCGCGGTGAAGAAGGCCGGCGTCGAGGAACTGCGTCACCGCACCGATGCGTTTGCCGCCAACATGCCGGCGGTCGCCGCGGGCGATGACTGGATGCCGCTCGGCCTGTCCGAGATGAAGGCGCTGCAGCGCGAGGCCGACCGCATCATCCGCGACACCGTCAAGATGCCGAGCAAGCCGGACACGCTGACGACACGCGTCGATGCCGTGGTGCTGCATCCCGTCGCGGGCCTCGCCATCCTTGCACTCATTCTGTTCGTGATGTTCCAGGCGGTGTTCTCCTGGGCGCAGCCGCTGATGGAGCTGCTGTCCGATTCCTTCGGCGCGCTGGGCACGCTGGTGGCGCAGGTGTTGCCCGAAGGCATCTTTCAGAGCTTCCTGCAGAACGGGTTGATTGCCGGCGTCGGCAGCGTGCTCGTGTTTCTCCCGCAGATCATCATCATCTTCCTGTTCATCCTGCTGCTGGAAGATTTCGGCTATATGGCGCGCGCCGCATTCCTGATGGACCGCGTCATGGGCGGCGCCGGACTGCATGGCCGCGCCTTCATCCCGCTGCTGTCGAGTTTCGCCTGCGCCATCCCCGGCATCATGGCGACGCGCGTGATCGATAATCGCCGCGACCGCCTCACCACCATCCTGATCGCGCCATTGATGACCTGCTCGGCGCGCATCCCGGTCTATACGCTGATCATCTCCGCCTTCATCCCGGCCGAAACGGTGTGGGGCTGGGTCAATCTGCAGGGCCTGGTGATGTTCGGACTCTATGTGGCCGGCATCACCAGCGCGCTTGCGGTGTCTTTCGTCATCAAGTTCTTCATGTGGCGCGACTACCAGCCGGCGCCGTTCATGCTGGAATTGCCGGACTACAAATTGCCGCGCCTCAAGAGCATCGCCATCGGCGTCTATACCCGCGCCAAGATGTTCCTGCAGCGTGCCGGCACGACGATCCTGTCGATGATGATCCTGATCTGGTTCCTCGCCTCGTTCCCGCAGGCTTCGGCCGGCGCCGAAGGTCCGGCGATCAATTACAGCCTTGCGGCCATCATCGGACATGCGCTGGAGCCGTTCTTCGCGCCGCTCGGCTTCAACTGGCAGATCGCGGTGGCGCTGATCCCCGGCATGGCGGCGCGTGAAGTCGCGGTCGGCGCGCTCGGCACCGTCTATGCCATCGAAGGCGGCAAGGAAGCGGCCGACGCCATCGGCCAGGCGCTGGCCAGCAAATGGAGCCTGGCCACCGCATTGTCGTTCCTGGCCTGGTTCATCTTCGCCCCGCAATGCGCCTCGACGCTGGCGGTGATCCGCCGCGAGACCGGCAGCACCAAGTGGATGGTGGTGACGTTCCTCTACATGTTCGCGCTGGCCTATGTGGCCAGCCTGATCACCTACACCGTCGCGAAGGCGGCCGGGCTCGGTTAACCTGGCCGCAGTTGCATTGCCTAGTAGCCCGCAGCGAGGCCATCCTTGCGCGGGTCGGAGCCGGCGACATAGCCGCCATCGATTTTGCGCACGAGCTGTGCACCACCGAAACCGAACGCGGAATCCGGCGGCTCGCGCTCGATGACATGACCGCGGCTGGCGAGATCTGCCGCGACATGGTCCGGCACCGCCGTCTCGATCGCGACTTTCAGCCCGGCCACATAGCGCCAGCGCGGCGCATCTGCCGCCGTCTGCGGATCCTGATTCCAGAGCTGCATGCGCAGCATCATCTGCAGGTGGCCCTGCGCCTGCATCGGGCCGCCCATCAGGCCGAAGGCCATCAGCGGCTCTTTGCCCTTCATGACGAAGCCGGGAATGATGGTCTGGAACGGCCGCTTGCGCGGGCCGACCTGATTGGGATGTCCTTCGGTCAGCACGAAGCCGAAGCCACGATTCTGCAGGCTGATGCCGGTGCCGGGCACGACCACGCCGGAGCCGAAGCCCGAATAGTTCGACTGGATATAGGACACCATCATGCCCGAGGCGTCGCCGGTGGACAGGCACACCGTGCCGCCGGTCTTCGGCGCACCGGCGCCAAAGTCCTGCGCGCGGCTGCGATCGATCAGCCTGGCGCGCGAGGCGAGATAGGCAGGATTGAGCAGATGCGCGACGGTGACGTCGCGCATGTAATAGAGATCGGCCGCATAGGCGTAGACATCGGCGAAGGCGAGTTTTGTCGCTTCGATCTGCAGATGGAACGCGTCGCCGCTGTCCAGCACCAGGCCGTCGGTGCCGTAGGCGCGCATGATGCCGAGCGCCATCAGCGCGGCGATGCCCTGCCCGTTCGGCGGGATTTCATGCAGCGAGGCATCGCCGAAATCCTGATGGATGGTGCCGCACCAGTCATTGCGATGCTCGGCCATATCCGCGGCAGTGAGAACGGCGCCATGTTCGCGCGCGAAGGCTGCGATACGCTCAGCAAGTTCGCCGCGATAGAATGCTTCGCCTTTGGTCTCGGCGATCAGCTTGAGCGAATAGGCATGGCCCGGCGCCTTGAAGAGTTCACCCGCCGCAGGCGCACGGCCGTTCGGCATGAAGGCCTCGGCGAAACCCGGCTGGTTCTTCAATTCATCCGCGCCGCGGCGCCACAGTTCTGCAATCACGGGCGAGACGTGGAAGCCATTCTCCGCATAGGCAATCGCGGGCTCGAACAGGTCTGCAAAGGGAAGCTTGCCGAAACGCTCGGACAGATCGACCCAGGCTGAGACGGCGCCGGGCACCGTGACGCTTTCCCAGCCGCGATGCGGGAATGTCTTGTGCTTGGCAAAGCGCTCCGGCGTCCATCCCGCCGGCGAGCGGCCGGAGGCGTTGAGGCCGTGCAGCTCCTTGCCGTCCCACAGGATGCAATAGGCGTCCGAGCCGATACCGTTGCCGGTGGGCTCGACCACGGTGAGCGTGATCGCTGCCGCCAGCGCCGCATCCAGCGCATTGCCGCCGCGTTCCAGCATCCGCAGCCCGGCCTGTGTCGCCAGCGGCTGCGACGCCGCCACCACATTGCGCGCCATGACCGGCGAACGGCGGGAGGCATAGAGTCCATCGTGTCTGTATTGCATGGTGCGGCTTTCGGATACGCAGTGGATTCAGCAATGACCGTGGTTTTAAGGCTTCGCATCGCGGAGCGATAGGTGGGGCGAGCGATGATGAGCTCCTCCAACGCAAAAGGAGCACAGATGCGTGGCACCTGTGCTCCTGCGAAGAATCAGTATCCCCGGGGGATCAGAAACGTTGAGTGATGCGCGCGCCTACACGCGTTCGATGATGATGGCCGGTGCCATGCCGCCGGCGGCGCACATGGTGACGAGGCCGCGCTTCAGGTTACGACGCTCGAGTTCATCGAGGATCGTCCCGATCAGGATGGCGCCGGTGGCGCCGATCGGATGGCCGAGCGCGATCGAGCCGCCATTGACGTTGACCTTGCTGCGATCGAGATCGAGGTCGCGCATGAACTTCTCGGCGACCACGGCGAAGGCCTCGTTGATCTCCCACAGATCGATGTCTTCCTTCTTGAGACCGGCCTTTTCCAGCACCTTCTTCGCAGCCGGCACCGGCGCATTGAGCATCAGCGTCGGATCGTCGCCGATATTGGCCATGGCCACGATGCGTGCACGCGGCTTCAGGCCATGCTTGTCGGCATAGGACTTCGAGGTCAGCAGCAGGGCTGCGGCACCATCGACCACGCCCGATGAATTGCCGGCGTGATGGAAGTGCTCGATCTTGAGATCCGGATATTTCTGGTTGATCTGCTTGCGATAGGTCATGCCGCTTTCATCCAGCGGATGGTCGGCCATCGCAGCGAAAGCCGGCTTCAGACCGGCGAGGCCTTCGGCAGTGGTTTCCGGACGGGGATATTCGTCCTTGGCGAGCACGATGTTGCCCTCGTCATCCTTGACCGGGACAATACTCTTGTCGAAGCGGCCTTCCTTGATGGCAATGGCGGCGCGGCGCTGGCTTTCCAGCCCGAGCGCATCGAGTGCCTCACGGCTGATGCCTTCCATCGAGGCAATCGCGTCGCCGCAGATGCCCTGATGCGACTGCGGATGCAGCTTGGCGAGACGCTTGTTGCCCGAGCCCATACCCAGCGGCGGCTTGCCGGCGGCCATATCCTCGGCGGCCATCGCACCGGTCAGCGACATCATCTCGGTGCCGCCGGCGATGACGACGTCTTCCATGCCCGACATGATCTGCGCCGCTGCGAAATTCACGGCGGTGATGCCGCCGCCGCAGAAACGGTCCAGCGTGGTGCCGGAGGCCTTGATGTCATAGCCGGCATCGAGCGCGGCCATGCGGCCGAGATCGCCGCCCTGCTTGCCGCGCTGGGTCGAGGTCGACCAGATCACGTCGTCGACGTCGGCAGTGTTGAGCTTGTTGCGCTCGGCAATCGCCCTGAGCACGGTGGCGGCGAGATGCTGCGGATGCTGTTCGGCGAGCTTGCCCTTGCCCACTTTGCCGATGCCACGGGGCGTGCGGACTGCGTCGATGATATAGGCCTCTGCCATGCTCTTCTCCCAAGCGTTTTGAAGTGTTTTTCTGATCGCGAGATTGGCCAAGCCACGGGTGAAGTCAAGGCAGGCGGCAGCATGTGCGCCCCGCGGAAAATGGCAGGTCGCGTTGCGGCTCCCGAAAATGGCACCTGCCACGCAATCAGGAGCTTCGCCGTCTTCAACCTTGAAGCGCAGACACTGCCGCAACAACAGGCAGTCATTCCGCGCCGTGATATGCACATGGTAATATAATGATGAACTCCGTCATTACAGGCGTGCGCGGAACGATGCCCATGCAGGCAACGCTTTCCCTCGAACTCGGCTGCGTGACCGGCGCGCAGCGGGACGCAGCTGTGTCTATCGTCGGCAAGCATGTTGCCCCGATTCAACGAACGCCATAGTCATGGCTGAACAACGCTGCGCCTGAAGAACTGCCCGGAATCAGATGCTCCAAGACGATCTTAGCCTGCAGGACGATCCCGGCCTTGCCGCCATGGCGGACACGCTCGCCAGATCGAGCGACTATCGCGTTCTTCGTCGACTGATCCCGCGCACCGAGTTTGCGCCGGCCAATGGCCAGCCGACCCGCTCCGGTATCCTCCTCGATGTCGAGACCACGGGCCTCGATCAGGTGCGCGACGAAGTCATCGAGCTTGCGATGATCAAGTTCGACTATCTGCCGGACGGCAGCATCACGCGCGTCGCGGATGTCTTCACCGCGCTCAACGAACCGTCGCGGCCGATCCCGCCGGAGATCACCGAACTGACCGGCATTACGGATGAGACCGTTGCGGGACATCGCATCGATCCCGATGCCGTCGCCGCATTCGCCGACAACGCCGTCATCGTCATTGCGCATAATGCGAGTTTCGATCGCAAATTTGCCGAGCGCTACTGGCCCGTGTTCCAGCACAAGGCCTGGGGATGCTCCGCCACGGAAGTGGACTGGCGCAAACACGGCTTCGACGGATCGCGGCTGGGCTATCTGCTCGCCGGCGCCGGCTTCTTTCACCAGGCCCACCGGGCGATCGACGACTGCCACGCGCTGCTGGAGATTCTCGCTTACGAATTGCCCGACCTCGGCGAGCCGGCACTTGCCGTTCTGCTGGAGCGCGCCCGCAAGAAAACGATGCGGGTCTGGGCAGAGCAGTCGCCGTTCGATCTCAAGGACGAGTTGAAGCGGCGCGGCTATCGCTGGAGCGACGGCTCCGACGGCCGGCCGAAGTCCTGGTACATCGACGTCGAGGAAAGCAAGGAAGCGAGCGAAATCGAATTCCTGCGCAAGACGATCTACATGCGCGACGTCGAGCCTCGCGTGCAGGCGCTCAACGCGCTGAGCCGGTTTTCAGTGCGCGCCTGATCAAGCCGGCGGCCGTGCGCAGGATGGGGAGAGCGTCTTCGCGAAACCCGTCACCTTGTTGCGCACGACCGATGGGTTTCGCTTCGGCGCCATGCGCCTTCGCTCCACCCATCCTACAGGCCGCGCGCTTTTTCAGACCGGCTGCAGGCCGAGTGCCTGTGCCGCCTCGATCCAGACCGGCAATTCCTTCTGATACAGCGCATTGGTGTCCTTGAAGCCGAGCGCCGGTTCGAGCACGAAGGTCTTCAGCACTTCCTTCACCTTCGGATCGCCGTTGGCCGCGACGCAGATTTGCGCCAGGCGGTCGACGATCGGCTGCGGCGTCGCCTTGGGCACGGCCCAGCCGGTGAAGCCGCTCACGGTGAAGAACTTCGACGTCGCGCCCTGCTCGGGCAGCGTTTTCACATTCGGGATCGCATCGACCTTCTTCGAATGCACGGCAAAGACAACCCCGCGATCGCTCTGCAGCACAGTTTGCGCAGCCGTGTAGCTGCCCATCGCGAAATCGATCGAGCCTTCCGCCAGCCCCGTCCACATCGGCGCTTCGCCGCGATAATGAATCGGCTCGATCTTGAGCCCATACTGCTTGTTGAGCTCGTTGATCGTCATATGCGGCGCCGAGCCGACGCTATAGGTGCCGAAGTTCACCTTGTCGTTCTTGCGTGCGAAGGCGACGAAGTCCTCCAGCGTCTTGACGCCGGATTTCGGACTGGCGACCAGCAGCAAGCCGGCGCCGGGAATGACACTGACCAGCGTCAGGTCCTTGTCCATGTCGTAGCCGGGCGTCTTCAGCATCACCCGGTTCATCACATAGGTGGTCGAGATCGAGCAGAGAATCGTGTGACCATCGGGCTCGGCGCGCGCGACTTCCGCCGTGCCGATGGCGCCGGATGCGCCGGCCTTGTTTTCGATGACGACGGTCTGACCGACCTGCTTGGAGATGTATTCGCCGAAGGCCCGCGCCAGCAGATCGGTCTGCCCGCCGGCCGGATAGCTGCAGATCATGCGTATCTGCCGCGACGGCCACGCGGCTTGCGCCGAAGCCCCCCGCGCGACGAACGGCATGGCGGCGGCTGCAGTGCCGGCAGCCATGAAGTGACGACGATTGATGATCGCAGACATGTTTTCCTCCCTGGTTTTTTGAGACGGTAACTGATCGCCCCGCCATCCGCCACGACGATAGGCAGGACAGATTGGCGCATCGGAAAAGCAAATCGTTTTTAGCTCCGCGGGGCTGCACGTATCGGCACGCGGCATCTGGATCACAGCGCGTCGGTGCATTACTGTCCGCGCCAACTAAAAATGCCGGACCGTTCGGATCTGGCGCGCACGCATCACTTGAGGGACGAAACACTATGGCGCGAAATATTCTGATTCTCGGAGCTTCCTACGGCTCGTTGCTGGCCACGAAGCTGCTGATGGCCGGTCACAACGTGACTCTCGTCTGCCGCAAGAAGACCGCAGAACTCATCAACCGCGACGGCACCGAAGTGCGCATCAAGCTGCGCGACGAGCCGAACCACCGCGCCATCTTCTCACGCGACCTGCCGGGCAAGCTGGATGCGACCTCGCCGGATCAGGTCGACCTGTCGCGCTACGATCTGGTCGGCCTTGCGATGCAGGAGCCGCAATACACCAATCACACGATCCGCGTGCTGATGATCAAGATCGCCGCGGCAAAGCTGCCGTGTCTGTCGATCATGAACATGCCGCCGCTGCCCTATCTCAAGCGCATTCCGGGGCTGGCCGACATGAGCCTCGAAGAGGCCTATACCAATGCCCAGGTATGGGAGCGCTTCGAGCCGGGCCTGGTGACGCTGTGCTCGCCCGATCCGCAGGCCTTCCGGCCGCCGGAAGAAGCCGCGAATGTCCTTCACGTGGGCCTGCCGACGAATTTCAAGGCATCGGCCTTTGCCGATCCGGCTCACAACAAGCTGCTGCGCGAGCTCGAAGCCGACATCGACGCGGTGAAGCTCGACGGCCAGGACGTACCGGTGAAGCTGAAAGTATTCGACTCGCTGTTCGTGCCGCTGGCGAAGTGGTCGATGCTCCTGACCGGCAACTATCGCTGCATCACGCCGGAGGAGCCGCAGTCGATCCGCGATGCCGTTCACGGCGACCTGAAAGTGTCGCAGTCGATTTACGAGCATGTGGATGCCGTGGCGCGGCGTCTCGGCGCCGACCCGCAGGATCAGGTGCCCTTCGCCAAATACGCCAAGGCGGCAGAGAGCCTGCTCAAGCCGTCATCGGCAGCGCGCGCAGTCGCAGCCGGTGCCCCCTTCATCGAGCGAGTCGATCTGCTGGTGAAGCTGATTTCGCATCAGCTCGGCATGACCAATGCGAATATCGACCGCACGGTCGAGGTGGTCGATCAGAAGCTCAACGAGCGGCTGGAGTCCGGCGCAGGAATTTAGTGCGCTGGTCCGGCACTTTGTAACGAGACGGACATCGACTTCGCGGTTGGCATCAGCCGCGAAGCTGATGCCAAGGAGGTCATGCGCAGGTCAAGCGATGGCCATGATCTCGAGCTCCTGGGCACCCGTACCGACGACATCGCCGACAGCCTTGCCCATCAGCGACTTCGCCACCGGGGATACGAAGGAAATCGAACCGGCTTTGGGGTCCGCCTCGTCCTCGCCCACGATCCGATAGGTCTGCACCCGTCCGTCGCTGCGGCTGAAGGTCACCGTGCTCCCGAAGGCGACGGTATCCGTCGATGTCGGGGCCGGCATGAGCTGGGCCGCACGCAGGCGGGCCGCGAAATAGCGCATGTCCCGCAGGGGGATCGCCGCCTGACGCCGCCGCTCGTTCACGTCGTCGATCAGGTTTGCAGCATCATACGCCTCGCGCGCTGCCTGAAGCTGCGCCTCCAGCGCCTTCAAACCGGCCTCCGTCACCAGGTTGGGGTGAGGCGAAACAGGGCGATCGGGCAACTGGGTTTCCGCAGCCGTTTCGGCACTTTCTTCCTTGGTGAAGGCAACGCTCAATCTGAACTCCCTATCGGCGCATCGCGCCTTGACGGCATCAGGGGCGATTACCCCATCTGTTTGTCAAAACCATGCATAGCAGGGCGGCCGCGTAAACGCCCCCGCCTCCTTATTTGCTGCTTTGCGGCACCGACGGCGACAAGGCAGCCCTGTTCCAGCGGAGGGGGCAATCCGATTGTGTTTGCGATGTGAGGGAGTTATGCACGGGGCGCGCCAACCGGGGCGTCGGTCAGGATGCCGTAGCACCTGCGCAGCATCCAACCGATGCGCCCCGAACCGGATGCTCTGACTGATTGTCAAAGACGCATCCTGTATAGAGTCGATAAAAAGAGCTGCCGCTGGAAGGAACTCGCTGTGACCAAATCGCCCGTCGTGACCATTGACAATCACCCAGGCCGCTCCGCGCAGACCATCGGGATTGCGCGCGTGCTCGGCACCGATGAAACGCTCATCCATGAGCCGTCGGTGGGCGTGGTCGGCACCAAGGGCGACAGCCAGTGCTATATGGGCGTGATGTCCAAGGTGGACGCGATCCATGAGAGCCTGAAGCGCCGGATCGGCCGCGGTGAGGGCCAGCTGCCGCTGCGCCTTGTGCAGCCGGAATATACCATCGCCACCTCGGACGGCATCCGCAACGGCACGCGCGAGATGCGCTATTCGCTGATCGGCCGCGAGGTGACCAACGATGCGCTCTCCGAGCATCTGAGCGCCACCGGCCTTGCCGGTACGATTGCCGTCGTCGCCTGCGACAAGCCGCCGGTCGGTACGCTGGCTGCGCTGCTTGAGCATAACGAGCCGGCGATCATCATGTCGGACGGATCGATCCATCCGGGCGAGGATCCGAAGACCGGCGAGAAGCTGGACATCGTCAGCGCCTATCAGGTCGCCGGCAATCCGGACGCCGAATATCGCCATCACATCGCCTGCCACGCCTGCCCGGGCATCGGCAGCTGCGGCGGCGTCTTCACCTACAACACCATGCAGACCTTCATCGGCGTGGTCGGCATGCAGCCGCTGCACATGGTGGCGCCGCCGTCCGACGATCCGCGCCGCCTCAAGGAATTCCCGGAGCAGCTGGTCGAATATCTCGCGCAGATGATCGCCAAGGGCCTGAAGCCGCGCGACATCGTGAGCCGTGACTCGATCCGCAATGCCGTCATCGTCTCGATGGCGATCGGCGGTTCGACGAACGTCACGCTGCACGCGCCGGAGATCGCGCGCGCCGCCGGCTTCGCCGACTTCTGGAAAGACGTCATGACGCCGGCAGAGTTCAACTATCTGTCGCAATACATCGTGCCAGTGCTCACCGACGCCCGCCCCTATGGCAAATATTCGATGG
Organism: Tardiphaga sp. GW822-FHT04G09; assembly: GCF_058800725.1. Classification (NCBI taxonomy): domain Bacteria; kingdom Pseudomonadati; phylum Pseudomonadota; class Alphaproteobacteria; order Hyphomicrobiales; family Nitrobacteraceae; genus Tardiphaga; species Tardiphaga sp. GW822-FHT04G09. The sequence continues at coordinate 37,298 of NZ_JBXAMO010000002.1, read as the reverse complement.
TGGACATCGATGCCGTCGGCGGCGTGCAGGTGATCGTCCGCGAGCTGATGGAAGCCGGCCTGATCAATGGCGACGTCATGACCTGCACCGGCGAGACGCTGGCCCAGCAGATCAAGCGCCTCGAAACCAAGCCGGCTGACGGCAAGGTGGTCTACACGGTTGCCAAGCCCTACAAGCCGACCGGCGGCCTGCGCGTGCTCGGCGGCAACCTGTCGCCGGAATTCTCGGCGATCCTCAAGCTCGCCGGCGTCGAGGGCGGCCTCGAGGACAACCTGTTCCGCGGCACCGCGCGCGTGTTTGAGGGCGAGCGCGGCCTGCTCGCGGCGCTCGACAAGCACCCGGAGCGTTTCCAGAACCACGACATGGTCATCGTGCGCTACGACGGCCCGGTCGGCGCGCCCGGCATGCCAGAAATGCTCGATCCGACCTCGCGCATCACCACTTTGTGCCGCGAGCGAAATATCGTGGTGGGACTGATGACCGATGCGCGGTTCTCCGGCGGTTCAGTCGGCCTTGTCATCGGCCATGTCGGCCCCGAAGCCGCGCTGGGCGGCGCCATCGCGCTGATCGAGGATGGTGACGAGATCGTTGCCGATCTCAATGTCAACGAACTCAACTGCACGCAGCTCAAGGATCCCGCGGTCTACAAGCAGCGCAAGGCGGCGTGGGACAAGGTGGTCGCCGACAATGGCGGCATCCATCCGAATTGCGGCGACGCCGACACGCGCCTGTTGCATCGCGCGCGCACGAGCGCCGTGCCCGCCACCCGCGGCGCCGGCCTGCATCCGAACCGCGAGGTCTGGGTACGCTATCCCCGCGAAGCCACGCGCTCAGGATTTACGCCGAAGAACAAGCACCGGCCGGAAGCCAACAAGGCGTTCTAGACCTGCGGATTTGCGGTCAGGGCCGGGTTGCTGCGAGGCTCCCGGCCCGCTGATCCGCACTACCGTTTGCGCTTCCCGTGGTCGCCGAGCGATTTCTTTTCATCCTCCATCGGCTGTCCCAAGGCGGCTGGACGGATATCCGCCCCCTCTCCCGCTTCGAGCATCGCGAGCGCCTCCCGGTTATCGGCGGCGCGCGCATCATCGATATAGGCGACGAGCAACCGGTTGATGGCGATCGGATCAAGCAGCCTGAATTCGCTGGGTCTGATCCAGCCGTCGAAATAGCGGTCGATATAACCGATGCGGCTATCGCGTTCCTCCACCCAGTTCGGCCCGATCAGGCCCTGGGGGCGCAATTCCCAGTAGCAGGAAATGAGATGGCCGCCCTGGGCAGAGTGGCCAAGGATCCGCTGACCGTCGCGTGGCGCCTCACCCATCGGCCGAAGGAAGTGGCCGTATTCACGTAAAACCCGCTCAACCTGCATGCAACGCGATTCCATTCACGGAGGCGCCGACGGGCACCGCGCAAACATTTAACGGGTCGCGCGTTTTTTGTTTCCACTGTCAGATGGGGCGGCTTGTTGCCGGCGTTTGCATCGCGTTTTTGAGACATTCCGAACGTGGCGCGAGAAGCTGCAACCGACGCAGACGGGGCGCTGTGGTTCAGGTGATCACAATAATGCGATCTGGAGCAAAACCAAACTGCTGCGGGTTAGGCGAGCAGGTATTTTGGTCCGCTAACCCCCTGCAGATTAAGGCATCTTTCAGCTTTCATTAAGCCGTCGATAAGCATGTCGCCGCGCCAATCCGGATCGTGTCGGGTTGTCGATTGCTGTGGCGAATGGGTGACAGCATTTTACGCAAAAGCTGTCTAAGTCCACGCCATAGACGGAGCGAACGCGCTCTCGCTCTAAAATGGTTTTCTGGAGAAGAAAAATGAAGAACTTCCTGATGGGCACCGTTGCCCTCATCGCTCTGGGCGCTTCGGTTCCGGCAATGGCCGCTGACCTGGCCGCTCGTCCCTACACCAAGGCTCCGGCTTACGTCGCCGCCCCGATCTACAACTGGACCGGTTTCTACATCGGCGGTCACGTCGGCGGCGCTTTCGGTGGCAACAACGGCTTCGCCGGCGTTGCATCGAACAACAACGATGGCGTGTTCATGGGCGGTGTGCAGGGTGGTTACGACTACCAGTTCGCCCCTAACTGGGTGTTCGGTATCGAAGCCAACTACAGCTGGACCGGCAACAGCTCGAACAACGTTGTTCTCGGCACGACCGGCTACACCTACAACAGCAACCTGAAGGGCCTCGGCTCGGTCACCGGCCGCGTCGGCTACACCTGGGGTCCGGCTCTGCTGTACGTCAAGGGCGGCTACGGCTTCGCCGACCTGAACCAGTCGCTGGTTGGCGTTCCCGCCATCGGCGTCAACACCAGCAAGGACGGCTACACCGTTGGCGCCGGCCTCGAATACCTGTTCACCCAGAACTGGTCGGGCAAGGTCGAGTACCAGTACTACGACTTCGGCAAGACCACCTTCTCGGCAGCTCCGCTGGTTGCCTTCGGTTCGTCCCGCAACGACGAGCACACCGTCAAGGCCGGCCTGAACTACCGCTTCAACTGGGGTGGCCCGGTCGTCGCGAAGTACTGAGCTTCGCGCCTGATTTCAGGCTCTTAACTACGGAAAGGCCGGCGGAAACGCCGGCCTTTTTCGTTTTACCCCTCGGTAACCTCATAAGCGCTGCGACAGCCAGGGGTTGCCGATTTACCCGAATATTAACTCGGTACCAGCATACTCTCCGCGCGATCCGCCACCAGGACGGTGGACGCGGGGGGAATCAATGGCACTGACGTCATTCATCGGAAAATTTGGACGATTTCGTTTCTCGCGGCTCCGTTGGGGCATCCGCGGCAACCTGTTCGCCGCCTTTGCGGTTATCGCAGGCATGGCGATCCTCATCAGTGCAGGCGCCGGCATGATTCTCGGTCAGCTCGGCGGCATGATGACGGACCTGAACGGCCGGGCCATTCCGAAACTGACCGCCAGCCTTGAACTCGCCACTGCCAGCGAAAGCCTCGCCAGCCAGGGCCCGATGCTACTCGCCTCCTCCACCGCCGACATTCTGAAAGAGCGCACGCAGCGCATGCGCGACACCCACAAGGTGGCGACGGAGAAGCTCGAAGCCATCACCCGGCTCGGCGCCGACAAGGCGGTGGTCACCGCGCTCGGCGAGAGCGTGAAGAATATCGAGGACACGATCCGCAGTCTGGGCGCCGCGACGCAGGAAAAGATCGACGCCGCCGTCCAGCACGAGAAGCTCTACAACGCCATCCGCGCCGCCGCGGATAACTTTGTCAGGAAGGCCGCCCCGGCGATTACCGACGCACAGGGCGGCATGGACGCCACCCTGCGTGCCGTCGTGTTTTCCGCCGAGGATGCCGGCGAAGCCTCCCGCATCATCGTGCAGATCGGCAGCGTGGTCGCCGACACCAACCTGATCTCCTCCGACCTGATGGCCGCCTTGTCCGCCGGTACCGGTGACGCGCTCTCCCCCATCGAGGAGGGTTTCAAGACAGCGCAGGAACGCGTGCAGGGAAATCTCATCGCCCTCGACGGCGCCATCAGCAGCATCCCGGATCTGCGCAAGGCCGCCGAACAGCTACTCGCTTTGGGCAACGGCAAGAACAGCGTCTTCAAGGTGCGCCAGAAAGAGATAGACACTGTCGAATACGGCGAACTCATCCTCGACGAGACGCGCAAGCTCAATCTCGGCCTCGGTATGAGTGTCAAGCAACTGGTCGACAAGGTGCGCAGCGAAACCGACGCCGCCACGACGCAGGCACAGACGACAATCACGCTGGCCACGCAGGTGATGCTCGGCCTCGGCGCGCTGACGCTGATCGGATCGGCACTGTTCGTCTGGCTCTATGTCGGCCGCAGCATTCTGCGCCGCCTCGCGCAATTGCAGCGCGCGATGCAGCGGCTGTCCAGCGGCGATCTCGACACCGAGATCGCCCGCAGCCGCCAGCAGGATGAAATCGCGGCGATGGCGGGCACGCTCGAAGTGTTCCGCGACAGCATGATCAACGCGCGCACGCTCAGCGCGGAGCAGGATCAGGACCGCATCGCCAAGGGCGAACGCACCTCGCGCATCGAAGCCCGCATCGTCGACTTCGAGAGCAAGGTCCGCACCGCTTTGGAGAAGCTGCAGACCTCGGCCGATTCCATGCAATCGACCGCGCAGAGCATGTCGGCCTCCGCCGATCGCTCCAGCGTACTGGTCAGCGCCGTGGCGTCAGCCGCGGAGGAAACCTCGGTGAACGTCCAGACGGTGTCGGCCGGGACCGAACAGCTGTCGTCGTCGATCAACGAGATCAGCCGCCAGGTCGTCACATCTGCTGAAATTGCCGCAAAGGCCGTCAGCGAGGCCGGCGAAACCGACGCAACGATGCAGGGCCTGGCCGATAATGCTAACCGCATCAGCGTGGTGATCGACCTGATCCAGACCATTGCCTCGCAGACCAACCTTCTGGCGCTCAATGCGACCATCGAGGCTGCACGCGCCGGCGATGCTGGCCGTGGCTTCGCCGTGGTGGCATCGGAAGTGAAGAGCCTTGCCGATCAGACGGCAAAGGCCACCGACGAGATTCGCACGCAGATCGTCTCGATGCAGCAGGTCACCTCCACCGCCGTCGGTGCGATCCGCAACATCGGGCAGACCATCGCCGAGATCAACAATGTGAGCGCTGCCATCGCCACGGCCGTCGAACAACAGGGTGCGGCGACGCGCGAGATCGCGCGCAACATCCAGCACGCTGCCGGCGGCACCAGCGAAGTGTCGAGCAACATCATCGGCGTCAGCGATGCATCGACGCAGGCCGGCACGGCTGCCAACGACGTGCTCGGCGCCTCGGGTGAACTGCGCCGCGAGGCCGACGTTCTTCGCGGTGAAATCGACGAATTCCTGTCGAGCATCCGCGCGGCCTAAGGCGACAATCCAGCGCATGGCTGCACCCGGCCAGCGTTATTGCTCCGACCCTTAAAATCATGGACTGCTCTCACAGCAGCCCATGATCGGCGGCTGCGCAGGCTATAAGGATTGCGTGAATGCCCCCATCAACCAATGCATGGACGTCGACCGAACTGCGCCACGACTGGCAGCGTCATGAAGCCCAGGCCCTGTATGATTTGCCGTTTGCGGACCTGATTTTCCAGGCGCAGAGCATCCACCGCAGCAATTTCGATCCGAATCACGTCGAAACCGCGAGCCTGCTCAGCATCAAGACCGGCGGCTGCGCGGAAGACTGCGGTTACTGCTCGCAGAGCGCCCACTACAACACCGACGTCAAGGCGACCAAGCTGATGGATCGCGACGCCGTGGTCGCCACGGCGCAGCGCGCCAAGGATGCCGGTGCGAGCCGTTTCTGCATGGCCGCAGCCTGGCGCAATCCCAAGGACAAGGATCTCGACCACGTCTGCGACATGGTCAGCGCGGTGAAGGATCTCGGCCTCGAGACCTGCGCGACGCTGGGCATGCTCACGGAAGATCAGGCCAAACGCCTGCAGGACGCCGGTCTCGATTTCTACAATCACAATGTCGACACCTCGCCGGAATTCTACGGCAAGATCATCACCACGCGCACGATGGAAGATCGCATCGAGACATTGGCGCGGGCGCGCCATGCCGGCCTCAAGACCTGTTGCGGCGGTATCATTGGCATGGGCGAGCAGGTCGAGGATCGTCTGGGTATGTTGATGCTGCTGGCGAACCTGCCGCATCATCCGGACAGCGTGCCGATCAATATGTGGAACGAGGTGAAGGGCGTGCCGGTCAACGACACTGCCGAGCGCCCGGATCCGATCGCGCTGGTCCGCATGATTGCCGTGGCGCGTATCATGATGCCGAAGAGCGTGGTGCGGCTTTCCGCCGGACGGCAATATATGACCGACGAACTGCAGGCGCTGTGCTTTGTCGCCGGTGCCAATTCGATCTTCATCGGCGACGTGCTGCTGACCACGAAGAACCCGCAGACCGACCGTGACGCCAACCTGCTGGACCGGCTCGGCATGACGTCGCGGCTCGACGAGGTGAGCGGAAAGAACACGCCAGCTCTGCCAAATACCGCTTCGGCTCAGGCCGATATGCGCGCCAGCGCATAAACCCATGCCCTGCGCCAGCCGAATTTGTGCTGGCGCAGGGGTCCTTGGCCCGCTAAGCCGGATGAAAAGGACATTGTGACAGAACCGATGCATTCGAAAACAGACGCCAGCACAAAGCCAGCCCAAGCCTTTTCAGGTACGGACCTCCGCTATCCCTGGGAGAACCATCCCGGGACCGATCAGGTGGTCGAAATCGCCCCGGGCGTTCTCTGGATCCGGCTCGACCTGCCATTCCGCCTCAACCACGTGAACATCTATCTGCTCGCCGACGGCGACGGCTGGGCCATGGTGGATACCGGCATCGGCAATGACGCGACCATCGCTGCATGGACGAAGCTGTTCGAAGGTCCGCTGAAAGGCAAACCGATCAGCAAGGTGATCGTCACCCACGCGCATCCCGATCATGTCGGCCAGGCCGGCTGGATGGTGCAGCGGTTCGACTGCCCCTTCTATATGTCGCAGGTCGAATATCTGCAGGGCGTCTATCACCAGAACCGCCGCACCGAAGAGCGCGTCGTCAATATGCGGCAGTTCTTCCATCGCCACGGCATGGATGCAGATATCACCGAGCAATTGCTCGGCCGCGGCCAGGAGTATCTGAAAAAGACGGTGCCGTTGCCGGCCGCCTATCGCCGGCTGTCCGATGGCGACGATCTCGTGATCGGCACGCGCACCTTCCGTGTACTCACCGGCGCCGGCCATTCACCGGATCAGGTGATGCTGTATTGCGAAGCCGAGAAGCTGTTCCTGTCAGCCGATCAGGTGCTGAGCAAGATCTCGCCGAATGTCAGCGTCTGGGCGCATGAGCCCGACGAAAATTCACTCGGCTCCTATCTGCGCTCGCTGAAGCGTCTCGCCGATACGCTGCCCGACGATGTGCTTGTGCTCCCCGGCCACGGCGTGCCGTTTCACGGCCTCAAGATCCGCATCAAGCAACTCGCAGACCATCACGAAGAGCGCTGCCAGATGATCGCCGCCGCGTGCAAGGACACCGGCAAGACATCAGCCCAACTGGTGCCGGTGGTGTTTCACAAGCACAAGCTGGACGCCCATCAGACCGGATTTGCCGCCGGCGAATTGATCGCCCACGTCAATCACATGCTGGCGCAGAAGCGGCTCACCTCGACACTGGGCGCCGACGGCATGCTGCGGTTCAAATCGACGTAACTGCAGCGCAGCAAAATTCGTGAATGCCCTCAGGCTCTTGATGCACATCAAAAGCCACGGCAGGTGGTCAAATTGACCAATTGCGCCTCGACAGCCAAGCTGGAAAAGCTCTAAAACGCAACCTGACGCAGGGTTCGGGTTCCGTTTTTGGGTCTTTTGCGATGGATTACAGCAAGTTCTTCAGTGACGCGCTCAATCGTTTGCATGACGAGCGCCGCTATCGCGTCTTCGCCGATCTCGAGCGCATTGCCGGTCGGTTCCCGCATGCCGTATGGCACGCGCCGCAAGGCCCGCGGAATGTCGTGATCTGGTGCTCCAACGACTATCTCGGCATGGGCCAGCATCCGAAAGTGGTCGGCGCCATGGTCGAGACGGCGACCCGCGTCGGCACCGGTGCCGGCGGCACCCGCAATATCGCAGGCACCCATCATCCGCTGGTGCAGCTCGAGGAAGAACTCGCTGACCTCCACGGCAAGCAGGCCGCGCTGCTGTTCACCTCGGGCTATGTGTCGAACCAGACCGGCATTTCAACGCTCGCCAAGCTGATGCCGAATTGCCTGATCCTGTCGGACGCGCTCAACCACAATTCGATGATCGAAGGCATCCGGCAGGCCGGCTGCGACCGCGTCGTATTCCGCCATAACGATGTCGCCCATCTCGAGGAACTGCTGAAGGCCGCCGATCCCGCGCGGCCGAAGCTGATCGCCTGCGAGAGCCTGTATTCGATGGACGGCGACGTCGCCCCGCTGGCTGCGATCTGCGATCTCGCCGAACGCTATGGCGCCATGACCTATGTGGACGAGGTCCATGCCGTCGGCATGTACGGCCCGCGCGGCGGCGGCATTGCCGAGCGCGACGGCGTGATGCATCGCATCGACGTGCTCGAAGGCACGCTCGCCAAAGCCTTTGGCTGCCTCGGTGGCTATATCGCCGCCAGCAAGGACATCGTCGATGCTGTGCGGTCCTATGCGCCGGGCTTTATCTTCACCACCGCGCTGCCGCCTGCGATCTGTTCGGCCGCGACCGCGGCGATCAAGCACCTGAAGAGCTCGAACTGGGAGCGCGAGCGTCACCAGGATCGCGCCGCGCGGCTCAAGGCCATTCTCACCGCCGCCGGCATTCCCGTGATGTCCACCGACACCCATATCGTGCCGGTCTTCGTCGGCGATGCCGAGCTCTGCAAAAAGGCCTGCGATCTGCTGCTTGAAGATCACGGCATCTACATCCAGCCGATCAACTACCCGACCGTCGCCAAGGGCGCCGAGCGCCTGCGCATCACGCCGTCGCCCTATCACGACGACGTGCTAATCGACCACCTCGCAGAATCGCTGCTGCAGGTGTGGGATGAACTCGGCCTGCCGCTGCGCACCAAGGCGCTGGCGGCGGAGTAATCCTTGCCCTCCCCTGGAGGGGGAGGGTCGGCGAACATCACGCGAAGCGTGATGCGAGACGGGGTGGGGTGGGGTGAAACCACACACGCCATCGCCTGCGGCTTCACCCCACCCCGATGTGCGCTTTGCGCCCATCGCCCCTCCCCCTTCAGGGGAGGGTGAAACAAAGGCGATCCATCGTGGACATCATCTGGAAGGGCATTCTCGGCGGACTGCTCACCGCCCTGATTGCCTGGCTGTCCAAACGGGGCAATACGCTGCCGGGCATTCTGCCGCTGTTTCCGACCTTCGCGATCATTGCGCTGCTCATCGTCGGCGCCAAAGGCGACAGCGCGGGCTTCCGGGAAGCCTGCATGGCCGGGGCCAGGACCATCCCTGCCTATCTCGCTTTTCTCGGCATCTGCTACCTCACGGTCGGCACGTTCGATTACCGCCTCGCTTTGCTGGCCGGCGTGACCGCGTGGCTGTTCATTATCCTGGTCGCGTTTTTCGGCCCGCGCTGGATTTAACGACGATCCGGCATTCCCTGGCGTCCGGCCAAATCCCTGTCGCCTGCACCGGCGCAACGGGCTAGATTTTCGCCCGACGGACGGGCTTCGGCCCGCCAAAGGGAGCACGCACGATGCTGCACGACTGGGGCGTGATTGTTGCCGCCCTCAGCTACATCGGATTTCTGTTTTGCGTCGCCAGCTATGGCGACCGGATCGCGCTGTTCCAGAGCGGCCGCGCCAAAGCCTTCATCTATCCCCTGTCGCTGGCGATCTATTGCACGTCATGGACGTTCTTCGGCTCGGTCGGCGTGGCCAGCCGGACCAGCGTGGATTTCCTCGCCATCTATGTCGGCCCGATCCTGTTCTTTGCCTTCTTCTCGCCCGTGCTGCGGCGCGTGATCCATCTCGCCAAGACCCAGAACATCACCTCGATCGCCGACTTCATCGCCGCACGTTACGGCAAGAGCCAGGCCGTCGCCGCCACCGTCGCGGTCATCGCCATCATCGGCTCGGTGCCCTATATCGCGCTTCAATTGAAGGCCGTGGCGTCGTCGCTGGAAACGATCCTCGGCGACGACAAGGCCATTGCCGGCGTTCCCATTGTCGGCGACATGGCACTGGTCGTAACGCTCGCAATGGCGATGTTTGCCGTGCTGTTCGGCACAAGGCAGACCAATGCGACCGAGCATCAGCACGGCTTGATGCTCGCCGTGGCCACCGAATCCATCATCAAGCTGGTGGTGTTCATCACCGCCGGCGCCTTCGTGACATTCTGGATGTTCGGCCCCTCGGAGCTGTTCGAGCGCGCCATGAAGACACCCGAGGCGATGCGCGCCATCAACTATGTGCCGTCGTTCGGCAATTTCCTCACGATGGTGCTGCTGTCGTTCTGCGCCATCGTGCTGCTGCCCCGGCAGTTCCATGTCAGCGTCGTCGAGAATTCCAGCGACTCCGAAGTGAGCCGCGCGCGCTGGATATTTCCCACCTATCTGATCGCCATCAACCTGTTCGTGATTCCGATCGCCCTTGCCGGCCTCGTGACCTTTCCGTTCGGCGCCGTCGACAACGACATGTATGTGCTGGCGCTGCCCATCGAGGCCGGGTCCAGCGCGCTCAGCATGGCGGTGTTCATCGGCGGCTTGTCGGCTGCCACCGCGATGGTGATCGTCGAATGCGTTGCGCTGGCCATCATGGTGTCGAACGACATCGTGTTGCCTCTGGTCTTGCGGCGCGGACCGCAGACGCAGAATGAGCGGACCGACTTCGGCAACTTCCTGCTCAAGGCAAGGCGCTTCTCGATCTTCGCCATCATGGTGATGGCCTATTTCTATTTCCGCGCGCTCGGCAATACGCAACTGGCCGCCATCGGCCTGCTGTCATTTGCCGCCATCGCACAACTCGCTCCGGCTTTCTTCGGCGGGCTGATCTGGCGACGCGCCACTGCCCGCGGCGCCATGGGCGGCATGGTGGTCGGTTTCATCGTCTGGGCCTATACGCTGTTCATCCCGAGCTTTCTGGAAGGCAGCACCGCGGGTGTCCTGTTCCTGCAGCACGGCCCGTTCGGTATCGAGGCGTTGCGGCCGCAGGACCTGCTGGGCACCGAGCTGCCGCCGCTCCTGCACGGCACTCTGTGGAGTCTGTCGCTCAATATCCTGACCTATATCGTGCTCTCGCTGATGCGGGCGCCGTCGTCGATCGAACGACTGCAGGCCGATGTTTTTGTGCCGAACACGCTGGCGCCGATCACACCGGCATTCCGGCGCTGGCGGACCACGGTGACGGTGCAGGATATCCTCAGCACCGTGACCCAGTATCTCGGTCCGGACCGCGCGCGTGAATCCTTCGATGCTTTCGCCACGCGTCGCCGTGTCGATCTCGATCCGGCTGCGCCGGCGGATTTCGAACTGCTGCAGCACGCGGAGTATCTCATCGCTTCATCGATCGGTGCAGCCTCGTCCCGCGTGGTGATGTCGCTGCTGCTGCGCAAGCGCACGGTCTCGGCCAAAGCTGCCCTGAAACTGCTCGACGATTCCCATGCGGCGCTGCATTTCAATCGCGAAATCCTGCAGACCGCACTCAACCACGTCCGCCAGGGCATCGCGGTCTTCAATCCTGACCTGCAGCTCATCGTCTCGAACCGGCAGTTCGGTGAGCTGCTCGGCCTGCCGCCGCAGATCGTCCAGATCGGCATTCCCCTTCGCGAGATTCTGGAGTTCATCGGCATCCAGAACGCATCGCCTTACAGCGACAACGAAGCGCTGACCCAGGCGCGGCTGGCCGCCTACACGACCGAGGGCGAGCCCTATCTGGAGCGTCTCCAGGACCGCCAGATCGTCATCGAGGTGCGCACCAACAAGATGCCGGATGGCGGGCTCGTGCTCACCTTCTCCGACGTTACGCCCAGCTTCGAGGCAGCAGAAGCGCTGGAGCGCGCCAATGCGACGCTGGAAAAGCGGGTCCGCGACCGCACCGAAGAACTCACGCGACTGAACTCCGAACTGGCGCTCGCCAAAAGCACCGCGGAAGACGCCAACATCTCCAAGACCCGCTTTCTGGCCGCCGCCAGCCACGACATTCTCCAGCCGCTCAATGCCGCCCGTCTCTATGTCACCAGCCTGGTCGAACGAAAGAGTGGCGGCGAGGACGCGCGGCTGGTTGAGAATATCGACGACTCGCTGGAGGCCATCGAGGAAATCCTCGGCGCCCTGCTCGACATCTCGCGCCTGGATGCGGGCGCCATGAGCCCTGCGATCTCCAGCTTCCGCATCGGCGACCTGATGCGCTCGCTCGAGATCGAATATGCCCCGATTGCGCGTGCCCGCGGCGTCAAGCTCTCTTTCGTGCCGTGCTCGCTGCCGGTCGAATCCGACCGCCTGATGCTGCGGCGCCTGCTGCAGAACCTGATCTCGAACGCGATCAAATACACGCCGCATGGCCGCGTGCTGGTCGGCTGCCGGCGCCGCGGCAAGGCCTTGCAGATCGGCATTTACGATACCGGCGTCGGCATTCCGATTCTCAAGCGCGGCGAGATCTTCAAGGAATTCCACCGGCTCGAACAGGGCGCGCGGATCGCGCGTGGCCTCGGGCTCGGCCTGTCGATCGTCAAGCGCCTCGCGCATGTGCTCAATCACGGCATCGCGCTGGATTCCAACCGTAGCGGCGGCTCGTTCTTCTCGGTGACGGTGCCCGTCGCCAAGGCGATCAATCACACCACCGCGGTTACCAGTGCGACGCCACTGTCGAAGTCGCCGATGTCGGGCACGCTCGTCGTCTGCATCGAGAACGACGCGGCGATCCTCGACGGCATGAAGACGCTGCTGCAAGCCTGGGGAGCCGAGGTCGTCGCAGTCCCTGATCCGGAAGCCGCGATGAATGCCATCGCCGAAATCCAGGGCTCAGGCCGCCGCCTCACGGGCTTGCTGGTCGATTACCATCTCGACCGCGGCAACGGCGTCGCCGCGATCCGGGAAATCCGCAACCGTTTCGGCAAGGACATCCCGGCCATCCTGATCACCGCAGACCGCAGCCCGCATGTGCAATCCGCTGCCCGACAGGACAAGATCGCGGTGCTGAACAAGCCGGTGAAGCCGGCGTCGCTGCGCGCACTGCTCGGGCAGTGGCGCACGCAGCAGATGATCGCGGCGGAATAGTCCGATTATTGCGGGGCCTGCTCGCCCTGACGCCACTGGCCGCCGGCGATCTTCGCGGCAGCTATCACGGCCTGGGTGCGGCTCTCGACGCCGAGCTTCTGCAGAATCGCCGAGACATGCGCCTTGATGGTCGCCTCGGACACGCCAAGCTCATAGGCAATCTGCTTGTTGAGCAGTCCTTGCGACAGCATCATCAGCACGCGCACCTGCTGCGGCGTCAGCGTCACCAAGCGATCGCGCAGCTTGCTCATTTCCGGATCGGCTGCGGCGGACATATCGACATCCGGCGGAACCCAGACGTCGCCATCCATCACCTTCACGATGGCATCGCGCAACGTATCGACGCCGAACCGCTTCGGAATGAAGCCTGACGCGCCGAAGTCCAGCGATTGCCGTATCGTGCCGACATCGTCGCTGGCCGACACGATGACCACCGGGATCGCGGGGTATTGCGCACGGAGGTAAATCAGTCCGGAGAACCCTGATATCCCCGGCATCGACAGATCGAGCAGGATCAGATCGACGTCGGAATCCTGTTCCAGCAGTTTGGTCAGATCCTCGAACGTACCGGTTTCATCGACCGTGGTGGTCGGCAGCACGCTACTGACCGCCTGCCGCAATGCACCGCGGAACAACGGATGATCGTCGGCAATAATGAGGCGCGAGGGAGCGATAACGGTCATCAAAATCCATGCAAAAATCTTGCGGCAAACCAGCGACCGCGTTGAGGCGACGCGCAAAAGCGCATTTCGCCACAAGTGTCTCCCGCGCGACAACGTCTTGCAAGCACCCAATACTGCTACGCGGTAAATTGGTGAACGCGGACCATTGTGCGGCGCAATAAACTATATGCATACGCATGTTCGCCAGCGCATTTGTGTCGCCGCGACGTCTGCGCACAGCCCCCTTGCGCACGGCCTAAAGTCGTATTGGGTCGCATTTCTCCGCAATGCTACCTTTTGCATCGAAGTTCTCTGCATTGAGCCGACCGACGTTCGGCGCAGCGAGCGAGAAGCCACAATAAATTTTGCAACGGATTCGGGGAGCGATTCAAACATGTCCACCATCGCAGCAACATCGGCGAAAGCCCAAGGGATGACGAAGGACGAACGCTTCGTCATCTTCGCGTCATCGCTCGGCACTGTTTTCGAGTGGTATGACTTCTACCTGTTCGGCTCGCTGGCCGGCATCATCGGCGCACAATTCTTCGGCGTGATCGATCCCGCCACCAAGCTGCCGATGTTCAATCAGGCCACGCGCGACATCTTCGCACTGCTGGCCTTCGCCGCGGGCTTCATCGTTCGTCCGTTTGGCGCCATCGTGTTCGGACGCGTCGGCGACATCGTCGGCCGCAAGTACACCTTCCTCGTCACCATCCTCATCATGGGCCTGTCGACCTTCATCGTCGGCATCCTGCCTAACGCAGCGACCATCGGCATCGCGGCTCCGATCATCCTGATCGGCCTGCGCCTGCTGCAGGGCCTTGCGCTCGGCGGCGAGTATGGCGGTGCGGCGACCTACGTGGCGGAACATTCGCCGCCCGGCAAGCGCGGCTACTACACATCGTTCATTCAGACCACCGCGACGCTCGGCCTGTTTCTGTCGCTGCTGGTGATCCTGTTCACCCGTACGATCCTCGGCGAACCCGAATTCGCCGCCTGGGGCTGGCGCGTGCCATTCCTGGTCTCAGTGGTGCTGCTCGGCGTTTCCGTCTGGATCCGTCTGCGGCTGAATGAATCGCCCGTGTTCCAGAAGATGAAGGACGAAGGCAAGGGCTCCAAGGCCCCGCTGACTGAAGCTTTCGGCAACTGGAGCAACGCCAAGATCGTCCTGATCGCCCTGCTCGGCGGCGTGATGGGCCAGGGCGTCGTCTGGTACACCGGCCAGTTCTACGCACTGTTCTTCATGCAATCGATCCTCAAGGTCGACGGCTACACCGCGAACCTCCTGATCGCGTGGTCGCTGCTGCTCGGCACCGGCTTCTTCGTGTTCTGGGGCGCCCTGTCCGACAAGATCGGCCGCAAGCCGATCATTCTGGCAGGCTGCCTGATCGCGGCGCTGACCTTCTTCCCGATCTTCCGGATGATCACCACCAACGCCAACCCGACGCTGGAAAAGGCGATCGAGAGCGTGAAGGTGGAAGTCGTTTCAGACCCCGCGCTGTGCGGCGATCTGTTCAACCCGGTCGGCACCCGCGTGTTCTCCACGCCTTGCGACACGGCCCGCGCCTATCTCGCTTCATCATCGGTCAAATACTCGACCTCCTATGGTGCAGCAGGCTCGGGCGTGAAGGTCGTCGTCAACGGCAAGGACGTGCCCTACACCGCGGCTGCGTCGAACCCGCAGGTTCTCGCAGCGGTTCAGGCGGCGGGCTACCCCAAGGCGGGCGACGCGCAGATCGTGAAGATGGCGCACCCCTTCGACATCTTCCGTCCGCAGGTTGCGGCGGTGATCGGACTGCTGTTCGTCCTGGTGCTGTTCGTGACCATGGTCTACGGACCGATCGCGGCGATGCTGGTCGAACTGTTCCCGACCAAGATCCGCTACACGTCGATGTCGCTACCCTACCACATCGGCAACGGCTGGTTCGGCGGGCTTCTCCCGGCGACCGCCTTCGCCATCGTGGCTTCGACCGGCGATATCTATGCCGGCCTCTGGTATCCCGTCATCTTCGCGGCAATCACCGTGGTGATCGGCATCTTCTTCCTGCCGGAAACCAAGGACGTCGATATCGGCGCGAACTGATCGCGCACGTCCGGCAGCCCAGGCTGCCGGCTGAAGCGACAATAACAAACCGGCCGCGGAGCAATCCGCGGCCGGTTTTTTGTCCGGCATGCACCTCGACCATTCCTTAGATAGTCAGAATGACGATTCCCGTTGTGAACCTGCTGGCCGCGCCAACGCTAGGATCGATCAATCCGCCGCCCCCACGAACTGCAGCACCACCTCACGGTGGTGCGGACGGGTGCGATGCTCGATCAGATAAATCCCCTGCCAGGTGCCGAGCGCGAATTCGCCGGACAGCACCGGCACATGCAGCGAGGTCGCGGTCAGCATGGTGCGCACATGGGCCGGCATGTCGTCGGGTCCCTCCGTATCATGCGTCCACTTGAAATCCTGAGGGGCCAGACGATCGAGCGTTGTCATGAGATCGACCAGCACGGCTGGATCGGCGTTTTCCTGGATGGTGAGCGACGCTGAGGTGTGGCGGATGAACAGCGTCAACGCACCTTCCCGGGCGCCGATCTCGCTCAGGAATTTGCCGACCTCGCGGGTGATATCGATGAAGCCGGCACCTGATGTCTGCACCGTCAGCAGCGACGACATCACGGTCCCGACACGAACTGAAGACGGCGCGCTGCGCGTGATGGATCTGGCAGATGTCATGAAGTCCACCTCTTGGCCAATTACACCTTGACTGATGAACCAAAACGCCGAGTTGGCGTTCCCACTTCAACCAAAATCGACAAGGGAAAACGCCGTGACGCCTAAAACATCAAGAGACATTCCGGGGCCCGGCCCACGCAAGGACAAAGAGCGCGCGCAGGAGAAAGCTGTCATCAAGGACGCGGACAAGACCGATCAAACCTCTCGCGACACCATCCATGGCGACGGCGACGATATCGGGCTCGACCGCAAATAAGCGCTGCGCCCTGGGTTAATCGTCGGGGCCGATCACGTCTGCGCGGTGAATTTCGTTGCCCTCCTCGTTGCGGACGGAAATGACGAAGTGCTTGCCGCGGAGTTCAGGCCTGACCTTGTAGATATCGCCAGCGAGCTTGTCCGCGACCTCCGCGGCCAGCAATTGATCCCGCAACACCTGCCCGGAAGTGTCGGGCACCGTCGTGCCGTCGACCAGATCGAAATAAAATCTCGGCATCAAGCGCTCCTCTCTGGGCGAATCATACCAATCAATTAAGTGAGCACGGCCATTCGCAGCGAAACCGCCTGCGTTCAGATTTTTCCGCTTGAATCGCGCTGGATGCGGCCGGCCATTTCGACAAGGCGTCGCCACGCATTTTCGACAAAGGTCATCACCCGATCGACGTCGCGTTCGCTGGGCAGCGGAATCTCGATCTTTCTCTCGCCATCCGCAATCCCCGGCTTCCCGGGCTTCAGCGAATCCTGCTTCGGGTGCGCTTCATCGGTCTTGCCGGCGACGGCTGGACCACGCTGCGCAAGCTCCGCCTTCAGCTTGTCGTTGTCCTTCTGCAGCCGCCCTATCTCGGTATCGAGCGCGGCACGTTCATCCGGCAAGACATAGCAGGCCCAGCCGGATCCCTTATCCGTGCATGTCGAAACCGTGCCGGTGCGGGTATCCAGGCGAATGACGCCTTCGGCGATCGGCGACAGCGCATAACGGCCATTCTCGATGTCCGGGAGGGTCTGCGCAGATGCACTGACGATCCCGGCCATCAGAACCGCGCCGACCCGCGCGGCATACCGCATGGGCTGTCCGGGGGAGGCAAAACGCACCACAGCATTCTTCATGAAGATGCTCCGCGTTGCGAGTTCGGGGCGATAGCCGCCTTTACTCTCAAATGTGCTCAGATCTGAGATTTGAAAGGCGCCCGCTTGGCTTTCAACGCATCAGCCAGCAATTCGAGCCGGTCCTGGCCCCAAAATACTTCGCCATTGAGCACATAGGCGGGCGAGCCGAACACGTCGGACGCAATCGCGTCCTGACGGTTCTGTTCGTATTTGGCGGCCACATCGCTCGACGCCGCGCGCTCCACCAGTTTCGCGCCCGGCAGTCCCGAATCATCTGCCAATTTGGTCAGCACTGCAGCATCGCCGAGATTGAGCTGATCTTCCCAGACCGCAGGAAATGCCCGGCGCAGGAACGGGTCGGGATCGTACCCGGCTTCGAGCGCCGCAATCACCAGACCATCGGCGAGTCGGCCATCGAATGGCCAGTTCTTCGGCTGCAGATGAAAATCGAGACCGCGCTTGTCGCGCCAGCGCTGCAATTCAAGCATCCGGTAGCGCTGCCGCACCGGATGACGCTTGCCGAGCGGCAGGCCGCCGGTTTCCGAGAACAACTCGCCGAGAAAGACCGGTTTGTGATTCACCTTGAGATCGTAAGTACTTACGAGATCGCGAAACGGCGCGTGGCCGATATAGGCCCAGGGCGATGGCATCGAAAAATAGTAGTCGATCTCTTGAGACATTCCGGGCTCCGGCAGAGGCGTTTTCAAAGTCTACGACACTCCAACAGAGCGCCCTGCGCCGTGCAAGATAGATCACCTCGAAAGTCATTCTTGCGCTGCGGCGATCCCGCGCAGCGGGATTCGAATTTCACCAATAAAATCAAGTGAATCAAAGGACTAACAGGCGATCAGCGAATCTTGACTTGGCAAGATGCGCTAAGTATGGTCCGCCCGGCTTTGAAGGGTGACGGGGCGTTATTTCCAGCATTTGCAGCGTTATTTCGAGTGTCGCAAGCATGACAAACGGCACACGGGACGATGACAGTGGACGCGGACGTGATGGCAAATCGTCTCCCGATGAGGCTGCGCTTTCCGCAAGGCTCGGAAGTCTGAATCAGCGTCTGTCCAAACTTCAGGATGAGCGCAAACTCCAGACTGACCAATCCGAAACTGGAAGCGGAAACGCGCAGTCCAGGGCATCGGCCATGGCGGTGGGTCTCCGTCTTTCTTCGGAACTGGTCGCGGGCGTCGTCGTCGGAACGATTCTGGGCTGGGGCTTCGATCGTTTGCTGTCGACATCGCCGTGGGGGCTGATCGTTTTCATGCTGCTTGGCTTCGTCGCCGGCGTGATGAACGTGATGCGCTCGGCTGGCGTCGGGAAAAAAGCGGAATAAGAAATTCGCGCCCAAGACCTCTGCGTCCTTGGCGCAGTATTTGAGTGCCGGCTGTCCGGCAAGGAAACGCCGGACATTCCGGCCGAATTGAAAGACCGACGTGGATGGCCGATCCGATCCATCAATTTGAGATCCACAAGATCTTCACCCTGGGCCATATCGGCAATCAGGAAATCGCCTTCACCAACTCGTCGGCCTATATGTTCGGCGCCGTCGCCGTCGTGTCGCTGCTGATGCTGGGTGGCAGCGCCGGTCGCGCGCTGATCCCGAGCCGTTTCCAGTCGGTCGCCGAACTGTCCTTCGAATTCGTGTCGGATACGGTGCGCAGTAGCATCGGCGAAGAGGGCATGAAGTTCTTCCCGTTCGTGTTCTCGCTGTTCATGTTCATCCTCACGGCGAACATGATCGGCATCATTCCCTATACATTCACCGTCACCAGCCATCTGATCGTCGCCGTTGCGCTGGCATTGATGGTGTTCCTGACCGTGCTGCTCTACGGCCTCTACAAGAACGGTCTCGGCTTCTTCAAGCTGTTCGTGCCGCACGGCATTCCGATTTACATCCTGCCGCTGGTCACGGTGATCGAGGTGATCTCGTTCCTGTCCCGCCCGGTGTCGCATTCGGTTCGTCTGTTCGCCAACATGCTGGCCGGCCACATCACGCTCAAGGTTTTCGCCGGCTTCGTGACATCGCTCAGCGCGCTCGGTGCCGTGGGTGTTTTCGGTTCGGTGCTGCCGCTGGCCATGACCACGGCGCTGACCGCGCTGGAAATACTGGTCGCCTTCCTGCAGGCCTACGTGTTCACGATCCTGACCTGCATCTATCTCAACGACGCACTTCATCCGGGCCACTAACCATCGCTTCTTAGTGTCCTGGCGGAATTCACCCTCAACCGTCTAAATCCCTATCCCAAGAAGGAGTTTTACTATGGATCCCATCGCAGCGAAGTACATCGGCGCCGGCATTGCTTGTCTCGGCATGGGTGGCGCTGGCATCGGCGTCGGCATGATCTTCAGCCAGTTCCTCAACGGTGCGCTCCGCAATCCGTCGGCTTCCCAGGGCCAGTTCGCTAACCTGATCTTCGGCTTCGCCGTGACTGAAGCGCTCGGCATCTTCTCGCTGCTGATCGCGCTGCTGCTGCTGTTCGCCGTCTAAGCTGAAAACAGATCCGGTTGCCGCTCCATCGAGGGCGTGCTTCCGATCGATAAGGAGACTGCTGTGGCTGAAGGTCAGGGCAAATCCAAGGGCGCCGATCACGGAACTGCCGCGCACACCGCGGCAGATGGTGGTCACAAGGCGTCGTTTCCGCCGTTCGAGAGCAGCACCTTCGCTTCACAGCTGGTGTCGTTCGCGATCGCGTTCGGCTTGCTCTATCTGATCGTGTCGCGTCTGGCGCTGCCCCGCGTCGGCGGCGTGCTTGCTGCGCGTCAGCAGGTTCTCGATACGGACCTGAACGAAGCCGCCAAGCTCAAGGCCGATTCCGACGCCGCATTGAAGGCTTACGAAACCGAACTCGCCAATGCCCGCGCCAAGGCGCAGTCGATGGCGACCGAAGTTCGTGAGAAGCTCAATACGGAACAGGAAGCAGCCAAGGCGAAGCTCGAAGAGAGTCTTGCCACCAAGCTTGCGGCAGCGGAGCAGACCATCGCCGCCACCCGCGCAACGGCGATGGGCAATGTGCGCAGCATCGCTGCGGACACGGCCTCGGCGATCGTCGAACGCCTGACGGGCATGAACCCGGATGCAGGCGCCGTCAACGCCGCGCTCGACGCGTCGCTGAAAGGATAAACGATGTTCGGACTTCAAGCTGAATTCTGGGTCGCCGTCGCTTTCGTTCTGTTGATGGCCGTGTTCGGCTGGTTCGGCATTCACCGCACCATCCTGAAGGCCCTCGACAACCGCAGCGTCCGCATCAAGCACGAACTCGACGACGCCCGTCGTCTGCGTGATGAAGCTGCTGCGCTGCTCGTCGACTACAAGAAGCGTCATGCAGCGGCCGAGCGCGAAGCTCAGGACATCATCACCTCCGCCAAGGAAGAGGCCGAGCGCATTGCCGCCGAAGCCAAGACCAAGATGGAAGATTTTGTCGCTCGCCGCACCAAGAGCGCAGAAGGCAAGATCGCACTGGCGGAAGCCCAGGCTATCGCAGACGTTCGCGCAGCCGCAGCCGATGCCGCAGTGAATGCCGCCGCCTCGGTGCTGTCGCAGTCGGTGAAAGGCTCGGTGGCCGACGACCTGATCGCCAAGGGTATCGGCGAGGTTCGCTCCAAGCTGAACTAAGCGAAACACTTCAAACTGAAAAAGCCGGCGCGAGATGATCGCGCCGGCTTTTTTGTTGGCTGCGAGCCCTAGCGCTTCTTGCGCGCCCGTGGCTCCGGCTTCAGGGCCTGCGGATCGAAGCCGATATAGAAGATGTAGGAGTCGCCTGCAGTGCCTGTCGGCGCGGGATAGACGAGATCCTCGCCGACCAGGCTGAACGGCACGCTGGTCTCGCTGCCGATCTGCACATTGGTCTGGAATACCTTGGTGGCAATGGTCTTCGGCGTTACGCCTTCCTGCACCACGGCGACACGCAGCGGCACATCCACCGCTGCCGGCGCGCCGGCCGGCCCGACGATGACGCGGCCCTGGATGCCGATCTTGACCGAGATCTGACCGGCATTGAGATCGCAGGAGCGCGCCGTCCGGGTGATGGTGGCCTGGAAAGCCAGATCGTTGCCGACCGCGGGCTTGCCCGCAGCGCCGACCGCGTAGGTCGATGCGCCCGGCCGGATGCTGACGCTCGGACAGGTCAGGTCGTTCTCGTCGGTCTGCGGCGACTGCGGCGCGCCGACCTCGGTGGACTTGCCCGAAAACAACTGGGTGAAGCGATCGGTCATCGACGGACTGCCGCCGCCGCTGCTTGGCGAACCACCGCCGAACATGCTGCCGCCGCCGCAGCCGGCCAGTGAAAGGCTAGCCGCAGTGATCACCAGCATGCTGCGGAGCGCGCCGGTGCGGCCGCTGATCGGCATCGAACGAATGTTGCGCATTATGAAGATATCCCCGGAAATTCAGTCGTTTGCGCTGCCCCGCCCAAGGCGTGCGCAGGGCCTTATAACAGCGCAATGGCGGCGAACCCAAGGCGCTTAACGAGGCGCTTGAGACAGGACAGATGCGCGCCATTGCGCCACACCCGGACATCGCGCTGCACCAAGACTACCCGCGGAAGCCCTCATGCAGCATGCCGTAGAGCAGGTGATCCTGCCAGATGCCATTGATGCAGAGATAACGCCGCGCCAGTCCCTCGCGCGTGAAGCCACATTTCTCCAGTACCCGCACCGACGGCAGATTGGTGGGAATACAGGCGGCCTCGATGCGATGCAGGTTCAATTCGCCGAACAAGGTCGGCAGCAGCACCCGCAGCGCCGCCGTCATCACGCCCTGCCCGCTATAGGGCTGGCCGACCCAGTAACCGATGGTGCCGGCCTGGACGATGCCCCGACGCACATTGGCCAGCGTCACGCCACCCAGCAGCGTGCCGTCGGATTCGCGAAACACCAGGAACGGATAGGCGCGGTCGGCGGACGCATCGTCGGCATAGCGGCGCAGCCGGCGGCGGAAGCCGGAGCGCGTCAGGTCGTCGGACGGCCAGATCGGCTCCCACGGCGTGAGATAGCCACGGCTCTGCTCACGCAGATCGGCCCATTGCGGAAAATCGCTCATCACGGGCGCGCGCAATGCGACGCCGTACCCGCGCGGCGCCAGCGCCGCCGGCATGCTCGATGGCAAACGAAACAGGGCCATAGGTCGCTCCCTGATACCTCGGACCTCGCCTGCCTAGTGGAGCAGGCTCTTGTCCTTGGTGCGGGTCAATCCTTCCGCAAAAGCCACTGCCGTGTCCAGCCCCCGGCCGCTGCCGAGCGCCGCCACGGCCGGGCGGCTGCGCGTCAGCAGGCCACGGGCGACATCGCGGGTGGATTCCACGCTGACATCGTCGATGCGCTGGACGAGCTCTTCCACGGTGAGCGGACGGCCATAGGCCAGCATATGCCGCGCCAGCTGTTCGGCGCGCGAACTGCAGCTCTCCAGCGCCATCAGCAGGCCGGCCTTCATCTGCGCCTTGGCGCGCGCGATCTCGGCGTCGGTCAGTGTCTCCACCGATTCGTTGATGACATCGACAATGACTTCCATCATCTCAGGTGCGTCGGCGGGATCGGTGCCGGTATAGAGCCCGAAGAAGCCGGTGTCGGTATAGGGCGCGTGGAAGGTGTAGATCGAATAGCAGAGACCGCGCTTCTCACGCACTTCCTGGAACAGCCGCGAGGACATGCCGCCGCCGAGAATGTTGGTGAAGACCTGCAGGCTGAACAGGGACAGGTCCGATTGCGGCAGGCCTTCCAGCGCCAGCGTCAGATGCGCCTGTTCAAGATCGCGATTGACCACGCGCGAGCCGCCTTTGCCGAACATCGCCGGCTGCGGCTTCGGTGCGGCGGTGCCTTCGAAGCTGGAAAAGCGATCGGCGGCTTCATGCACGACCTGGCGATGATTCACGGCGCCAGCCGCAGCCACCACCATGTCCGGCCCGCGATAATGCGTGGACAGATAATTCTGCAGCATGTCGCGATCGAACCCCTTCAGCGTCTTGGCGGTGCCCAGAAGCGAACGGCCCATCGGCTGGTCGGGATAGCAGAGCTCATTGAGATGTTCGAACACGACATCATCGGGCGTGTCCTGCGCCGCACCGATCTCCTGCACAATCACGCTCTTCTCGCGCTCCAGCTCGTCCGGCACGAAAGTGGGATTGGCGAGAATGTCGGAGAGCACATCGAGTGCGAGCGGCACATCGGCCTTCATCACGCGAGCGTAATAGGCCGTGGTTTCGGTCGAGGTCGCGGCATTGAGATCGCCGCCGACCGCCTCGATCTCCTCGACGATTTCGCGGGACGAGCGCTTCTTGGTGCCTTTAAAGGCCATATGTTCGAGCAGATGCGAGATGCCGTGCTCGTTGGACTTCTCATCGCGACCGCCGACACCGGTCCAGACGCCGAGTGCTGCGGTTTCCAGATGCGGCATGGTATCGGTGATGACCGTCAGGCCCGAAGGCAGCTTGGTAACTTCGACGGTCATCAGGACACTCCTTGCTTCGCAGCGCGGCTGACCGACAGCACGAACTGCTCAATATCGCTCTGGTCATTCTTCATGACCTTAATGTGCTCGGGCTTCGTCATCAGCCCTTCCAGATAGGCCGGCAATGCCGGCCGCACGCCGCAGGCGGCTTCCACCGCGTCGGGGAATTTCGCTGCATGTGCCGTCGACAGCACGACGTTGGGCACGTGCATCTCGGTGGTGTCGCGGTCGGCCACAGCCAGCGCCACGGCAGTATGCGGATCGATCAGGTCGCCGGTTTCGCGCCACGCCGCGCGAATCGCCGCAAAGGTCTCGTCTTCATCGGCGCGGCCGGATTCGAAATCGGCCCGGATCGCGGTCAGCACCTTCTCCGGCAGCACGAAGCGGCCGGACTGCTTCAGCGAGTCCATCAGGCCGCGCACCAGCACCGCATCGCGGCCGGAGGCTTCGAACAGCAGGCGTTCGAAATTCGACGACACCTGAATGTCCATCGAGGGGGACGACGAGGCGTGAACTTCGCGTACCTCATAGATGCCGGTCTTGAGCGTGCGATCGAGGATGTCGTTGACATTGGCGGCGACGCGCAGCTTGCGCACCGGCAGACCCATGCGCTTGGCCACGTAGCCCGCAAAGATGTCGCCGAAATTGCCGGTGGGCACGGTGAAATCCACCGATCGCGTCGGCGCACCAACAGCGACGGCCGAGGTGAAGTAGTAAACCACCTGCGCGACGATACGCGCCCAGTTGATCGAGTTCACACCCGAGAGCGAGACGGCATCGCGGAAGCTGTGATGATTGAACAGACCTTTCACGATTGCCTGGCAATCGTCGAAATGGCCCTCGACGGCGAGCGCATGGACGTTCGACGCGCCGGTTGTGGTCATCATGCGGCGCTGGACGTCGGAAATGCGACCGTTCGGAAACAGCACCACGAGATCGACATTGTCGCGGCCGGCAAAGGCATCGACGGCGGCGCCGCCGGTGTCGCCCGAGGTCGCGACCACGATCGTGGTGCGCTGGTTGCGCTTGGCCAGGACATGATCCATCAGCCGCGCGATCAGCTGCATGGCGACGTCCTTGAACGCCAGCGTCGGGCCGTGAAACAGCTCGAGCACGAACTGGTTCGGCGCGGTCTGGTCAAGCGGCACCACAGCGGGATGGCGGAAGGTGGCATAGGCCTCATTGGCCATGCGGCCGAGATCCTCGTCGGAAATCTCGCCGGCCACGAATGGCCGGAGCACCTCGACGGCGACTTCCCAATAGGGCCGGCCGAACAGCGACGCGATGGTCTCGGCCGAGAGCTGTGGCCAGACCTCGGGAATGTAGAGACCGCCGTCGCGGGCAAGCCCGGTCAGCATGACATCGCAAAAGCCGAGGGTCGGGGCCTCTCCCCGCGTCGAGATATAGGTCGTCAAGGCGTCCTCCAAAGGCGCGGAAACCGCCAAGCCTTTGATAATAATGGGGTTAAAACTTCACGCCGCGTGAAATCAGAGGGCACCATAATGGGTTTCGCCGGGCGAGGAAACCAACAATGGCCGGGGTTCAGGCCCGCCGCTGGCCCCGAATCCAGACCCCGAAGGCAATCGCCACGGCGGCCGCGAGGCCAAACCAGGTGATGGCATATTGCATGTGGTCGTCCTTGAGATGGATTTCGAGCGGGCCGGGCCTGGGGATGGCGTTGGCCGGCACGGGCGTTTCCAGATCCACATAGAACGGCGCGACAGGGCCCCAGCCGAGCGCCTGCGCCATGGCGCGCTGGTCACGATTGAACCAGAGGCGCTTGTTGACGTCGTCATGGGGCGTCAACGTGCCCGCGGTTTCCGGAAAGCGCAGATAGCCGGTCATGACCACCGGCGCACCGGTGATGAGTTTCTGCACGGCACGGTCCTGCTGGGCGCGGTCCTGCATCGTATTCTGCACGAAGCCGGCATTGATCACGACCGTCTCGCCGGTCGGCAGTTGCGCCGGCAGAAACGCCCAGGTCACCGGGCCCGGCACATCCGGCCGCACGCCGGAGCCGGAGCTGTAGACCATGCCATCGGGGACCGGCTTGTAGACCGCCGAAAAACTGACGCGGCGGAATTCATCCTTGGCCGGGGTCAGCGCACCCCATGTGAACGGCAATGGCAGCGCACCGGGCGCGCCCGCAAGGCGCTCGGTGAGTGCCGCAATCAGTGCATGTTTCTCGGTGCGGCGCTGCAACTGCCAGAATCCGAGGCTGAGGAGCACACCAACGATGATGAGCGTGACGATGCCGAGACCGGTGATACTGCGCCGGCGCGCTGCAACCGTGTTCATTTCGGCGCGCGATCGATCAACTGGCCTTCCGAGGCCTTGTGGTGAAATTGCAGGGCGATCAACAGCGACTTCATGGAGCGCAAGGGCAGCAGCGTGGTTACCAGGATCAGCGGCAGCCATAGGGCGGCGTGCAGCCAGAATGGCGGCTGGTACTTCACTTCGACAATGAGCGCCGCTCCGACAACGATGGCCCCTGCGATCATGATGATGAAGATCGCCGGACCATCGCCGGTGTCGATGAAGGCGTAGTCCAGTTCGCAACGCTCGCAGCGCGGCGCCAGATTGATGAAGCCCGCATAGAGCTTGCCCTCGCCGCAGCGCGGGCATTTGCAGGTCAGGCCGCGGACGATGGTCTGGCCAAGCGTAACGGGGGCAGCGAGTTGATCGGGCATCGCGTCAATTTCTTTCACAGCCGCAGAGGCCAACGAAAAAGGGCGGCCCTGCGGCCGCCCTCTTGTAGCACCCGAATGCGGTCAGTGCGCGGCCGCGCCGGCGACAACGCCGCCATAGCCCCAGACATAGATCGTGACGAACAGGAACAGCCAGACCACGTCCACGAAGTGCCAGTACCAGGCGGCGAATTCGAAACCGAGATGCTGCTTCGGCGTGAAGTGACCGGCATAGACGCGGAACAGGCAGACCAGCAGGAAGATGGTGCCCACCAGCACGTGGAAACCGTGGAAGCCGGTCGCCATGAAGAAGGTCGCGCCGTAGATGTTGCCCTTGAAGCCGAAAGCGGCGTGGGCGTATTCGAACGCCTGCACGCAGGAGAAGGCGGCGCCGAGCAGCACCGTGAGGATCAGCGCATATTTCACGGCCTTGCGGTCGCCTTCCAGCAGCGCGTGATGCGCCCAGGTGACGGTCGTGCCTGAAGTCAGCAGAATCAGCGTGTTGAGCAGCGGCAGATGCCAGGGATCGAAGGTCTGGATGCCCTTCGGCGGCCAGACGCCACCGAACAGCGCCTCGCGGGTGGCATGGACGGGATCGCCGGGGAACAGCGACGAATTGAAATAGGCCCAGAACCAGGCGACGAAGAACATCACTTCCGAGGCGATGAACAGGATCATGCCGTAACGGTGGCTGATCTGCACCACGCGGGTGTGATCACCCTTGTACTGGGCTTCACGGACCACGTCGGTCCACCAGCTTGCGAATACGTAGAGCACTCCGATGGTGCCGACACCGAACACGATGGGCGCCGCGGCATACATGTGATGCATCCAGCTGACCGCGCCAACCGCCATGATGAAGGCGAACAGCGAGCCTACCGCCGGCCACGGCGAGGGATCGACGAGGTGATAGTCGTGGTGCTTTGCTTGCGCCGTAGCCATTGCGGTTCTCTCCGTCAGCTGCGCCGGTTGAAGCCGGTGCGAGTTCTCTCAATTTTATAACGCGGAACGCTCCAGGATTTCTCCTGAAGGGTACCCTTTATCTCAGAGGTTACCCTTGCGCTTGTCGGTCTCCGTCGCCGCCAGAGGCTTCGGCGCCGGATCGCGCAGGGGGTAGAACGTGTAGGACAGTGTAATCGACTTCAGGCCGTCATTCTCGTTATCCGCGGCCAGCGCCGGATCGACATAGAATACGACAGGCATTTCGCGCTTCTCACCAGGCGCCAGGGTCTGTTCGGTGAAGCAGAAGCAATTGATCTTCTGGAAATACGCACCGACCGTGAGCGGCGCCACGTTATAGGCAGCCTGTGCGGAGGTGGTGCGGGCCGACTGGTTGGTGACAGTGTAGAAGACGGTCACCACCTCGCCGATCTTGACTTCGATCTCGCTCTGCTCCGGAACGAACTTCCACGGCAGGCCGCCCGACACATTGGCATCGAAGCGCACGGCGATCTTGCGCGCGATCGGGCCACTCGTGGGCGCTGAACTGGCCACCATCGTGGTGCCGTTGAAGCCGGTGGCGCGGCAGAACCAGTTATAGAGCGGCACGGCGGCGTAGGACGCGCCGACCATGAAGGCGACCAACAGACCGCACGCCGCAGCCACAGTCGCATCGCGGCCCAGACCGCGGCGCGCATTCTTATCGCTGCGCGGGCTGCTCACTTCGACTGGCTGGATCTGCGGCTGATCGGTCATGTCACTCAGCTTTTGTCATTACATGGGCCGGATGAGAACGGCCGGCCCCTTGACCATGGTGACGGCGAAGAACAGCACGACGAGAATGCCGAGCGCCCAGGCGATGGCCAGCGAGCGTTCGCGCCGGCTCTTCTTCTGTGCCTCGGTGAGGACGATGCCGTCCGGCTGTTCAGGCTTGTGCTCATTGTCCATCGGATCATGCGCCCCTCTACCAGACCAGCGGGAGGATGGCCTTCACGACCA
This sequence comes from Tardiphaga sp. GW822-FHT04G09, assembly GCF_058800725.1. NCBI lineage: Bacteria > Pseudomonadati > Pseudomonadota > Alphaproteobacteria > Hyphomicrobiales > Nitrobacteraceae > Tardiphaga > Tardiphaga sp. GW822-FHT04G09. The sequence goes on along the minus strand of NZ_JBXAMO010000002.1, from coordinate 8,997 downwards.
CCTCGAGCAGCAGAATGGCAAACAGTGCGAACAGATAGACAATCGAGAAAGCGAACAGCTTGCGCGTCGCGCGATTGGCAGGCGTGCCTTCGCGCAGACGATAGACCTCGACAGCGAGATACATCATGCCGGCGCCGAGGATCAGCGAAGCCACGCCGTAGATGGCGGAGAAATAGCCAAGCGGCCATGGAGCCACCGCGGTCGCGACGAGCACGACGGTGTAGAGCAGGATCTGCAGCCGGGTCGCATCGGGGCCGGCGACCACCGGCAGCATCGGCACGCCGGCGCGGGCGTAATCGTCGTTGCGGAACAGCGCGAGTGCCCAGAAATGCGGCGGGGTCCAGAAGAAGATGATCAGGAACAGCAGGACCGGTTCCATCGAGAGCGTTCCCGACGCCGCTGCCCAGGCGACGACCGGGGGCAGCGCGCCGGCTGCACCGCCGATGACGATGTTCTGCGCGGTCCTGCGCTTCAGACCGATGGTATAGATCACGACATAGAAGAAGATGGTGAAAGCGAGCAGCGCGCCGGCAAGCCAGTTGACGAGGATGCCGAGCGTCATCACCGAGAAGAACGCCAGCACCAGACCGAAGGTCAGCGCTTCCGGACGGGTGACGCGGCCGCGCGGGATCGGGCGATTGGCCGTACGCGACATCAGCGCGTCGATATCGCTTTCGTACCACATGTTCAGCGCGCCCGAGGCGCCGCCGCCGACAGCGATACAGAGGATCGAGGTGATCGCCAGCACGGGGTGATGATCGCCCGGCGCCAGGAAGTAACCGACCATGGCCGTGAACACGACCAGCGACATCACCCGCGGCTTGAGCAGCGCGATGTAGTCCGCAACACCCGCTTCGGAGATGCGGGGGGCGGACATGTCGATGGCGTGGTGGTCGAGAACGGACAAGATCAATCTCACTTTGTTACGCGCACTCCGCCGAAACCAGACTGGCCGCGGCGGAGGCATTCAGAGGCGCGGCGCCCGAAGGCGCCACGGATAGTTCTTACTTGATGCGCGGCAGCACTTCGAACTGATGGAAGGGCGGCGGCGAAGTCAGGGTCCATTCCAGCGTGGTCGCACCGGCACCCCACGGGTTGTTCGCGGCCTTTTCCTTGCGGACGAAAGCTTCGATCACACCGTAGATGAAGATCAGCACGGCAAAGCCGGAGATGTAGGAGCCGATCGACGAGACCAGGTTCCAGCCGGCAAAGGCATCCGGATAATCGACGTAGCGGCGCGGCATGCCCGACAGACCCAGGAAGTGCTGCGGGAAGAACACCAGGTTCACGCCGACGAAGGTGACCCAGAAATGCGCCTTGGCGATAGTTTCCGAATACATGTAGCCGAACATCTTCGGGAACCAGTAGTACCAGCCGGCGAAGATGGCGAACACGGCGCCGAGCGACAGCACGTAGTGGAAGTGCGCGACGACGTAGTAGGTGTCCTGCAGCACGCGATCGACGCCGGCATTGGCCAGCACGACGCCGGTGACGCCGCCGAGGGTGAACAGGAAGATGAAGCCCACGGCCCACAGCATCGGCGCCTTGAACTCGATGGAACCACCCCACATCGTGGCGATCCAGGAGAAGATCTTCACGCCGGTCGGTACCGCGATGACCATGGTGGCGGCGACGAAGTAGGCCTGCGTCGCCGACGACATGCCGACGGTGTACATGTGGTGCGCCCAGACGACGAAGCCGATGCCGCCGATGGCGACCATAGCGTAGGCCATGCCGAGATAGCCGAACACCGGCTTCTTCGAGAAGGTCGAGATGATCTGCGAGATCATGCCAAAGCCGGGCAGGATCAGGATGTACACTTCGGGGTGACCGAAGAACCAGAACAGATGCTGGAACAGGACCGGATCACCGCCGCCGTCTGCGGCGAAGAAGGTGGTGCCGAAGTTGCGATCCGTCAGCAGCATGGTGATGGCGCCTGCCAGAACCGGCAGCGACAGCAGCAGCAGGAACACGGTGACGAGGATCGACCACACGAACAGCGGCATCTTGTGCAGGGTCATGCCCGGCGCGCGCATGTTGAAGATGGTGGTGATGAAGTTGATGGCACCGAGGATCGACGATGCACCGGCGATGTGGAGTGCCAGGATCGCGAAGTCGACCGCAGGACCCGGATGGCCCGATGTCGACAGCGGCGCATACATGGTCCAGCCGGCACCGACACCGTTGGCACCCGGCTCGCCTTCCACGAAGGTGGAGATGATGAGCAGCGCAAAGGCGGCAGGCAGCAGCCAGAACGACACGTTGTTCATGCGCGGGAACGCCATGTCCGGCGCGCCGATCATCAGCGGCACCATCCAGTTGCCGAAACCGCCGATCATCGCGGGCATCACCATGAAGAAGATCATGATCAGGCCGTGCGAGGTGACGAAGACGTTGTAGGTGTGGCTTTCGTGGAAGATCTGGACGCCCGGATACATCAACTCGATGCGGATCAGGATCGACATGATGCCGCCGATGACGCCCGCCACGATCGCGAAGATAAGGTACATCGTGCCGATGTCCTTATGGTTCGTCGAATAGACGTAGCGCCGCCACCCCGTCGGATGCGCATGATCGTCGTGGGCGTGATCGTCGTGAGCCGGTGTTGCCGCGGTCGTTGCCATTTTCAAATCCTGCTTTGTCTTCTTCTGGCAGTCTCTCGGACCTTGCGGTCCCCTCGCCCTAATTTCTTACAGTGCGTGCGGAGCCTCGCGGCTCCGCCACCCGCTTACTGCGCCACAGCAGTTCCGGCCGAAGCGTAGGAATTCGCCGGATTGGACGCGAACTTCTTCTTCGCGGTCTCGACCCATGCGGTGAATTCCTGATCGCTGACGACGCGGATCGCGATCGGCATGAACGCATGATCCTTGCCGCACAGTTCCGAGCACTGGCCGTAGAACATGCCGGTCTTGGTGGCCTTGAACCAGGTCTCGTTCAGACGGCCCGGAACGGCGTCGATCTTGATGCCGAAGGACGGGATCGCGAAGGAATGGATGACGTCGGCGGCGGTCGTCTGCACGCGAACGACCTTGTTCACGGGAACGACGACTTCGTTATCGACGGCGAGCAGACGTGGCTGCTTGTCGGCAGCCATCAGCGAATCGAATTCGAACGGGCCGTTGTCCGGATAGGTATAGGTCCAGAACCACTGCTTGCCGGTCGCCTTGATGGTCAGGTCGGCTTTCGGAATGTCGAGCTCCAGGAACAGCAGGCGGAACGACGGCACAGCCACTGCGACCAGGATCAAAACCGGAATGATCGTCCACGCCACTTCAATCAGCGTGTTGTGGGTGGTCTTGGAGGCGACCGGGTTGGCCCTGGAGTTGAACTTCATCACCACGATGACGAGAAGCACAAGCACGAACAGTGTGATGGCGGTAATCAGCCAGAGCAGAAAATTATGAAACCAGGTGATGTTCTCCATCACCGGCGTGGCGGCTTCCTGCAGCTTGTATTCCCACGGCGCGGGCTGGCCCATCACCTCTGCGAATGCAGCACCGCCAAAAGCGAGCCCGGCCCCAACAACTGCTAACCCCAGCAACCGGCGGCCAATCTGGCCCCTCGACATCCTCATGCCGCTCGCGCTCCCATAATTTACTGTCGCATTTCGGCGTGTCGCCGAATTATGCCGCCCGATCCACTCCCTAACAATTTGCCAAAACGCCCAAGCTGTTGGCTTGGAGGCAGTTGTTAGAATGCGTCGAAATCTAGCCTCTCAAACCATAATTCGCGTCTTGTCGCAATGCAGGAGTGGCGCATCCCGTAATGCATTCGGAGGTATTGAACGAAGGTCGCAATTGCTGCATGAAATCAGGCACAAACAGGCGCGCGGCGGGTGAACGGCGCTTGACAGCGGAATTGTCCGTTGTACGCACAGATCAGGCGATCGGCAGGATGCTGATTCGTGCCCGCGCGTGTCTTCTTGGCTCCGTGGATGCCTTCAAGGCGCCGTCATTGCCGTATCATTCCGTGGTCTGGAAAATCCTCCGGACAGACAGCGTCAGGCGTGCTGCCCTGGACTACGACCACCACATCACCGCCTAAGGAATCGACCCGGATGGGGCACTCGAAGTTGCAGCATAAACCGACCCTGAACCGCCCGAGCCGCGGGATCGCAGGCTGGCGCCGGCTGGCACTCGGTTGCCTGGCCCTGGCAGCGATCGCTGCGGTCCCGGGTACCGCCAGCGCCCAGGGCGCGGTGCGCTCGGTTCATGGCGACTGGCAGATCCGCTGCGACACCCCGCCCGGCGCCCAGGCCGAACAATGTGCCCTGATCCAGAGCGTGGTGGCGGAAGACCGCTCCAATGCCGGCCTGACCGTGATCGTATTGAAGACCGCCGACCAGAAGAGCAAGCTGATGCGCGTGGTGGCGCCGCTCGGCGTGCTGCTGCCGTCCGGCCTCGGCCTCAAGCTCGACAATCAGGATGTCGGCCGCGCCGGCTTCGTGCGCTGCCTGCCCAATGGCTGCGTTGCCGAAGTCGTGATGGACGACAAGCTGCTCGCCCAGCTGCGCACCGCCAAGACTGCCACTTTCATCATCTTCGAGACCCCCGAAGAAGGCATCGGCTTCCCGCTCAGCCTCAACGGCATCGGCGAGGGGTACGACAAGCTGCCCTGATCGGCAGCATTGCATCCTACTCTCCCGGCACCAGTTCAGGAGCACCGCGATCGCGACGGCTTGGTCGCGACGCTGCTCGCAGACGGCGGCGCGAGAAATACAGGATGAAGCCCGTCACGGTGAACAGCGGCATCAAGGCCGCGGCCAGCAAGAACACGATGCGACCGGGCAGGCCCAGGAACGCACCTGTGTGGATGTGCAGCACCGCGGCCAGAACGCGCTCACCGAATGTCTTGTCGTTGTAGAGTTCCGCCGACACCATGCGGCCTGTCACGCCATCGATGCGGAAATCGTCGCGCGCCTCGTCGAATGACGCGTCCTTTGCCACCGAGCGGATACGCACGACACTGCCCGGTCCGTTCGGTACCTGCATGATCGCTATCGCATAGCGGCTGCCCTGCTCGGCCAGAAACGTCGACCAGACCTTGTCGAGCGACGGAACCGCAGGCGCATCAGAGGCAGATGCCTTGGCGCCCCGCTTTGCTCCACGCATTGCCGGCGCACTCGCAGCGGGCTTGCTCGACAGCAGCCAGGTGACACTGGCCTTGTACCAGTCGAACGACCACCAGAGGCCGGTGAGGATGGTCACCAGATAGACCGGCAGCAACCAGGTACCGACAACGCTGTGCAGCGACCAGTGAAACGGACGCCCTCGCATCGCCAGCTTCGGCTTCAGCCAAGTCTTGATACCATGCTTGATGCTACGGATTCGGCGCGGCCAGCGCAGCACCATCCCGGAGATCAGCAACACGAACAGGCCAAGCACGGCGACGCCGGTGATCAGACGGCCATAGCCATTGCCGTTGCCGGGCAGCAGCAGAAAGCGATGCAGGTTGCGCAGCGTCGCGAAGAAGCCCTCTCCCTGCATCGCCGAGACGACGCGGCCGTCATAAGGATCGACATAGACCGACGAGCGCTCCCCAGTCTCGCTGCGGGCAAAGCGCATCCGTACCGCCGCACCCGGTTCGCTCGAAAAAACAATGAGGCCGACCTTGCCTGCCCCAGGCAGCGCCTGAACCCGCGATACCAGCTCATCCGGTCCGAGCACCGGGGCCGGCCGCGGATCGACCTTCGCCACATCGCGATTGAGCGCCGCAACGATCTCGTCCTCGAAGCTCAGCATGGCGCCGGTCAGACCGATCAGGCCCAGGATCAGCGAGATCGCCAGGCCGATAATGGAATGGACTTGCAGGAATGCGGATTTGGTTCGAGAGGCCATGAAAAGCGATAACCGCCAGAAGAGATCGGTCCTGCAATGAATACCGTTCATGCAGGATGGTGCTCGGAGGGTCTACCGCACCGCAGCCTGAGGCGCATCGGAGTGCAGTTTGTAATAGCTCCAAGGTAACCGCGTCATGGCTGGCCCGGTTGCCCCCAGAGGATCTCGCCCCGGCGATGTGCGGGCCTCCCTTTTTGTCAGAACAGCACCTATCTTGTGTTCCAATCGCCTGTTTCGCCGCAGGTTACGCCATTGTAAGGCGACCCATCCCCGGGTTGTCGCTACAAATTGAAATCGCGGTCCCGCGCCTGGCGCCGGGGCCGCGCTGCTGACATTGGAGCCTGCATGACCAGCCCAGCCACCACCTCCCTGATCGACCGCGCCAATCTGGACCGCGACGAAGTTCGCCGCGAGCTCATGCGGGGGCTACAGGGAGCTGACGATGGCGAGCTGTTTCTCGAATACAGCCAGTCCGAGGCGCTTGGTTTCGACAATGGCCGGCTGAAGCAGGCGACTTATGACACAGCCCAGGGTTTTGGCCTCCGCGCCGTCAAGGACGATGCAGTCGGCTACGCGCATTCCTCCGACGTTTCGATACCGGCGCTGATCCGTGCGGCTGATGCGGTCAATGCGGTCCGTGGCGGCTATGCCGGCACTTTCGCGGCGGCGCCTTCGCACACCAATGTGCGGCTCTATGGTGACGACAATCCGCTGGATGCGCCGGGTTTCGAGGCCAAGGTCAAGCTGCTGGCCGAAATCGACGCCTATGTGCGCGACAAGGATCCGCGCGTGCGGCAGGTCTCGGTGTCGCTCGGCGCCACCTGGCAGGTGGTCGAGATCCTGCGTCCGGACGGCGAGAGCTATCGCGACATCCGTCCGCTGGTGCGCGTGAACATCTCCGTCGTCGCCGGTCAGGGCGATCGTCAGGAAAGCGGCTCCAAGGGCTATGGCGGCCGTGAGGGCTATGCGCGCTTCATCGAGAGCGGATCGTGGCGCACGGCAGCCGACGGCGCCCTGCGCGAGGCGCTGGTGAATCTTGAATCGATTCCTGCGCCAGCTGGCGAAATGGATGTGGTGCTCGGCCCCGGCTGGCCCGGCGTGATGCTGCATGAAGCCGTCGGCCACGGGCTCGAAGGCGATTTCAACCGCAAACAGACTTCGGCCTTTGCCGGCCTGATGGGTCAGCAGGTCGCCGCCAAGGGTGTGACTGTCGTCGATGACGGCACCATCTCGTCGCGCCGCGGCTCGCTGTCCATCGACGATGAAGGCACGCCGACCAATCGCACCACGCTGATCGAGGACGGCATCCTCGTCGGCTACATGCAGGACCGCCAGAACGCTCGCCTGATGGGCATGAAGCCGACCGGCAACGGCCGCCGTCAGGGCTATGCCCATGTGCCGATGCCGCGCATGACCAATACCTACATGCTCGCCGGCCAGCGCGACCCCGCCGAAATTCTCGCCTCCGTGAAGAACGGTATCTACGCCGTGAACTTCGGCGGCGGCCAGGTCGACATAACCTCCGGCAAATACGTGTTTCAGTGCACCGAGGCCTACAGAATCGAGAACGGCAAGATCGGCGCGCCGCTGAAGGGGGCGATGATGATCGGCAACGGTCCGACCGACCTGCACCGCATCAGCATGATCGGCAACGACCTCGCGCTCGATGACGGTATCGGCACTTGCGGCAAGCACGGCCAGGGCGTGCCGGTCGGTGTCGGCCAGCCGACGCTGCGCATGGACAGAGTGACCATCGGAGGAACGGGCCAGTGACCACTGATACGGAAACGACAACGGTCGCATCGACCGCAAAACGCTGGTCCGGTCAACTGGCGCAGATCGCCGCGATCGTCGGCATCGTGTTCGTTGCGAAGGGCGCGCTCGCCGAGCCGTTCTATGTGCCGTCAGCCTCGATGGAGCCGACATTGCTGATCGGCGATGCGCTGCTGGCGACGAAATTTCCCTACGGCTATTCGACAGCTTCGCTGCCGATCCATGTCTCCCTTCCCGAGACCGGTCGCGTCTTCGCGTCCACACCGAAGCGCGGCGATGTCGTGGTATTTCGCTGGCCCGGCGATCGCTCCCAGGTCTGGGTCAAGCGCGTCATCGGCCTGCCCGGCGACCGCGTCGAGTTGCGCGGCGGCCAGGTCTGGCTCAACGGCGTCGCGACGACGATCAAGGCCGATGGCATTGGCGCAGCCGAAGACGACAGCGGCGGCTCCGAACCGGCGCATCGCTATGTGGAGACGCTGCCCGGCGGCGTGGCGCATCCGATCTTCAAGCTGCGTGACAATGGCCGCCTCGACAACACGCCGGAAATCGTCATCCCCTCCGACCATCTGTTCGTGATGGGCGACAATCGCGACAACTCCGCCGACAGCCGCGTGCCGGTCAGCCAAGGCGGCGTCGGGCTGCTCCCGATGGATAATCTCGTCGGCCGCGTCGATGCCATCGTCGGCTCATGGGATCTCGGCGTGCGCAGCCAGCCGGTTGCCAACTGGCTGTCGGGTTTCCGCATGGCGCGGTTCTTTACGGGCGTGCACTGAACGCAGCACGGCAGCCTCGGCGGTGGGCTGATTTCATCTCCGCCGTGATGCGAAATCCGGTCAACGCAGCGCTGCTCGGCGAGATTGGTCGACTCGCGCTTCCTGATTGCTGGATTGTCGCCGGCTGCCTGACGCAGACGAGTCGGTGCGAGAGCTGTAACTGCTCTGATCGCGATCGACAGCGCGCATTTGCGCGTAGAAACGCAAAACGCCGCCTCCCGGGAGGGAAGCGGCGTTTTGTGTTGAGATATCGTAATTGAGGAATACTTTGTCCTTTGCAGGCCTGGCAGCGACCTACTCTCCCAGGGCTTAAGCCATAGTACCATTGGCGCTGAGGAGTTTAACGGCCGAGTTCGGGATGGGATCGGGTTGAAGCTCCTCGCTAGAACCACCAGGCCGGCGAAGGACAAAGATACGAAGCAAACTGTTTTTTGGGGCGAATGGTGAGTAGCGAATGGCGAATGGAACAAGTTCTATTCGCCACTCCCACTTCGCTATTCGCGGTCTTTCCGTCATCATTTTCCAAGTGTCATGGACACTGAAAATGAGAGCAATCAAGCCAATCGAACGATTAGTACCGGTAAGCTACATGCGTTGCCGCACTTCCACACCCG